>CAJOHR010000005.1 GCA_905234425.1 uncultured Oscillospiraceae bacterium | reverse complement strand
ATTTTAATTGATGAAAAATATAACGCTCGCACTTATGGAAGTAATTTATTGGATTCAATAATTGGTAATGGCAAATTTTCATTTCCAAAATCATTATATGCAGTTGAAGATTGTATAAGATTTATAGTAGCGAATAAACCAAACGCGCTGATAGTAGATTTTTTTGCAGGTAGCGGTACGACAATGCACGCGGTAAATTTATTGAACGCGGAAGACGGCGGGCGGCGTCGTTGCATAATGGTAACGAATAATGAAGTAGCCGAATCCGAAGAAAAAAATTTGACTCGCGCAGGTTATCAGCCGAATGACGCAGAATGGCAAAAATTAGGCGTGGCGCGGTATGTGACGTGGGCGCGGACAGTCTGCAGTATCAGCGGCAAAAATATTCACGGCGAACCATTGAGCGGGAATTATTTGGGCAGTGAAATTCCAATGGCGGACGGCTTTAAAGCAAACGCCGCTTTTTTCAAGTTGGGATTTCTGAACAAAAACGCGGTGGCACTGGGCAGGCAGTTTAAAGAAATTTTGCCGGTAATTTGGATTAAGGCGGGAAGTTTCGGCAAGTGTCCGACTGTTGAAGAAATTTTGCCGCCAATGTTAATTTTGCCGGAAAATAAATTTGCAGTGCTGATTGATGAAAGATACTTCGCCGAATTTGAGGAAAAAGTTTTGGCGTTGCCGCAAATTGAAACGGTTTTCATTGTGACGGATTCAAGCGACGGTTATACTGCAATGATTCAGAACCTGCGCGACAGAAAAACTTATCAGCTGTACCGCGATTATCTTGAAAATTTTACAATCAATTCGTAAAAAATTATAATTGCAAAAAACGAAGGAGGCACTCAAAATGACTGCTTTAAGACAAGAGGCTTTGCAAATGGTAAACGATATGCCGGAAAATTTATTGGCGGCACTCGTTGAAACTATTCAAAATTTTAAAATTCAAAATGAAACGCCGGTAGAAAATGAGGCGGAAAAAAAATATCCCTTTACGAGGGAAGAACTTCAAGCAGTTCTTGATTCAGATGTAGACCCCAAAAAGGCGGCGGCGTTAAAGTGGATTGAAGAATGGCAAGAACGCAACAGAGAAATTTTAAATTCCGGCATTGACTGGGACAAAGAATTGGAGGAAGCACTCAATGAAAAATATGGTGTTATTGGTTGATACGAATGTTGCACTTGATTTAATTTTAGTGCGCCAACCTCAATTTGACGACGTGAAAATTATTGCCGATTTGTGCAAAAAAGAAAAAGTTAAAGGTTACGTTGCATTTCACAGCGTTTCAACAATCTGGTATCTTTTGAGAAAATTTCCTGTGGCTGAACGCCGCCCGCTTTTATTGAAAGTGACAGATTTTTTTGAAGTCATAGCCGCGCCACATTTTGAAGTTGTCAACGCGGCAAAAAATGAAAAATTTCCTGACTTTGAAGACTGTTTGCAGGAAAAATGCGCCGTTACCGCTCGCGCAGATATTATTGTTACAAGCAATATCAAAGATTTTAAAACTTCGTCAATTCCGGCAATGACGCCCGCCGATGTTTTATCGCACATCCTTCGGAGGCAACTCCCGCTTGGGCAGCGGGAACGGCATCTCCAGGCGCTCATAAACCGGCTTTCCTTCGCCCGTAAAGGTGAGGTGAAACACATCCGGAAGATTGATGCTTCGCACAAAATCGTCGTCTAAACCGTAAAGAATACCGCTGAGATAGGAACCGATGGCAGCGCCGTGGGAGCCGATCAGGATTTTTTCGCCGGGATGTTCGGCCACTGCCTCCTGAATCGCCGCCTCCATGCGCTGGCGGCATTGCAGGACAGATTCCCCATCCTCCGGAACTCTCTCGGGATATACCCACTTCTCCCTCATAAATTCATCCAAGGATTGGTCCTCCGGCTTTTTTCCAAAGTCCAGCTCCCGGAGCCTGTCGTCAATGGCGTAGGGTACATTGTCCGCCTCCAGAAGGTAGCGGATCGTAGCCAGGGACCGGGACATGGTGGAGGCCACGGCATAGTCGGCGTTCCGAAGCGCCGGGAAATCCAGCAGCATTTTCGCTCGTGCTTCTCCCTCGCCGGAAAGGGGCTGCATTTTGTCAAATACGGAAAACGCGCCCTTTATCGGGCTTCGCATTTTGATGGAGTGACGGATCAGATAGACATGTGTTTCCATTGGGACCTCCTGCCTTTCCGGTTTTTTTCATTATACTATGAAACCAGGAAAAACGGAAGTCTCTGCATTCCAGGTTGACAGGCGGTGAGTTTCGGCATAAAATAAACGCAATGTGCCGCCTGCGGCGGCTTTCCGGAAGGACGGATGCGGATGAATCGATACGTCAAATATGTTCTCGGGCTTTGCACAATGGCCTTTGGCGTAGTACTGATGAAAAAGGCTGCGCTGGGCATCACGCCCATCACCTCCCTGCCCCTGGCCCTCAACGAGGTCCTTCCGGCGCTCTCCCTGGGAAACTGGACCATTCTCTTTCACATTCTCTGCATCCTTGCAATCCTTGTGATCACCAGGAAGTTCGCGATCAAAACCCTTCTGATGTTTCCCGTGGGAATCTTTTTCGGATACCTCATCGACTTTATGCTCTGGGTCTTCTCCTTTGAAACGGATGTTCTTCCTCTGCGGATCCTGCTTCTGGTGCTTGGCATTCCCGTGTCCGGGCTCGGCGTTGCGCTGATCAACAACGCGGACCTGATGCTCCCCTCTCCCGACGGTCTGATCCGCACGATTTCATCCGTTTATCGGAAGCCCTATGCCAAGGTCAAGATCATCGGCGACTGCACCTGGGTGGCCTGCGCCGTGATCATTGAGCTCAGCGTGCTCCACCGGCTCCAGGCGGTCCACGTTGGAACGGCTGCTTCCGCGCTGCTGGTGGGTCAGACCATCAAGGTGTGGAATAAACTTCTGTTTCACGATTCGTAAATATGTCCGGACGCACCGGGGATATGGTCCCTGGCGCGCCCGGATTTATCATTTCTGCCGGGCTTCCTTGTATTCCACGTACCACCTGCCGTTATCTTCGTAGAGATACGTCTCATGGCTGCCGATGCGGATCCGGTAGCGGGTAGCGATCTCTCCTGTCCGGGGAGACTTTCCGCGGCCCACGCTCCGGACCTGGTCGATCTCATAGGAGGCGCCGTCCGCCGTTACAATGGTCCTGGGCTGGATACTGCCGTCTATGAAATGGGTGGCCAGCACCTCCACGTATTGCTTCCGTCTACTGCAGGGGTTCATAGTGTCCCTCCGCTTCGCCCATGCCGGTGAGCTCCACAAGGTCCTCCAGCGGAATGGAGGCCCCATCCAGGCAGAGCCGCTGCCGGACCTCGTCGATTTTCAAAAACAGGCTGGAAACGGTCAGATACCGGCCCTCCTCCGCCGTGGTCTTCTCCGGCAGAAAGTAAACGGCTGTCACGTAATCCCCGGGCTCCAGCCGCCGGAGCTTCCGGTCCAATCGGAGCTGGGCGTCGTCCGCCAGAACGGCCCTGGGAAACAGAAGCCGGTCCCGCGCATGGACGGAGTCCTCGAACCCGGAGAGTGCCGCAAAGGGGGCAAACAGCTTGGCCCGATCCTGCCGGTGCATCCTGGGATGGCGGGACGCGGGTCGGGATAAATGAAGTATATCGTTGTAGCGTTTCATGCTCTGTGTCCTCCGATCTGGGCGTTTCGGTCTCGTGCGGTGGCGCCCTCCAGATAGTCGTGTCCCTTTAAGAGAATATTCTTTCCATACTGCTTCCGAAGCCGCAAAACAGCCTGCTGGAGGCTTTGCTCCCGGGACCTCTGCCGGAGATCCGTAAAGAGGTCCAGCTGGACCGGCACCTCCGGTTCCTCCAGCACCCGAATGGCGGCCACCGTAACGCGCCGGGCTGTCAGGCTTCGGTCCGCGATCCGGGAGAACAGGGACATGGTTCCCGCTGTAATGGCGGACAGAGACGCTGTGGGCGTCCCGAGAGAAGCGGTGCCGTGGGATGCCCGGGGAATTCTGCGTCCATAGTAGTCCAGAACGCTCGGGCCGGCAAACCGCTTGTTTTCCGCATCATATCCGATGTGCAGTACAATGGCGTCGGTGAGAAGCCCCTTGTCCGTGAGATCATAGACCAGCTGCTCCGTCATTTCCCGGAGAATGATCCCCAGCTCCTCGTGTTCATAGGGACGGGGCAGGACCTGTCCCACGCTGACGGACTTGGATTCTGTGCGATAGCCCTTGATGTCCGCCATGGTGCAGGTCTCCAGGCCCCAGGCGTGGTCAATGAGCAGCTCCGCATTGACGCCAAAGAGCCGGAACAGGGTATCCTCATTGCGAAAATCTGACGGCCCGCCCAGGGAGCAGCGGGCAATATCCCCCATGGTTCGGAGCCCTGCGCCGGCCAGCCGTTTTACCGTTCCCTTCCCCACCATCCAGAAGTCCGTCAGGGGAAGATGCTCCCAGAGCAGCTCCCGATAGCTTTGCTCATCCAGGGAGGCGATCCGGACGCCGTCCGGATCAGGCGGCATCTTTTTTGCCACGATGTCCATGGCCACCTTGGCCAGATACAGATTGGTTCCCACGCCGGCAGTGGCCGTGATGCCGGTCTGCCGGAGCACGTCCCGGACCATGGTCAGCGCCAGCTCCCGGGCGGTCATGCCGTAGAGCTTTCGATAGGCCCGGGCGTCAATGAACACCTCGTCCACGGAATAGACGTGGATGTCCTCCGGCGCCACATACCGAAGGTAGATGGAATAGATATCGGAGGAAACCTGGATGTATTTCGCCATCTGCGGCACAGCGGTGATATAGCGTACCTCCTCCCCCGTCCGCAGCTTCAGGTTCCTGAGCTTTTGCTCTACCTCAAACAATCGGGGCCGTCCCGGGATGCCCTTGGCCTTTAGGCTGGGAGACACGGCCAAACAGATGGTTTTATCCGTGCGGCTGGCGTCTGCGACCACCAGGTTGGTGGTCAGCGGGTCCAGCCCCCGTTCCACACACTCCACCGAAGCGTAGAAGGATTTCAGATCAATACAGATATATTCTCCTGTATCCATGGTCTCACCTCCCTTCGACCACAGTATATAACGCTTATTAAGCATTGTCAATCGCACAAATGTTACTTATTAAGCAACCATCAAAGGTAGGAAAGACCGCCCCTCCCTTGGGAAAGGGCGGTCTATGAATCCGTCTGCTGCTATTCACTGATTAAAACATGAAGTGTTTTAATCCAGCGGCCATCGGCCGCTATCTCGCATGAAATGCGAGGGCGTGAAATTGTTCCTTACTACCGCTTGCAGCCTGAAAGGTTGCAAGCAGCGGCGCAGCCGCCACTGATAGAAATCAAGATTTCTATCAGTGCGTAGTATGATCAGTCGTGCCGTTCCTCCGGGCACGTATAGGTTTCGCAGAAGCGGGCGGAGAAGCTGGGCGCTTCTCCCGCAGTATACAGGTGGGAGATGTCGCCGAAGCCGTTTACCCGGAAGAAGGCGGCGCCCGGACGCCGTTCCTCTGTGATCATGGTTGTCACAGCGGTAGGCGCTGCGCAGAAGCCGTGCCACATCACCATGGGCGACAGGCCCAGCATGTGACTGATGACCGCGCATTCCAGTCCCAAATGGCAGAACAGCGCAATCGTATCCCGGTTGGGACGTTCTGCCCGATACATGTTTCCCTGCCGGACATAGCCATGGCGGGACAGCAGCGCGTCCACACCCTCACAGACCGATGCGTAAATCTCCGGTACATTGCTTCTCTCCATAATGGGCGTGTGCATCCAGGCCTGCCTGTCAAAATAGGCATCCTCGGCGGTCCAGGTAGCGGGAAGCCAATCCCAGGCCACACGCTCCACGCCGATATCCGGGTCCACCATGCGGGCCGGGAACTCCTGAAGCCAGTCCAGGGTTTCCGCGGTCCGGCCCATGCGCTTGAGGGTCACGGAAGCCGTATCTCTGGCCCGTCCCAGAGGCGAGACGTAGAAAGCGGCTATGTCCAGCTTCTCCACGCGGTCGGCAAGAAGCTCCGCCTCATGCCAACCCTTGGGCGTCAGCGTATCGTTTTCGTAATCCGGATCCCCGTGCCGGATGAGCAGGATCTTCATGGCAGGCATCTCCCATCAGCGCATTTCTTTTGGTCAGGCGACGCTCTCCATTATAGCCGGAACCGGACGCAATTGCAATGATTATATGCCCGCCAGCACAGTACGCAGCAGCATAACTAGAACGGTTACGGCTGTTACCAAAATGGTTCCAAACTCCTTCATATCAGTCCGCCTCCAGTTCTTCCATGGCCTCCCGCTCATTGTCAGCGGAGAGCACAAAGGATCCCGAAGCGTCATAAACCTCAATGTGTCCACGAACATTCCGAAATTCATACATGTCACTGCACCTCCGTTTATATCTGGCTTGTTTTCTGCTTCGTTGTTTCTGGCTTCATCATACAGTAAACAAAGTCCCATAAAACGGACATGCATGGTGAAAATTTCGTTCACTTATTTCCTTTGCGGCTAAAACGATGATCAGGCAGGGCAGTTTTTTACGCGTCCGCACCGGATGGATCGTTGAACGGCCAGGTCCAAAGCAGCCAATTCGCTGTCTGCTCCGGCGTCAGCTCCGCGCTCAGGATCATGTTTCCCACCAGATGTTCCATCTCCTCCAGACAGTCCATCAGCCTGGCAAAGTCCTCCGTCGCTTGTCGCTCCTCGTGTTGCGTGTCATGCCGCAGCGCGCTGGACAGCAGCGCCCGGCTGCTGCTCAGCCCGCTCCTTATTGCTTCCAGTTTCTGCATTTAATCACCTCCCATCGAACCCATTCTGCACTTCCCTTCTCCCGATTTGGAGCGCACGGGGGAAGACGAGACGGTGCCGGTTCATATAGCGGGCGTTTTGAGGCCGGTTTTGCACCCTGTATTCCCGTATTTTTTCATTATTTTTTTCCTGGCAGACGCCAGTGACTTTGAAATCATCTGATGAGAGCATCCTTCCAACAACGCAACCTGGACCTCCGTCTTTCCAATCACATAGTAAAGCCACATTCTGCGGAACTGCGTTTCAGTTACGATCGCTTGAATGTCGGAAACAATTCCGCGGCAGTCTGCAATCTGCTCCCTCCGGTCCAGCTTCCGGCTGAAAATAGATTCCGGTGTATCATCATTCACATAGTCCGTCGCAAAAGCCATGGGATAGTTGTGACGCGAGAACCGATTATCTCCCTGTTCCTCCTGCCGGTAATCGGCGTCAGACCATCGCTTCCATTTTGAGAATTCTTCACGGGATGAGAACGCTTTATGGGAAAGCGTAACTTTCCCTTTGATCGCATCCGTGTATGTAATGTGGTCCGGATCCGTTTTGTTTAAGCCGTACAGCGATTTTTTGTCGTACATTCCTTTACCTCCGTTCAGTAATGTGGAAATCCCGAACAGAACAAGGCGGGCCACGAATAAACGACGAAAATCTACCGCGAAATATTGTGTTTTCTATGCATAAATAACAGATTTTGGTATTAATGGGATATAAAAAAAGTCGCCTTTCGACACAACTCGATGCGTTATCGCATGAAGTAATGTCGAAAAGCGGCGAATTCTTAAAGGGTATGGAATCGTGCGGTTGACACGGAAGCCTTATGAAAACCAGGGCACTATACTACGCCCCGGTTGAAATCCTCTGGTGTTTTTATACATCGAAATCCTTCTGCTTCCTTATTTTTCTATTTTTCCTGCCCCATTGTATAACACATCCACAGCAATGTCAATATTTGGTATTTTCAGACTGATTCACAAGCAAAAAAATCTGTCCGATCAAAAGAAGGCGGTCTTCTTCTGATCGGACAGATTCAATCATTCGCCGGGAAAGAGACGCTCCATGGCGTCTTTGGCGGCAGCCTGCTCCGCGCGTTTTTTGCTGCTTCCCTCACCGGAGCCTACCGGCTCGTCGTTGAGCAGCACCTCTACGGTAAACCGCTTGTCGTGGTCCGGGCCAGACTCAGATGCCAGGCGGTAGGAGATATGACGGTCCGGCTCCCGCTGGACAAGCTCCTGAAACCTGGTCTTGTAATCCTGACTCCCGGAAACAGCGGACTCCCGCTGAAGAATAAAACGGGAGATGATCTTCCGGGGAACCTCCAATCCGCCATCCAGATAGGCGGCGGCCAGTACGGCCTCCACAGCGTCGGCCAGCATGGAGGGGCGGTGACTTCCGCCGCCGTGGCTTTCCCCGTGGCCCAGCAGCAGCACGTCGCCCAGATGGATCTTGTTTGCCACCTCAGCCAGACTCTTTTCACAGACCAGCTCGGCCCGAATCTTGGTCAGCTCCCCCTCGGGCTTGTCGGGGTGAGTCCGATACAGGTGGTCCGCCACCACAAAGCCCAGAATCGCGTCGCCCAGAAACTCCAGGCGCTCATTGCTGGACGCCCCCTCCCTGCGGTGTTCGTTGGCGTAGGAGCTGTGGGTCAGAGCGTTTTCCAGCAGAGCGCGGTCCTGAAACGCATATCCCAGTCTGGCTTCAAAATCAGAAAGCATGTATAGGCCTCCTCAGGTTTCCGCAGGCGTTTCGCCGGATGGTGCGTTCATTTGGTCCATATGGTCCCGAATCGCCTGACAGACGCCGGTCTCCACACAGATCTTGGCCTGACGGATCGCGTTCATCATAGCGTAGTCATCGGAGGACCCGTGGGCCTTTACCACCGGCTTCTGAATGCCCAGGAACATGGAGCCGCCCACCTCTCTGGAATCCAGCAGCTTCTTAAAGTCGGCCACGCCGCTCCTGCAGAGCAGATAACCGAGCTTCGTGGCTGCGCTTTTGGTGAACATCTCCTTGAGCTTATGCGCCATAAAGGTTGCGGTTCCCTCCACGCTCTTGAGCAGAATATTCCCCGAGAAGCCATCGCAGACCACTACATCCGCGCCGCCCAGGGGCACGTCTCTGGCCTCCACATTTCCGATAAAGTGAAGGTCTCCGGCGTCCTTCAGAAGCGCGTAGGTCTCCTTCTGCAGCTCCCGGCCCTTTGTTTCCTCGGCGCCGTTGTTCAGAATCGCCACTCTGGGATCGGAGATACCCAGGTACTTTTCCGCATAGAACGCGCCCATGTAGGCGAATTGCTGCAAATATTCCGGGGTGCACTCATTGTTTGCGCCCACGTCCAGGATCACGCAGGACCCCTTCTCCGTGGGGCAAACCACACTGATGGCCGCCCGCTTGACGCCCTTGATCCGCTTTGTTACCAGAGTGCCCACGGTCAGAAGCGCGCCGGTGCTGCCGGCGGATACGAAGGCGTCGCCGCCGCTGCTCAGCAGCCTTGCGCCAACCACCATGGAGGAATCCTTATAGGCATGAAGCACGGTGGTGGGAGCGGCGTCCATGGTGACGACCTGGGAGGCAAAGGCGATTTCCACACCGGGAGGCAGGGTGTCGATCCCCTCCTCCTTCAGGGCCTCCAGGATCCGGTCGGTCTGACCCACAAGAACGATCTCCACGCCAAAGTCCTTCGCCGCCTGAATCGCACCCAGGACCGGCGCTTTTGGGGCGTTATCGCCGCCCATGGCGTCTACGATGATCTTCATACGCTGCTCCTTTCATGGTCCCGCAGCCGGGACGCGATCTGATCAATGGTCTCCAGCGACCGTCTGGATACCTCCAGGTACCGGTCGCGCTTTTTCCCCTTGAACTTGTAGTTCAGCTGGTCGATAATGCCGAAATTGACATTCATGGGCTGGAATTTCGTCACAGAAGGGTTGGAAATATAGGCAGCCAGCGCCCCTACGGCGGTCCAGCTCGGGAAATCCAGGGCGGGACGCTCCTTGATTCGCATGCCCAGCTCCAATGCAGCCAGCAGTCCGGAGGCCGCAGACTCCACATAGCCTTCCACGCCGGTCATCTGCCCGGCAAATACGATTCCACGATCCTTCCGCGCCGCATAGGTGCGGTCCAGAAGCCGGGGAGAATCCAGATAGGTGTTGCGGTGCATAACGCCGTAACGCAGATACTCCGCGTTTTTGAGAGCCGGGATCATGGAAAAGACCCGCTTCTGCTCCGGCCATTTCAAATGGGTCTGGAAGCCCACAATGTTATAGATGCTGCCCTGGGCGTTGTCCCGCCGAAGCTGAACCACGGCATAGGGCTCCCGGCCGGTTTTGGGATCCTTCAGGCCAACGGGCTTCAAGGGGCCGTAGCGAAGGGTATCCTCTCCCCGCCGGGCCATGACCTCCACAGGCATACAGCCCTCAAAGACCTTTTCATCCTCAAAGCCGTGGACCTCCGCCTGCTGTGCGGCGGCAAGCTCCCGGACGAAGGCAGAATACTCCGCATAATCCATGGAGCAGTTGATATAGTCCGCGGTGCCCTTATCATAGCGGGAGGCAAACCAGCAGCGGTCCATATCCAGGGACTCGAAGCTCACAAGGGGGGCGGCGGCGTCATAGAAGTTCAGGCCCTTGCTGCCGCCGAAATAATCGGCAATGGCCTCCGCCATGGGGTCGGAGGTCAGGGGGCCGGTGGCGATGACAGCGGGTCCCTGGGGGACTGCCGTCATTTCCCGATGAACGATCTCAATATTGGGGTGGCCGGAGATTGCATCCGTAATCGCTTGCGCAAAGGCCACGCGATCCACCGCCAGCGCGCCGCCGGCCGGGACCCTGTGATCCTCGGCGCAGCGAAGAATCAGGCTGTCCAGCCGCCGAAGCTCCTCCTTCAGGAGGCCCACGGCGTTGGCCAGGGAGTCGCCCCGGAGAGAGTTGGAGCAAACCAGTTCCCCAAACAAATCGGAGGAATGGGCCGGCGTCATCTTCTCCGGCTTCATTTCCGCCAGCTCCACCGTGAGCCCCAGCTCAGCGAGCTGCCAGGCGGCCTCGCTGCCGGCCAGTCCCGCGCCGATTACCGTTACCGCCGGGCTCATGCCTTATCACCTGAGGTCTTCCTGCTTTTCTTTGTTCCGGCTGTTTTCCCGGCGGCGGATTTCCCGGCGGCTGCTTTTTTCACCGCGGGAGCCGCCTGCTCGCCCGCGCTGTCAGTCCCCTCGGCAGACTTCTTTTTCCGGTAGCCCGGACGAAGCTCCTCGGGGGTGAAGTTCTCGCACTTTTCGTTGATGCAGAAGGTCTTCTTCTGACCCTTTCCGGATTTCTTGAACAGGGTCTGGCCGCAGTAGGGGCAGTCCTCGGCCGTGGGAACATCCCAGGTCATAAAGCCGCATTCCTTGCCCTTTTCGCAGGCGTAATAGGCATAGCCCCGCTGGCTCTTGCGTTTGAGGATGCCGCTCCCGCAGTTGGGACAGCGACCCGGCATCCGCTCCGCCAAGGGCTTTGTATTGGTACATTCCGGGTATCCCGGGCAGGCCAGGAACCTGCCAAAGCGTCCGGCCTTGATGACCATTTTCCTGCCGCAGACCTCGCAGACCTCGTCGGTCTCCTCATCCGGGACCTTCAGGCGAACGCCCTCCAAGGCGGTTTCCGCCTCCTCCATCTCCCGGTGGAAGTTTGCGTAAAAATCCCGCAGAACCTGCTTCCAGTCGGCGGCGCCCTCCTCCACCCGGTCCAGCTTCTCCTCCATGTTGGCCGTAAAGGCCACGTCGATCACATCGGTGAAACGATCCTTCATCAGGCCCGTGACCACCTCGCCAAGGGGTGTGGGGCTCAGCCGCTTGTCCTGCTTGACCACGTATTCCCGATCAAGGATCGTGGACACAGTGGCGGCATAGGTGCTGGGGCGTCCGACGCCCTTTTCCTCCATGGCCTTTACCAGGGTTGCCTCGGTAAACCGTGCCGGAGGCTGGGTGAAATGCTGGAGCTTTTCGCTCCCCGTACAGGCGACGGTCTCGCCCTCCTGGAGATCCGGCAAAGGCGTGCTCTTTTCGTCCTCCTCGTCGTCCTTTCCCTCCTCATAGACGGCCAAAAAGCCGGGAAAGCGGACAGACTGATGATTGGCCCGGAAGATATGCCCCGCGGATGTGGCGTCGATCGAGAACGTGTCATACACCGCGTTGGCCATCTGCGAGGCCACGAACCGGCTCCAGATCAGCCGGTACAGCTTATACTGCTCCGAGGTCAGGCTGCTGCGGATGGACTCCGGGTCCAGATCCGTATTGCTGGGCCGAATGGCTTCGTGGGCGTCCTGGGCGGCGTTTTTTGTCTTGTACCGGCGGGGACCGCTGTAATAGGCGTCTCCGTACCGGCTTTTGATAAAGCGTCCCGCGGAGGCCAGCGCCTCCTCAGACAGGCGCAGGGAATCGGTACGCATATAGGTGATAAGACCGACGGTGCCCTCTCCTGCCACATCCACGCCTTCATAGAGCTGCTGGGCGATGGCCATGGTACGCCGGGGCGTCATGCTGAGCTTTCTGGAGGCCTCCTGCTGGAGCGTGGAGGTAATGAAGGGCGGAGCCGGGGTCCGCTTCTTGTCGGAGCGCTTGACGGAGGAAACCGCAAAGGGGTGCGCGGCGATATCCCGCAGGATCTCATCTGCCTCGGCCTCATTGTGGAGCTCCCGTTTTTTGTTCTCTCCGTGATACCGGGCCGTAAAGGAACCGGGGCCTGTCTGCCGCCGGAGCGACACGTCGATGGTCCAGTACTCCTGCGGCACAAAGGCCCGGATTTCCTCTTCCCGGTCCACCACCAGCCGTGTGGCCACGGACTGTACCCGCCCGGCGGAAAGCCCCCGGCGGACCTTTTTCCAGAGCAGGGGCGAGAGCTGATAGCCCACGATCCGATCCAGTACCCGGCGGGCCTGCTGGGCGTCCACCAGATCCATGTCGATCTGTCTTGGGGCGCGGATGCTGCTGTTCACCACACCCTTTGTGATCTCGTTGAAGGTCACCCGATGGGTGCCTTCGTCGGGCAGATTCAGAAGATACTTCAAATGCCAGGAGATGGCTTCGCCCTCCCGGTCCGGGTCAGTTGCGAGAAAGACTTCTTCTGAGCCCTTGGCGGCGGACCGCAGCTCGGAGATGATGGTTTCCTTGCCCTTCATGGGTACGTACTTGGGTTCAAAATCATGCTCGATGTCCACGCCCAGCGTACTCTTGGGCAGGTCCCGAAGATGGCCCATGCAGGCCTTCACCGAATAATCGGGCCCTAAATATTTACCGATTGTCTTCGCCTTGGCAGGCGACTCCACAATGACAAGTTTTTTCGCGTTCGCCATTGTTTCCCTCCGATGTCTTACATATTCATACTATTATCCGATTAAAACATTTCCTGTTTTAATCCAGCGGCCAAGGGCCGCTGCCCCGCATGAAATGCGGGGGGATAAACTGTGCGTTACTACCGCAAGCAAACCTGCAGTTTGCTTGCAGCGGCGATAGCAGCACCTGATAAAAACCGATCAAAGGTTTTTATCAGGCAGTAGAATCAAACCAAACCGCTTTCCAGGATGCTGCTGCACATATCCCTTGATCTCCAAAAGGGTCAGGGACGAGAGCACTCTTGCGGCAGGCATCCCGCTCCGGGCGATCAGATCATCCACATGGAGCCGGCCGCCTTGGAGAATCCGCATCAGGACCTGTTCATCCTGGGTAAGAGAATCCATGATCTGTTCTAGGTCAATATAATGGCTCTTTGCGGCGTTGTCAATTCTTTTTTCCCCGGGAGCCTCGCCGGGCGGGTCTTTCGTTCCGGACTGTTCCGGTTCCATATCATCCTCTATATACGCCCGATCATGGGGAGACAGAGTCAGCCGGTCTCCGCCGTTCCAGCGGTGCAGCTGCTCCGGGAATTGCGCCTTGTAAAGCTGAAGCACATCCCAACCGCAGGTCACAAGGTACGCCCCATCCCGGATCAGCTCATTGCTGCCCTCGCAGCACGCAAGCCCGATATTGCCCGGAACCGCAAAGACGTCTCTCCCCTGCTCCAGGGCATATTCCGCGGTGATCAGGCTGCCGCTCTTTTTCGCGGCCTCCACCACCAGAACGCCTAAAGCGAGTCCGCTCATGATCCGGTTGCGTCTGGGAAAGTTTCCGCCGAGGGGCTTTGTCCCCGGGATAAACTCGCTGAGAAGGCATCCGTTGCGCTCCACATCCTTGTACAGCCGCTCAGCGCTTCTGGGATAGACCACATCAAGACCGTTTCCCAACACCGCTATGACCGGGGAATCGGTGCTCAAGGCGCCCTCCAGCGCCATGGTGTCGATTCCCTTGGCAGCGCCGGAGATCACCGTTCCGCCGCAGGCGCCCAGCTGCATGCCCATCCGTTTGGCGGTGAGAAGCCCGTAGCCGCTTGCGTTCCGGGACCCCACCACGGCGACGGAGGGGAGATTGTCAAAGGCGGGAAGGTTTCCCTTGTAATAGAGCACCGGGGGCGGCATGTCGATGGACATCAGACGCCGGGGATAGGCGGCGTCCTGCATGGTGAGGATCCGGATTCCCTTTCTGCGGCATTCCTCCAGGACCTTGTCGGCCAGAGAGAAATCCCGCCGCTCGATCAGGGCGATTTCGTTTTTGGTCAGCGCACCGGAATCCTCCAGCGCTCTTCTGTCCGCCAGATAGATCGCCTCCGGGGAGTAAAAGCTGTCCAGAAGCCGGAGCTGTCCCCGCAGGGACAGGCCGGGAATTGTGGAAAGCCATATCCAGTAGCGAAGCAGTGACATGATGAACCCCTCCTACAGTGCCGTCATCTGCCAGAGCACAATGGCCGCCGCTGCCGCGGCGTTCAGGGACTCGCATCGCGGATGCATGGGAATGATCAAATGCCCGTCCGCAGCGTCCAGAAGCTGCCTGCTGACGCCTCTGCCCTCGCTGCCGATGACCACGACGCCGGAACGAAGGGGCGTCCGGCGTAGATCCCGGGCCGAATCGGACAGAGCCGCGGCCCAGAGCGGAAGGCGGTCCTCCCCGCATGTTTGAATCAGGTTTTCCCGGGAGATGGTTCCCGGCGGCGTGCGAAGAACGGAGCCCATGGAGGCCCGGACCGTTTTGGGCGCAAAGGGATCGGCGCAGCCCTCGGTGAGCAGCGCCGGCACATCCAGGGCGTCGGCAGTTCGCAAAATGGTTCCCAGGTTTCCCGGGTCCTGCACACCGTCCAAAACGATGGTTCCCGGCACGGGCCGCGCATCCGTTTCGGGAAGGGCACGCATGAGAAATAAAACGCCTTCAGGCGTCTCCAGCTCCGAAAGCCGGTCCATAAGCGATCCGGGAACGGAAATGCGCCGGACATGATCGGGAAGCTCCGGCCAGGGAAGTTCCTCCTTCTGGATCACGGCATAGAGCTCGTTCGGACGCCATTTCACCGCTTCCTCCAGGAGCTTCCTGCCCTCTCCGGCAAACATGCCGGCGGCGCGCCTGTGCTTTCGGGAGGAAAGAAGCTTGGCGGTCCGGACCATCAGGGGATTCTGGCGGCTCTGAATATACTCCGGCTCCATGTCACATCCTCTGAAGCTGCATAATATCCTCGTTGCGGCCCATGAGCATCACCGTGTCCCGATCAGAGAGCACATCATCCGGCCCGGGCGCCATATTAACAGCGCCGGTGGCAGTGTTCTTGATGGACAGGATATTGACATGGAACCGCTTGCGGACATTCAGCTCCCGCAGGGTCTTCCCCTCCCAATCCTCCGGCGGATCGATCTCGGCAATGCCGTATTCCTCAGAGAAGGAGATGTAATCCAGGAAGGAATTGGAGCCAAGGCTCTGGACAAGCCGGATGGCCATTTCCTTCTCCGGGATCACCACCTGATCCGCGCCGATGCGCTCCAAGGCACGCTTATACATGTCGTCCTTGGCCTTGCAGACGATCTTCGGAACGCCCAGGTCCTTGAGATTCATAGTGACCACGATGCTGGCGGCCAGGTCGCTGCCGATGGCGACGATGGCGCAGTCGCAGTCCGCCGCCCCCACGGCCTTGAGGACAGAGATCTCTCTGGCGTCGCCGATGGCCGCGTGGGTGGACTGATCGGCGCACTGCTGCACCAGCTCCTCGTCCTCATCCAGTACAATCACCTCGTGTCCCATGTCGTAGAGCTTTCCGGCGGCGGCGGAACCAAAGCGGCCCAGGCCGATCACGAGAAATGTTTTCATAAATTCCTCCTATCCCACCAGCACCCGGGTCTCGGGATGGGTGATGGTATTGTCCGGCGGGGATTTCGTCATAAACGCAAAGCTGATGGTCATAACGCCGACCCGGCCGAAGAACATATAGAGCATCAGAAGCAGCTTGGAACCGGTGTTCAGTTCCGGCGTAATGCCGGTGCTGAGGCCCACGGTGCATATCGCGGACATGGCCTCATAAAGCGCGTCAGATAAGGGCAGCGCGTTGGTGGCTGACAGAATCACACCGCCTGTCAGCGCCAGAAGGGTCACAAGCAGGACAATGGCGCAGGCGTTGTTCACCTGCTCCTGGGGGATCCGACGGCCAAAGACCTCAATTTCCCGATGATTGCGGAGCACGCGAAACGCCATGAGGAACAGCAGCGCCACCGTCACGGTTTTCACGCCGCCGGCGGTGGAGCCGCTGGAGCCGCCCACCAGCATCAGCAGAACGGAAACCAGCTTGCCGCTGCCGGTGAGTCCGCCCTGATCCACGGCAAAAAATCCGGCAGTACGGGTGGTCACCGACTGAAACAGAGCGGCCAGAAGCTTTTTTCCGGGGGACATGGGTCCAAGGGTAGCGGGATTTCCCCACTCCAGAGGCAGCAAAATCAGCGCGCCTCCGAAAACCAGGATGGCCGACATGATCAGGACCAGCTTTGTGTGGACGGAAAGCCGCCGCCAGCGAAATCGGTGGATCAGCAGGTCGTTCCACACAAAAAAGCCCAACCCGCCTAAAACAATCAGCAGCATCACCGTGATATTGACCGTGGGATCCTCCGCAAAAAGGGTCAGACTGGAGCCGGGCGAAAATCGCCCCATGAGGTCAAAGCCCGCGTTGCAATAAGCGGAAACGGCGTGAAAGACGCCGTACCAAAGGGCTGTGCCAAAGGGCAGGCGTCCGGAAAAGCGAATCGTCAGAATCAGCGCGCCGATCCCTTCTATGAGAAATGTTCCGGAAAGAACCAGCTTCAAAAGCTGAACCACGCCGTCCAGCTCGTTGAGCGCCATGGACTGCTGCAGGATCAGCCGCTCCCGCAGGCCGATTTTCCGGCGGAGCAGAAAGAAAAAGACGGAGATAATGGTCATATAGCCCAAGCCGCCGATCTGGATCAGAAGCAGCAGCACCGCCTGTCCGAAGGGAGACCACTGCGTGTAGCTGTCGGTCAGGGAGAGGCCGGTGACGCAGACCGTGGAGGTGGCGGTAAAGGACGCCGTCATCAGTCCGCAGCTCTCTCCGCCTTTGGACGCGGCGGGAAGCATGAGCAGGACGGTCCCCAGCAGGATCGTCAAAAGGAAAAAGGCCGTCAGCACCCGGGTGGTTTGATTCGTTTTTTTTCGCAGCGACCGTCTGGCAAGCCAGCGGGAAAGTCCTTCCGGCATCCGGCGCACCTCCTTCCGAAAATCGACAAGCAGGATGCTGCGCGCTTCCGCAGCATCCTGCGGCGGTTATCCCGCCTCCGCCAGCGCCTTGGCCATATCCACCGCGGCATCCCAGGCATATCCGGCGTCCGTGTGATACATGAGCGAAAGATAGATATTCTCCATGCCGCAGGCCGCCAAGGTCCTGCTGTCCGTCAGATCCACGCGGACCGCATTCAGGGGATCCGGCTCCAGGCCGTATTCCGATACGGGGTCCGTGAAATATTCCAGCATGGGATTGGTAAAGGCGTCAGACACGTTTTCACTCATCAGGTACAGCGCCACATCCTCCTGGGACATATAGAGGTACATCCGCTCCTCGTTCTGCCGTCCAAGCTCCGTATTCCCCAGGTACAGCAGCGCGTAGCAGATATTGACCTTGCCGTTGCCGTCCAGATCGGGAACCACGGGCTTCAGAACCGCGTCAAGAGCCTCCAGATCCTCCTCCTGGACGCTGTAATCCGTGGCGATCACCACGGTCACGTCGTAGCGCACCTGACGCAAGGAATCCCAGGTGATAAACGCGATAATCCCCAGCACCACCACCGCGGCCAGAACAGGCCACTTGTAGTGATACCAGAACACGTTGACAAACCAGTGCTTGAAGCCGCCGTTTTCGCGGATGGACGCAGATGCCTTGCTCATTTCCATGCCTCATTCCAAAGCGATTTATTTCATAGTGGGACGTAGTGATAATTAGTATACAGCAGACAGGGGCTTTTTGCAAGTGTTCCGCTTGATACAAGGAAACGGAGCGTGCGGGACAGTGCCCGCACGCTCCTCAAGCGAATGGATTACTTGATGGTGATAAGCAGCTCGCCTGCCTTGACGTTGTCGTTTTCGGCTACCATGACTTCGTCCACGGTGCCGGCCATACGGGCCACCACGCTGGTCTCCATCTTCATGGCTTCGATGACAGCCAGGACCTGGTTCTCCTCCACCGTATCGCCGGGCTTCACATTGACCTTGGTCACCATGCCGGGGATGGACGCGCCCACATGGCTCTTGTCCTGGGGATCGGCCATGACCACGGGCTTGGTGGTCACAACGGCGTTGGGATCGGGCACGTTGACCTCCCGGCGGTTGCCGTTGAGCTCAAAGAACACGTTCCGTGTGCCGTCCTCCTGAGGATCACCCATGCCCAGGTACTTGATGACCAGGGTCTTGCCGTCCTCGATGTTGATCTTGTTGGTCTCGCCCAGGGCCATGCCCGCGAAGAATACGTGGGAGCCCATGCGCATGAGATAGCCGTACTCCTTGGAGTGCTTCCAGAACTCCTCCACCACCTTGGGATAGATGCAGTAGGAAATCACGTTCCGCATATCGGGATTCGGGCAGAACTTGGCGACCTCCTCCTTGGCCTTCTCAAAGTCCACAGGCTCAAGCAGCTCGCCGGGGCGGCAGGTGATGGGCTTTTCGCCCTTGAGGACCACCTTCTGGATGTCCTCCGGGAAGCCGAAGGAGGGCTGGCCCATCATGCCCTTGAAGTAGGAAACCACGGAATCCGGGAAGGTCAGGGCTTCGCCCTTTTCCACAATGTTCTCCGGGGTCAGATCGTTCTGGACCATGAAGATGGCCAGGTCGCCCACCATCTTGGAGGAAGGCGTGACCTTCACCAGATCGCCGAGCATGTCGTTGACGGTCTTGTACATCTCCTTGACCTCGGCAAACCGGGGCCCGAGGCCCAGAGAGATGACCTGGGGCTCCAGGTTGGTGTACTGGCCGCCGGGGATCTCGTAGCGGTAAATGTCGGTGACCGGGGTCTTGAGGCCGTGGTCGAAGAGGTCGTAGCGGAGGCGGACGTCGGCCCAGTAATCGGTGAGCTCCTGAATGCCGTCCAGCGGGATCCCGGGATCCCGCTCGTTGCCCTCCAGGGCGGCCACAACGGCGTTCATGGAGGGCTGCGAGGTCAGGCTGGACATGGAGGCAACCGCCACGTCCACGATGTCCACGCCGGCCTCCGCCGCCATGAGCAGGGTGGCAACCTGGTTGCCGGTGGTGTCGTGGGTGTGGAGATGGATGGGGATGCCGACCTCCTGCTTCAGCGCCTTGACCAACTCCTTGGCGGCATAGGGCTTGAGCAGACCGGACATATCCTTGATGGCGATGGAGTGGGCGCCGATGTGCTCGAGCTCCTTGGCCATCTTGATATAGTAATCCAGGGTATAGCGGGTGCGGCTCTTGTCGAGAATGTCGCCGGTATAGCAGATGGTGGCCTCACAGAACTTGTCCTGATTGAGCACCTCGTCCAGGGCGACGGACATGCCGGGGATCCAGTTCAGAGAGTCGAAGACACGGAACACGTCGATGCCGCTCTTGGCGCTCTGCTTGACGAACTCCCGGACCACGTTGTCGGGATAGTTCTGATAACCCACGGTGTTGGAGCCGCGGAGCAGCATCTGGAAGGGGATGTTGGGGATCTTCTCCCGCAGGAGATCCAGACGCTCCCAGGGATCCTCATGGAGGAACCGGTAGGCTACGTCGAAGGTGGCGCCGCCCCACATCTCCAGGGAGAAGCAGTCGGCCAGAATGTCGGCGGTGCCGTCCGCACCCTTGACCATGTCCCGGGTACGCATCCGGGTGGACAGCAGGGACTGATGGGCGTCCCGCATGGTGGTGTCGGTGATGAGCAGCTTCTTCTGGTCCATGACCCACTGGCTCAGGGCCTTGGGACCGTTTTCGTCCAGGAACTGCTTCAGGCCGGGCTTGGGATTGCCGGAGCCCTTGGGGAATCTGGGCGTATCGAACTGCTTGCGCTCCGCGTTGGGGTTGGCAACCTGAATATTGGCGATGTACTTGAGCACGCGGGTGGAGCGATCCTTGGAGTCGGTGATGTCAAAGAGCTCCGGCGTCTCGTCGATAAACTTGGTGTGGCAATGGCCCGCCTGGAAAGTCGGATGGCTCAGAATGTTCTGCACAAAGGGAATATTCGTCTTCACGCCCCGAACACGAACCTCGCCGATGGCCCGCATGGCCTTGTGGCAGGCGCCCAGGAATGTGTTGTCCTGGCAGGTGATCTTGACCATCAGGGAGTCATAGTAGGGGGAGATCACGGTGCCGGTTGTGACGTTGCCGCCGTCGAGCCGGACGCCGAAGCCGCCACCGGTGCGATAAGCGGTGATCTTGCCGTTGTCAGGAGCGAAGTTGTTGGCCGGGTCCTCGGTGGTGACGCGGCACTGGATGGCATAGCCCCGGATCTGCACGTCCTCCTGGCAGGTCAGACCGATCTCCGGGGTGGAGAGCGGATAGCCCTCGGCAATGAGGATCTGGGCGCGCACCAGGTCGATGCCCGTGACCATTTCGGTGACGGTGTGCTCCACCTGGATACGGGGGTTCATCTCGATGAAGTAGTAGGAGCCGGACTTGTCCACCAGGAACTCCAGGGTACCGGCGTTGACGTAACCCACGGACTTGGAGATCTTCACCGCGTCGTTGCGGATCTTCTCCCGAATCTCCTCGGGCACGGAGAAGGCAGGCGCGAACTCCACCACCTTCTGATAGCGGCGCTGGAGAGAACAGTCACGCTCGCCGATGTGGTAGCAGTTGCCGTACTCGTCGGCCAGCACCTGGACCTCAATGTGCTTGGGCTCCACCAGGTATTTTTCAATAAAAATGTCGTCGTTGCCGAAGGCCTTCTTCGCCTCGCCACGAACCAGCTCAAAGGCAGGCTTGACCTCCTCGGGGGTGTCGCAGCGGCGCATGCCTCTTCCGCCGCCGCCTGCCGCAGCCTTGAGGATAATGGGAAAGCCAAAGGAGATGGCCTTCTCCAGCGCCTCGTCCCCATCCTTCAGGGGCTCGGTGCTGCCGGGAATGATGGGAACACCGGCCTGGATCGCGATCTGCTTAGCGCTCAGTTTGTCGCCCATCATGGCAAGGATGTTGCTGGGAGGGCCGATGAACTTGATACCGGCCTCTTCGCAGGCCTTGGCAAATTCAGCGTTCTCGGAGAGGAAGCCATAGCCGGGATGGATGGCGTCCACGCCCCGGCGCTTGGCCAGGTCGATGATAGCGGGGATATCCAGGTAGGCGCCAACAGGACTCTTGTTTTCGCCGATCAGATACGCCTCGTCGGCATGGGTGCGGAACTGGCCGTTGATGTCCTCGTTGGAGTACATGGCCACCGTGTGCAGCCCGAGATCATAGCACGCCCGGAAGATCCGGATGGCGATTTCGCCCCGGTTCGCGGCCAGGACCTTTTCAAAGGGTTTTTGCGTCACAGTATCACCTCATTTTCCGCCTGCCGGAGGATTTTGCCTGTCCGGCAGGACATATTTCGTAGCATTGTAATTATACAGCAATCCTTCCCGGCTGTAAAGTATGGAAAATGCTTCATGTGCTGTTTCTTTGTGTTCTCAAGGGCGTTTGTCCCATGAAAAGAGCGCCGTCCCACCGGACGTTGGTGGAACGGCGCAGGATATGAATGGATTATGCGTCGGCGCTGGCGCTCTTCATGGCCTTCCGGGTGTCGGAAAGCTCCTTCTCGGAGGCGGTGAGCTGGGTCTTCGCCTGCTCCTGCAGCACGGTAAAGCCGGATTTCAGGGCCTCCATGGTGTTTTCCACGGTTTTCTGGGCGTCCTCCAGAATCCGGTCGGCATACTGGATGGCGCCGGCGATCAGCTTCGCCCGCTGCTCCTCCGCCTCATCCAGGATCTCCTGCTGGCGCTCCTTGGCAAAGGCCACGATCTTGGTCTCCTCGATCAGGCTGGCGGCCCGCTCCTGGGCGTCCTTCAGGACCTGATTCGCCTCCCGCCGGATGTCCGCAGCATCCTGCTTGGCGTTGTTCCGAAGGGCGTTGCTGTTCTCCACAATGGTCTTCGCCTCGTTGATCTCCGCCGGAAGCTGCTGCTGGAGGGCATCCACCAGGTAAAGCAGTTGTTCCCGATCCACCAGGACCTTTTCCTGACCGAAGAGGGACCCGCGGGCGTCGCCTACCAGGGCGACCAGACTCTGCAGCAGCTCATCAATGGTTTTGTTCTCCATACATCCTATCTCCTTGCATCTATTCTGGCTTTGAATTCCTCAATGACTTCCCTGGGCAGAAAGTCACTCAGATCCGCATGATATGCCCCCAGCTCCTTGACGGCGCTGGAGCTCAGGTACAGGAACCGTTCCTCGGCCATGAGGAACATGGTGTCCAGCTCCGGAGAGAGCTTCTTGTTGATCAGGCTCATGGCAAATTCCGATTCAAAATCGGAGACCGCCCGAAGGCCCTTGACGATGACGCAGGCGCCCTTGCGCCGGGCGAATTCCGCCAGAAGCTCCGGGGACGCCTCCACCTCCACATTGGGCAGATGGCCCGTGACCTTTCGGATCATCTCCACCCGTTCCCCGGCGGTGAACATGGGGCTTTTGCTTCGATTATACCCAACACAGACGATCAGCTTATCAAAAATATGGGAAGCGCGTTCGATGATATTCAGGTGTCCCAGGGTGATGGGATCAAAGCTTCCGGGATAGACTGCGATACTCATTCGTTTCTCCCCTGTCCCATGGTGTAGAGGTTCACGGCCGTCTTGCCGTAAAAGTAATCTCTGGAGCACTCCAGCTTACCTGCGAAGGCCGGAATCTCCTTATCCCGGGACCGTTCACAGATTATTATACCACCAGGATTCAAAATGTCAATTTCCGATATTTTTTGCAGGGATAACTCCAGCAGGTCCCCTGCGTAGGGCGGGTCGAGAAAAATCAGGTCAAACCGCTCCCGGCAATGATCGAGATACCGCAGGGCGTCGGACTGGATCACAGAGGCCTGCTGATCGAACCGGACTTTTTTCAAATTCTCCCGAATTACGCCGACAGCCTGCTTGCTCTCGTCCACCAGAACGCCGTAGGCCGCTCCCCTGCTCAGGGCTTCAATGGCCAGCTGCCCGCTTCCGGCAAACAGATCCAGAACCCGTCTGCCTTCCACGTCAAACTGAATAATATTGAAAACAGCCTCCTTGACCCTGTCCGATGTAGGACGGGTGGCGAGGCCCTCCAGGGTACGAAGCTTCGCGCCTCTGGCGCTGCCTGTAATCACTCGCATGGGCGCTCCTCCTTAAGTTTTTGCGTGATAGTGGGCGTAGACTGACTCCGCCGTGTTTTTCGGGACCACCTTGTTCAACTCCTCCAGGGTGGCCGTCCGGATATTGCGGATGGTTTTGAAGGCCTTGAGAAGCTGGCGCTTCCGCACGTCGCCCACTCCCGGAATGGCGTCCAGAGAGGATCTGCGAAGTCTGCCGGACCGCAGCTTTCGCTGATAGGTGATGGCAAACCGGTGGGTCTCCTCCTGGATCCGTCCCACAAAGGAAAAGAGCGCGGGTGTGGCCTGAATGCCGATCTCCGCACCGTCGGGAGAGACCAGAGCCCGGGTCCTGTGCCGGTCATCCTTGACCATGCCGAAGGTGGGGATCGAAAGGCCCATGGCAGACAGTTGACTGAGGACCGTCCTGGCATGGGTGACGCCGCCGTCGATGAGCAGCAGATCCGGCCGCTGGGCAAAGCCCTCGTCGCCGCTGAGCATCCGGGTGAAGCGGCGCTCCATGACCTGACGCATGGAGCCGTAGTCGTCGGCGCCGGTCATATCCCGGAGCTTAAAGTGCTTGTAATCCTTTTTCAGAGGCTTTCCGTCCACGAACACCGTCATGGACGCCACAATGTCCGTGTCGCCCAGGTTGGATATGTCATAGGCCTCGATCCGTTTCGGCGGCGCGGAGAGGTTCAATGCGGTTCCAAGCATCTCCAGGGTCTTGGAGACGCGCTCCGCCTCTGTGGAAACGCGCTCCGCCTCCTCCCTGGCATTTTCCACCGCCAGTTCCACCAAACGGAGATGATCTCCCCGTTTCGGCACGGAGAAACGAACCTGTGTGCCCAGTTCCTGCTGAAGCAGCTGGGAAAAGAGCCCGGAGTCCTCCATTGCACAGGGCAGATAGACGTTTTTCGGCGCCACGCCGCGGGCAAGATAATACTGCTTGACCAGCGTGGAGACCGTATCCTCACCGGTTTCGTCCAGGTTTCGATCGAGAACCTCCACGTCCTTGTCCACCAGATTTCCCCGGACAAAATGCAGCACCGCAAAGCCGGTTTTGGCGTCTCCGGAGAAATAGCCCACCACATCCGTATCCGCGGAGGCACCGGAGCAGACAAGCTGCTTCCGAGAAAGAGCCTCCACCGCCCGGAACCGGTCCCGATAAGCGGCGGCGGCTTCAAAATCCATGCGCTCAGACGCCGCCTCCATCTGCTCCTTGAGGGAGGCGGCCAGCTCCTTGTCCCGTCCCTCCAGCATCAGGACGCCCTGCTCCACCCGGCGGTGGTATTCCTCCGCTGTCATATTTTTCTGGCACCAGCCGTCGCAGTTGCCGATCTGATAGTTGAGGCAGGGACGCTCCTTGCCGACATCCCTGGGAAACTTCCTGCTGCAGGACGGCAGCTTCAGGGTGAGCCGAATGGCGTCCAGCGCCTGCTGGGTGACAAACCGGCCTCCGTAAGGGCCGAAATACCGGGCGCCGTCATCGCTGCGCTTTCCCACCATGGTGAAGACCGGATAGGCCTCCCGGAGATCCACCCGGATATAGGGATAACCCTTATCGTCCTTGAGCAGGATGTTGTATTTCGGCTGATGCCGCTTGATGAGACTGCACTCGAGGACCAGGGCTTCAAATTCGCTTCTGGCCACGATATAGTCAAAATCAGCGATTTTGCTGACCATCATCCGGGTCTTGGGTGAGTGGGAGGCGGAATCCTGAAAATACTGACTGACCCGGTTTTTCAGCTTTTTGGCCTTGCCCACATAGATGATCGTGCCGGTTTTGTCCTGCATGAGATACACGCCCGGAGAAAGGGGCAGGGACAGCACCTTTTCCTTCAGTTCCCGGGACGTCAGTTCTGTCATGATAGAATCCTCCATCGAAAAAACACCTCATGGCGCCGCCATGAGGTGTTCGAATCTGCTTATTCGCCGAAATCAGTGGCGATCAGTCTGGAAAGCGCGTCCAGGGCGGCCTCTTCATCGGCCCCGTCGGCAATCAAAGTGATCTCGGTGCCCTTGACAATCCCCAGGGACAACACTCCCAGCAAGCTCTTTGCGTTCACCCGGCGTTCCTCAAATTCGATCCAAATCGAGCACTTAAACTCGTTTGCTTTCTGAATAAAGAATGTCGCGGGGCGGGCGTGAAGGCCAACCTGATTATCAATCAATACCTTTTTCGTAATCATCACGTTCACTCCTTATTGTTCGGCGGCAATGCCTGTATCTTGTGCTTATCATATCAGAGTTTCTTTTTCGCGTCAATCATTTGTTGAGAATTCGTCAAACTAAACAACGGACGCGGAACCCACGGCAGTGTTCTTTATACGTCCAGCTCCGCGATGGTCACACCGTCCTCCCCTTCTCCGTACACCCCCAGGCGCACGGATTTCACGCGCTTATTGCGCTTCAGATGCTGCTGCACGGCCTTTCGGAGGACGCCGGTTCCCTTTCCGTGGATCACACGGATGGTCCCCAGCTTGGCCCGGAGGGCGTTGTCCAGATAGAGGTCCAGCGCATTGATGGCCTCGTCGGAGCTCATGCCGCGGAGATCCACCTCCGCAGAGACGGTGAGGTTCCGCAGCTCCCGATTGGTCTGCTCAATGATCTTTTTCACCTGGGTCTTGTTCTGATCGGGCAGCAGATAGACCTCCTCCGGCTTCACGCTGAGCTTCATAATACCGGCCTGGATCTGAAGCGTGCCGTCCTTGTTCACCTGGAGGACCGTGGCCCGCGTGCCCAGCTTCAAAAGCTCCACCGTGTCGCCCTCCTTGGGCGGCCGGGCGGAGACCCGGTTGTCCCTCCGCTCCTCTTCGCCGGACAGACGATCCTGGGCTTCATTGAGATTCCTTCGCAGCTCCGACTGGCGCTGGTTCATGTTCTCCACAGCACCGGCGTCCTTGAGCTGTTTTTTCATCTGCTTGATCTCGTCCATGGCCTGATTGGCGGCCCGCCGGGCGTCCTCAATGATATACTGGGCGTCTCTTCTGGCCTTGGAAACGGCCTTGTCCCGTTCCTCCCGAATCTCCCGGTTCCATTCATCGGACTGCTGCTTGGCCTTTTCCATCTCCAGCCGCATCTGCTCGGCCTCGATCCTGGCCTGCTCCATGGCCTGCCGCTGGGCCTCCAGCTGGGAGAGCACATCCTCAAAGTTCACGTCATTTTCGCTCACCAGGCTTCTGGCGTCGTCAATGATCAGATCGCTAAGCCCAAGGCGCTTGGAAATGGCAAAGGCGTTGGACTTGCCCGGGATCCCGATGAGAAGCCGGTAGGTGGGCCGAAGGGTCTCCACGTCGAATTCGCAGGAGGCGTTGATGACGCCCTCTGTCCGCATAGCGTAGAGCTTCAGCTCTCCGTAATGGGTGGTGGCGGCCAGCCTGGCGCCCAGCTTCCGGCAGAACTCGATGACCGCCATGGCCAGCGCCGCACCCTCGGCGGGGTCCGTACCGGCGCCCAGCTCGTCGAAGAGCACCAGGGTGCTGTCGTCGCACTGCTCCGTGATCTCCACGATGTTCTTCATGTGAGAGGAGAAGGTGGAGAGGGACTGCTCGATGCTCTGCTCGTCGCCGATGTCCGCCAGCACCATTCGGAACACGGAGATGCAGCTCTCATCGGAGGCGGGAATGTGCAGTCCGCATTCCGCCATCAGCGTCAGGAGGCCGATGGTTTTCAGGGTGACGGTCTTGCCGCCGGTGTTGGGGCCGGTGATCACCAGGGTGTCGAATTCCTCACCCAGACGGACGGTGATGGGAACCACGGTCTTGGCGTCGATCAGGGGATGCCTGGCCCGGTTCAGCACGATCCGGCCCTGGGTGTTCACCTCGGGGCACATGGCCTTCATGCTGTAGCTGAGTCTGGCCTTGGCGAAGCGCACATCCAGGGAAACCAGCATGTCGTAGTCCGTGGAGATGTTCTCCCGGTAAGCGGCGGCCTCGGCGGAAAGCTCGGCCAGAATCCGCTCGATCTCCTTTTTCTCCCGGATCAGCAGCTCCCGGAGCTCATTGTTGGCCTGAACCGCCTGCATGGGCTCAATAAAGAAGGTGCCGCCGCTGGAGGACACGTCATGGACCATGCCGGGAATGGCGTTCTTATATTCGCTGCGGACGGGGACCACATAGCGGTCTCCCCGCATGGTGATAATGGGGTCCCGCAGGTATTTGGCATAGGTAGGCGAGGAGATGATTTTCTGGAGACTCTCCCGGACACGGCTGCCTGTGACCCGCATATGGCGGCGGATGTCGCTGAGCTCGGGACTGGCGCTGTCGGCGATCTCCTCCTCGCTGATGATGGCGGAGAAGATCTTGTCCTCCAGATAGCGGTTGGGCATCAGAGCCCAGAAATAGTGTTCCAGAGCACCGGGGTCCGTGCCGTCGCTCTCCCCGTATTCCTTGACGGTCCGGGTGGTCCGCAGCACACCGGCAATGCGGAGAAGCTCGATCTGGTTCAGACTTCCACCCCGGTCCGCCCGGAGCAGAGACGCCTTCACGTCCTTCACATCCCGAAAGGCCGGCGCACCCTTATGCTCCACCAGCCGGCAGGCGTCGGAGGTCTCCCGGAGCAGGACCCGGACCTCGTCCACGTCGTCCGTGGGACGAAGGCCAAGGGACTGGGTCTTTCCCTCCTCGGTGGCGCAGCAGTCCGCCAGAAGTTCCAGGACGCGATCCAGCTCCAGGGTATGCAGAGATTTTTCGTATAGTTCGTTCATAAAGCCACTCCATTCACTTGGGGAAACAGTCGTTTATAAAATTCCAGAGCGGAAAAGCTCTGGCCAAGCTGGGTCAGCAGAAACCGTTCTGCGACCTGGGCCAGCTCCCGCCGGGCAGGCTCTGAGAGCGTAAAGGAAAAGAGTTTTTTCTTCTCACAGCTCACAATATGCCGCATGACGGCCAGGACGCCCGGGGAAAGGATCTCCCGGGGGCCTGTGGAAGGACCCGCTTTGCAGCTGTCGCATAGCAGAATGCCCTCCTGCAGCAGAAAGCAGCTTGCCGCCGGCGCGCCGCACCGCCCGCAGCCTTCGAGTCTGGGCGCGAAGCCGATCAGACAGAGCAGCCGCAGCTCGAAGACGGCCTTTACCAGCGCCTGGGGGCGCTTCAGCTGCTCCAGGGCATAGAGACAGTTCAGCCCCAGATTCAGAACCTCCGGATCGCTCTGCCCCTCGGCGGAAACCGTCTCCAGGAGCTGGGCAAAGTAGGAACCCAGCGATAGAAGCTCAATGTCCTGCCGCAGCCCATCGAACAGCCGAAGAGGCTCCACCTCATTGACGGTGTAATAGCCCTTTCGCTCATACAGGGTGAATTCCCCGTAGGTCAGAAGCTGGCAGCCCGCCCGCAGGGGGCTGTTCTTCCGCCGGACGCCTCTGGCCTTCACGGTCATGCGGCCCATCT
Organism: uncultured Oscillospiraceae bacterium; assembly: GCA_905234425.1. GTDB lineage: Bacteria > Bacillota > Clostridia > Oscillospirales > Oscillospiraceae > HGM13006. Next base: position 10,658 of record CAJOHR010000005.1, on the reverse strand, counting down.
CATCGGTGAGCAGCGTCAGGATCTTGTCGCTTTCCTTATAGGCCGCCTCCCGGAGGACAAGCCCGTTGACCGTATAATACATAGGCATCCCTCCGACAGCGCTCATAATACCTCCAAATTATAGCACAGGTTCGCAGGAAATTCAATTCACAATCCGGTATATGCCGGGGGCATAAATCTGGGCTGTTTTCGTTGACTTCCAGCCGCGCCTGTCGTAAAATACGGACAGAAGGACCGCCGAAATCTGCGTCAGAAAAATACGGAATACACGGGGCCGCGCCGGCCCGGAAAAGGAGGAAGCAATGCTTAAGGATTGGAAGCCCCCGAAGCACGGGGAGAAAAGCCAGGTAAAGGCAGAATTGAAGGAACTGCGGGAACATCTGCTCGGTCTTCAGCAGCCTCTGCGGGAAAAGGGGCTGCCTGTGATCGTACTGGTGGAGGGCTGGGCCGCCGCCGGCAAGGGCAGCCTGATCAATGAACTGATCCGGGAGCTGGACCCCAGATTCTTCAATGTTGTGTCCCCTGCCTCGCTGCCGGAAAACGAGGACCGGTATCCCTTCCTGTATCGCTATGCCAAGGAGATCCCGGAAAACGGCAAGATCATGTTCTACGATTCGGGCTGGATGGAGGGCGCTGTCCGCCGGTATCTCCGCCGGGAGATCACCGTAAAGCAGTACAAGGCCTACATCCGCTCCGCTGTGGAGTTTGAGCGGCAGCTCCGGGACGGCGGCTATCTGGTTCTGAAGCTGTTCCTGCACATTGACCAGGAGGAACAGCGGAAACGGATCTGCGAGTTGAAGGAAAACTATGAGACGGAATGGCGGGTTACCGAAGAGGATATCTGGCAGCATCGGGAATATAAGATTTTCCAGATGGCCTACGACGACTTTATGGAGCGGACAAACAAGCCCCTTCCCTGGCACATTCTCGACGGCTCCAAGAAACGGCCTGCCGCCCTGGAGGCCCTGCGTCTGCTGGTGAAAACCATCGAGCGCGGATTGGAAAAGGGTCGGTATGTGGGCGATCCCTTCCAGGCGGACTTCCCGCTTATCCCCATGCCGCCGTTGTCCAGCGTGGATCTGAGCCCGGCTCTGGAGGACGAGGAATACAAGAGGGAGCTGAAAAAGCTCCAGGATCGTCTCGAAGCCCTTCACAACACCATCTACCGGCGGCGCATTCCGGTGGTTCTCTGCTATGAAGGCTGGGACGCGGCCGGAAAGGGCGGAAATATCCGACGGGTGGCCACGCCCCTGGACCCCAGAGGCGTGGACGTCATCCCCATCGCATCGCCGGAGCCCCATGAGCTCAACCGGCAGTATCTCTGGCGCTTCTGGACCAGGCTGCCCCGGACGGGCCATATCACCATCTTCGACCGGACCTGGTACGGCCGGGTCATGGTGGAACGACTGGAGGGCTACTGCACAGAGAAGGACTGGAAGCGGGCCTACAACGAAATCAATGAATTTGAGCGTCAGCTCACGGATTGGGGCGCGGTGGTGCTGAAATTCTGGATCCAGATCGATCAGGACACCCAGCTTGCCCGGTTCACCGACCGGCAAAACACCCCGGAAAAACAGTGGAAGCTCACGGAGGAGGACTGGCGGAACCGGGAGAAATGGCCCCAGTACGAGGAGGCCGTCGACGAAATGCTGCAAAAGACCAGCACGGAAAACGCTCCCTGGTACATCATCGAGTCCAACGACAAGAAATACGCCCGGATCAAGGCGCTCCGAATCATTGTGAAGGCGCTGGAGCGGGCGGTGGAAGAACATCCTGCAAAGGGGCTGTAAGCCATGGCCGTCAAGGAAAAAGAAAAAGTCAAAAAGAACGCCTCCGGCAAGCCGGAAGCGCCGGAAGCCACCTACATCAATCGGGAAATCAGCTGGCTGGCCTTTAACCAGCGGGTGCTGCTGGAGGCGGCAGACCCGACGGTTCCCCTGCTGGAGCGGCTCAAGTTCCTGATGATCTACCAATCCAACCTGGAGGAGTTTTATCGGGTGCGCATCGGCATCCTGACGCACCACGCCCTCTTGACGCCGGACCTTCGGGACCCTCTCTCCGGCATGCTGCCGTCAGAGCAGATCCAGGCAGTGCTGAAGGTGACCAAGGAGCAGCAGACGCTGATGGAGAGCGTCTGGAAGGCCATCCGGGAGGAGCTCAAGGCCCACAGCGTGGATGTGCTGGACTTCAAGAAGGTCAGCAAGGTGGACGAGCTCATGAGCAAAAAGCTCTTCGGCGACATCAAGGGCATGCTCAATCCCCAGATCATCGACATGACCAAGCCGCTCCCCTTCCTTTGGGGCGAGGAATCCTATGTCATCGCATTCCTGGGCCGGGGCAGCGAGCAGAAGCTGGCTGTGATCCCCCTGGATCGGGCGCCGTCCTATCTCTCCTTTGAGATCGACGGCTGCCAGAAGATCGTCCTCACGGACCGGCTCATCCGGCATTTCCTGCCGCTGCTGCTCAAGAAAGAGGAAATCGTTCAGTCGGCGATCGTGAAGGTCACCCGGAACGCAGACGTATTTCTGACCAGCGCCGCTTCCGCAAAGGACGAGGATCTTCGCCAGAAGACCGTCGCCATGCTGACAAAACGGAAGCGGGAGATCCCGGTCCGGGCCCAGATCTACGGCAAGCTGAACGATACGGCCATGGCGTTTCTGATCAAGAAGCTGCGGGTCCCGGAAAACAGCGTGTTTACGCCCAACGTTCCCTTTGACCTCTCCTTCCGGTCCGGCATCAGCAGCCAGGACCATTTCCGCTACGAGGAGCGGAAGCCCGCGCGGGATATCGGTCTGAAAAAGGGCGAGTATTTCCGGTACATCGAGGACCACGATCTGCTCCTCAGCTTCCCGTTCCAAAGTATGCTTCCCTTTGTGGATCTGATCTATGAGGCGGCGGACGATCCGGAGGTGCTCTCCATTAAGATCACCCTCTATCGCATGTCCGCCAGCAGCAAAATCGCCGCGGCGCTGGCATACGCCGCGGATCGGGGAAAGGACGTGCTCTGCCTGCTGGAGCTTCGGGCCCGGTTCGACGAGCAGAACAACATCGACTATTCGGAAATGCTGGAGGACGCGGGCTGCCGGGTGATCTACGGCTTGGAGGATAAAAAGGTCCACAGCAAGCTCTTCGTCATCACCAGGCAGCACGGCGGGAACATCTCCTACATCACTCAGGTGGGCACCGGAAACTACAACGAGGTGACCGGCGAGCAGTACACGGACCTGTCTCTGATCACCTCCGACGAGGCGGCAGGCCGGGACGCGGAAGCGGTCTTTGCGGCGCTGATCAACAAGGAGGTGCCTCCGGAGGTTCATACTCTGTGGATCGCGCCTTTGAGCTTCAAGAGCCGCGTACTGGAGATGCTGGACCGGGAAAAGGAAAAGGGCGACGCCGGACGGGTCTCCATCAAGGTAAACTCCCTCAACAGCCTGGATATCATGGAAAAGCTCATCGAATGCTCTCAGGCGGGCGTTCAGATCGAGCTGTTCATCCGCGGCATCTGCTGTCTCTGCCCCGGAATCCCCGGGGAAACGGAGAACATTGTGGTGAAGAGCGTGGTGGGACGATGGCTGGAGCACTCCAGGATCTACAGCTTCGGCGCGGGCGCTGACCAGCGGCTTTTCATCGGCTCCGGCGATCTGCTAAACCGGAATCTGAACCGGCGTGTGGAGGCCTTTATGGAGGTCAGAACCCCGGAAACCAGAGCGCAGATCAACGTGATTCTCACCGCCCTGCGGAACGACCGGGAAAAGGCCCGGCGGATGCAGTCGGACGGCAGCTACGTGCGGGAGCCCGGCGGAGAGGGCACCTCCTCGCAGGAGGCGCTGTATCGATATTTCAGCAAGCTCCGCGTGAATCCGGAGGAACCGGCCCCCGCAGAGGAACCGGTGGTCCCGGAGCCGGCGGAGACGGCAAAGGAAACGGGCGGATTGTTCCAGCGGTTCCGTTCCCTGTTTCGGCGCTGATGATAATTGTATAAATCTAACAACGATACAAGGAGGACGACAGCATGGCCAAATCCTATAACATCTGCCTGGACGTAGGCGGAACCAAGGTTTTAGGTGTGATCTTTGACGAGAACCGGGAGATCATCTACCGGCTGAAAAAGCGCTCCAAGGGAAAGGGCGACTCCTCCCAGAACGTGGAGGAAGTGATCGTCAGCGTGGTGGAGGAGATGATCGCGGAGTCCGGGATCGACAAAAAGGACATTCACGCCATCGCCTCCTGCGCCCCCGGCGTCATCGACCAGGGCAAGGGCATCGTTCTGTTCACCCCCAACCTGCCCTGGCGGAATTATGACATCAAGGGCTCCATGGAAAAGCGGTTCGGAATCCCCTTCTACATCGGAAACGACGTGAATCTCGGCGTTCTGGGCGAGCATCGCTTCGGCGTGGCCCAGGGCTATCAGAACGTGGTGGGCTTCTTTGTAGGCACCGGCATGGGCGGCGGCCTGATTCTGAACGGCTCGCTATACACCGGCAACCGGTTCAAAGCGGCGGAATACGGCCACATGATCCTGGACCCCGAGGGACCGCTCTGCAACTGCGGACAGCGGGGCTGCCTGGAGGCCTTCTCCAGCAAGCAGGGCATGAGCGCCTATATCCGTCAGCAGGTGTCCCGGGGACGGGAGAGCCTGATGGCGGAGCGGGTCACGGATGGCGTATTCCGAAGCAAATATCTGAAAAAGGCCATGGCCGCCGGCGACCCCGTCACCATGGAGGCTGTAGACCGGGCCTGCCACTATCTGGCCGTTGCCACCGGAAATATGATCAACACCTTCAGCCCGGACCTTGTGGTCTACGGCGGCGGCGTCATCGAGGCGGTGGGCGATGTGTTCCTGGAGAAGATCCTCAAGGAGGTGGACCGGTACTGTATGCCGTCTATCCGCTCCACCGTGGAGATCAAAAACGCCGCGCTGGGCGATGACTCCGTCATCTACGGCTGCCTTGCCATGATCGAAGACGCGAAGTAATGTGAAAAAGCCAGCGCCTCGAAGCCGCTTTGTGCCTCGAGGCGCCGGTTTTTATTCATATCCGAAATTCCGGAGATATCGTCCCTGATTCCGCCAGCCCTCCCGGACCTTGACGAAGATGCGAAGGTAAACCTTTGTTCCCATGAACCGCTCGCAGTCCTCCCTGGCCATGGTGCTGATCCTTTTGAGCATATCTCCGTGCTTGCCGATGATAATCCCCTTGTGGCTGGCCTTTTCGCAGTAGACCACAGCCTCCAGGTCGATGATTCCGCTGTCCTCCCGCTCGGAGAAGGTCTCGATCTCCACAGCAGTGCCGTGGGGAACCTCCCGGTCCAGGCACCAGAGCAGCTTCTCCCGGATGATCTCCGCCATGATCTGCCGTTCCGGCTGATCGGTGATCATGCCGTCCGGAAAGAGCTGGGGGCCTTCCTGGGCATACTTCCGGACCTCGGTCAAAAGCTCGGCGATTCCTTCCTTCCGCTTTGCGGAGATGGGGATGATGGCCGCAAAATCGCAGGCCTGGCTGTAGGCGGCAATGACGGGAAACAGGGCTTCCTTGTTCTCCAGGGTATCGATCTTGTTGATGACCAGAATGGCCGGGATCTTCGACGCCTGGATCTGCCGGATCAGAAGCTGCTCCTGGGTCCCCACCGAGGGAATGGGCTCCACAAGCAGCATCACCGCGTCCACGTCGGCGATGCTCTCATGGACCACATTGTCCATGTATTCTCCCAGCTTGGTTCTGGCCTTGTGGAAGCCCGGTGTGTCCATAAAGACGATCTGGGTATCCTCGTGATTCACCACGGCGCAGATTCGGTTGCGTGTGGTCTGAGGCTTGTTGGAAACGATGGCGATCTTCTCCCCCACAAGCGTATTGGTCAGGGTGGATTTTCCCACGTTCGGCCGGCCGGCTATGGTGACCATGGCGGATTTTGTAATCATAATTCCTCTCCTTTTTACAGGTCGCGGGGCAGGGACAGGGCTTCCATGACGGCTTCCTCCCGCTCCCGCATATGCCGCTTCATGGGTCCTTCGTCCATATGGTCGTAGCCCAGCAGATGCAGCACCGAATGGACCGTCAGATACCCAAGCTCCCGCTCCTTGGAATGGCCCAGCTCCTCCGCCTGGGCGGCCACCTTCTCCATGGAAATGGCCATGTCCCCCAGGGGAAACAGGTCGCTGCCCGGGTCCAGATAATCCGTCACATCCTCAGGGAAATCGCCGGGCGCCAGCTCGAACATGGGAAAGGACAGCACATCCGTCTCCCGATCCACATTCCGATAGTCCCGGTTGATCTCCCGAATCCCGGCGTTGTTCGTCAGAAGCACGCTGATCTCACAGGGGACCTGGATGTCCTCCGCCTCCAGGGCGCCCCGGATGCACCGCTTGATATGGGCGGTAAGGGCGGGCGTATTCAGGTTCGGCACGTCCGCGTGCACGATGATCTGATGCTTCACCGTTTCACCGCCTTTTTGAAGGTCTTTCCGGGGGCAAGCCGCTTTTCCGCCTGCCGCTCCCGCTTCTGTTCCGCCTTTTCATAGGCGTTGATGATCCGCTGGACCAGGACGTGGCGCACCACATCCTGAGAAGTCAAACGGCAGATCGCGATATCCTCCACGTCCTCCAGGACCCGGACCGCGTCCTTCAGGCCGCTGACCTTGTCCCGGGGCAGGTCGATCTGGGTCACGTCGCCGGTGATCACGATCCTGGAGCCGAAGCCGAGACGGGTCAGAAACATCTTCATCTGCTCCCTGGTGGTGTTCTGGGCCTCGTCGAGAATGATGAAGCTGTCATCCAGGGTCCGTCCGCGCATATAGGCCAGAGGGGCAACCTCAATATTGCCCTTCTCCAGATACTTGTTGTAGCTCTCGGTGCCGAGCATCTCAAAGAGCGCGTCATAGAGCGGGCGCAGGTAGGGGTCCACCTTGTTCTGCATATCGCCCGGCAGGAAGCCCAGCCGCTCCCCCGCTTCCACGGCAGGCCGGGTCAGGATGATCCGGTTCACCTGCCGCTCCCGGAAGGCCGCTACGGCGGCTGCCACCGCCAGATAGGTCTTGCCCGTTCCGGCAGGGCCCACGCCGATGGTGATGGTGTGATCGGAGATGGCTTTCATATACTGCTGCTGGCCCAGGGTTTTGGCCTTGATGGGCTTTCCTTTGGCGGTAATGCAGATCACGTCCTTGGTCAGGGCGGCGATCTTCTCCTCCTGCCCCTCCCGGACCAGGCCGATCACATACCGGACGTTCTGTTCTCCGATGGTCTCGCCTTTTGCCGCAAGCTGCAGGAGTCCCTCCAGGGTCTTCGCGGCGCAGGAGGCCGCGATGTCCTCTCCGTTCACCTTCAGTTCCGTATCCCGATTGACGATGGTCACGCCGAACTCCTGTTCGATGATCCGGATGTTTTCATCCATGGAGCCAAACACATTGACCAGCTGTTCCATGCGCTCCGCGTTGACGCAGAATTCCGCCATAGGCTTTATCCCTCATTCCTTGATTTCCGAGATCCTCCCGATCTCCTCCCGACACTCCGCCGTCCCCAGAAGCAAGAGCCCGTCCGGCCTGTATTCCGGCGTCAGCCTGGTTTTCAGGATCGTTCCGGCTGTGAGCTCTCCGGCGATCTGTGCCAGCACCCGTCCGGAGACGTCAGCCTCTTCGGTCTCCGGCAGCTCCTCTCCAGGCAAAAGCGTGTATTCCCGGTATACGGTTTTGGTGACCGAAACCGGAAATGCTTTTCCGCCCGGAAGTGTCAGGTTCCTTGTCTCCCGTATTTTATCATATACATCATACGAAATTCCACTGTTTTTGAAGAAGTTTATCGTCTTTTTTCCGAGGGTGACGGAGTATCGGGCTTTGGATCTGCCTGTAAACCGCTTTTCTCCCGCGATATTCGGCAGCGCCGCCCGGATCTCACGCCATGTTCTTGCGTAAACTTCCCCTTCGGCTCTGGTGAGCAGCAGGATCCGGTCCAGGGACGTGACGCCGGAAATCAGCAGTTCCCCTTCCTCCACCAGAGCCCCGGGCTGCACCTGGGGCGAACCTCTGACGGCGTCCACAGAAAGAATCAGGCCGCCGCGCTTTGCCACCAGATTGGCAGGCGCGGCGTCTCTCTGCAGAACCGGCTTTTCCTGCCGCTCCCGAACTACCACCTCCGCCCTGCCGCCGCCTGTGTTGACGGTGATCCAGCTCAGCTCCGGAAGCCTGGCCAGGACACGGTTCTTGACCAGATTCAGGTCCAGCTCCTTTTCCGCAGTCCAGAATGTAACGCCCTCCTCCTCCAGGGTCCGGAGGATCATCTCCCTGGGAACGGTCTCATTCCCGGAAACCGTGAGAAACCAGATATGCCCCTGGAGCCAGAAGACGAAAGCCGCCATTCCTGCCAGCACCAGCGGATACAGAAGCCGAATCCCCATGGCACGAAAAAACGGAACCATTCCGCTGACGCGGAGCACTTGAACCGTACAAACCGTCTTTTTCCCAAATCGCCGCCCGTCCGAAATATTGTTTGCGGGAATCAGCAACCGTATTGTGACGTCATCCAGCACCTCCAGACGCCGGAACGGAATCTCTGCATCGGAGAGAAGATTCAAAAAATCCTCTGTGGCCGCACCGGTGACCTTGATCAAGGCCCATCCCCGCAGTCCCCGCAGGGCGTTTCCCGTCATCGGAGAAAGCTCATGGCGTCCAGGACGCCTCCGAGAAGCAGCTCGTGGCGCGTCATCGAGCAGATGCCCAGATTGCTGCCCTGAAGCCGGACGGCACAATCCCGGAGATCCACGATGATCTCCGTTTCGCTGTAATATCGGATGCCCTTGTGGCCGCAGAGCAGTATCTGCCGGCTGCCTGTGATCTCGATCTGGGACGCGCCCAGGGCCTGATTCGGCAGGGACAACTGCTCGGCCATTCGATAGATCGGCTCTCTCGGACTGATTTTCATAGTTTCACCTCGGTTTACTATATGATACTACCACCTGATTAAAACCATGTTTTAATCGGATATTCGTATGAGGGACAGGCAATATCTTTCCTGTGCCGTCATATCTTTTTCCGAGGTGATCCTATGAGTCGTGTATTATCCAGGCCGGGTGCCCGGGATCTGATCTTCGGGATCGGGATCGCGGGGATGCTGCTTGGGCTGATTCTGTTTCCGTCGCAATCTGTGGATGCGGCCAGGTCCGGGGTGGATCTGAGTCTGAATGTGATTTTGCCCTCCCTGTTTCCGTATTTTGTGCTGTCCACGCTTTGTGTGGATCTGGGGCTCATTCGCGGCGCGGGAAAGCGCCTGGGAAAGATCATGTATCCCCTGTTTCGGATCGGCGGCGCCTGCTCCGGGGCCTTTCTGCTGGGAATCGTGGGCGGATACCCTGTAGGCGCCAGGACGGCAATCGAGCTTTACCAAAAGGGGCAATGCTCCAGGACCGAGGCGGAGCGGATGCTCAGCTTCTGCAACAACTCCGGTCCCGCCTTTATCCTTGGGGTGGTTGGCGCGGGGGTGTTTTCCAGCAGCAGGGCAGGGCTTTGGCTCTATGGGGCCCATGTGGCCGCGTCGATTCTGGTTGGGATCCTGTTCCGCTTTTATCATGCGCGGGAAGGCGGAATTGGGGGGGATTCCAGATCGGATATCCCCACACTTGGCTTTGCCGAGGCGTTTACGGGCGCGGTTCGCTCCGCCTTTTCCGCAACCCTGAGCATCTGCGGCTTTGTCATCTTCTTCACGGTGCTGATTCGCCTGCTGTTTTTCACCGGCTTGATTTCCGGCCTTGCAGCCGGGATGACATCCGTCCTTCGCGGCTTTGGTATGCGCCAGGATTGGGCGGAAAGTCTTTTGACCGGCGCCATTGAGATGACCTCCGGCGTATGGAGCCTTCGGGATGTGGCCGGGGCCATGGGGGATAAACTCTGCATGGCGGCTTTTATTCTGGGCTGGGCCGGTCTTTCGGTCCACTGTCAGGTGCTCTCCTTTATCGGCTCCAGCGGACTATCCACCAGGACCTACTTCTTCGGCAAGCTGCTCCACGGTCTGATCTCGGCCATGCTGATCTGGGGAATTTCCAGGCTCCTGAACTGGAATGTGCCCGTGTCCCGTTATCTTGCCACCCAGGTGGACGCCATTGCCGGGCTGAATTTCCGTTATGCGCTAACGGTCTCTACCGTAACTTCCCTTGTGGTTTGGCTGCTGCTGACCGTGATTTCTGCGGGGATTCTGGTGAAAGGGTATGGAAATCGGGAGAAGAATGGTGTATAATGAGACCACATCCAGTTCCGGAGGTGGTTTCCCGTGGTGTTCCGCAAAGATATCGAGCCTAGATGCGCCTATTGCCGCTTCTCCGCTTCGGCAGGAGAGGAAACGGTGGCATGCCGGAAAAAGGGCGTCATGTCCGCCGGGGACCACTGCAGCCGCTTCCGCTATGATCCCCTTCGCCGGACGCCGCCCAGGCCCGTGAATCCGGATTTTACAAAATACGACGACAGGGACTATTCCCTTTGATCTGCCCTTACACCGCCGGACGGTATCCGGCGGTGTTTTATGCGGCTTGATAGTTTCCGGGCGCTGTGGTATAATTCACCGGAATCGCGTGTTTAACCGAGAGGCTTGAAGGAGGGCGGATCATGGCGGACGAAACCATAAAAAGACGGTGCTGCGTCGGTCTTCTCGCCCATGTGGACGCCGGAAAGACCACCCTGGC
>CAJOHR010000004.1 GCA_905234425.1 uncultured Oscillospiraceae bacterium | reverse complement strand
CATCGGCGAGGAATTCATCCGGGTCTTTGAGGAAGAGGGCAAAAAAATCGGCGCCGTGGATTATCTGGTCCAGGGCACCATTTACCCCGATGTGATCGAATCCGGCGCAGGCGACGCGGCGGTGATCAAGAGCCACCACAACGTGGGCGGCCTGCCGGACTTTGTGGAGTTTCGGGGAATCCTGGAGCCCCTCCGGATGCTGTTCAAGGATGAGGTCCGGCAGCTTGGCCGGGAGCTGGGATTGCCGGAATACCTGGTGCGCCGCCAGCCCTTCCCGGGACCGGGCCTTGCCATTCGGATCATCGGCCCCATCACCAAGGAAAAGGCGGATATGCTTCGGGAAGCCGACGCCATCTTCCGGGAGGAGATTGCAAATGCCGGCCTGGAGAGAGAGATCAGCCAGTATTTTGCGGTCCTGACCAATGTGCGTTCCGTCGGCGTCATGGGAGACGGAAGGACCTACGACTACACCCTGGCCCTTCGCGGCGTCACCACCTCCGACTTCATGACCGCCGACTGGGCCAGGATCCCCTACGAGGTTCTGGATCGGATTTCCGTCCGCATCGTCAACGAGGTCTCCGGTATCAACCGGATCGTTTACGACATTACATCCAAGCCCCCCGCCACGATTGAGTGGGAGTGATCCCATATTTATAAAAAGGCAACCCCACCTATCCTGTTTGGGGCAAAAAAATCTATCCTCATAGTGTAACCAGCGAGCCTTGCATCAGCAGCTATTCAGCTGCCGCTGCAAGGCTCTTTTTGCGCTTCGAATCGGCTGGGATAGGGGATGAGATAGCAGGGTATGGCCAGATCATTCACTGCCATAGGATCCAATGAGAAAGAGGGATCATGAACCAGATCAAAACCTTGAAAATACCTTAAAAGGGCTCAGCCCACATCCCTTCATCCCAGCACAATTCTCCCAGGAAATCCATGTTGGAACAAAGGGACAAAGGCTGAAAAATACTCGCCCTAATATGCTTACAGGGAGTGGCGATTGTTCGTCACTCCCTGTTGTGTACGCGACGGGTTCAGCCGATGAACATCTGAGTCCAGTAGTTTCCCTGGGCAACATATCCCACGCCGATCTGCGTGAAGGAGCTGTTCAGAATGTTGGCCCGGTGGCCGCTGGAGTTCATCCAGCCGTCTACCACGGCCTGAGGCGTCCGGTAGCCGTAAGCAATGTTTTCCCCGGCGGTGCGGTAGCGCAGGCCAAAGGCCGTCATCATCTGAAATGGTGTGCCGTAGGTGGGACTGGTGTGGGAAAAATATCCTCGGTCCTTCAAATCCTGGGATTTGAATCTGGCCACCCGGCTCAGCTCCCAGTTTTCCGCCAGAGCGGACAGACCGTAGGATCGGCGGATCTCGTTGACCAGCCGAATGACCTCTGTTTCATAGGCCCGGACGGCACTGTCTGTCTGCGGGATGTAAAGTGTCTGACCCGGATAGATCAGATTGGGATTTGTGATTTGCGGGTTGGCGGCGATGATTTCGCCGGTTCCCACCTGGTATTTGACGGCCAGCTTCCACATGGTGTCGCCGCGGACCACGGTGTGGGTCAGGTCCGCGGCTTCGGCGGTGACGGACAGGAACAGCGCCAGCGCGATCAAAATGGCGGATAATCGTCGGTATTTCATAATTAAGACCTCCTGGTAAATGGTAACCCGGGTGTCTCCATTATAGCGCATCCCGCCGGACGGAGGCAAATGTAAGTCCTGGCAGCGAAGGAAACCGGTTCCGGGACGCTTGACAACCGTGCGCGGATAAACTATATTGAAAATAGCCTCCATAGTGGATCGGCGGCGAATATGCCGATCCCTGCGGACAGAGCAAAATTGAAATCATCTCGCTGATCCGAAGCCGTTTATCGTGAATTCCAGGGGAGCTGAAGCAGGTGGATATCACAAAAAACAGGAAGGAAAACCGTCGGTCAAATTCCAGGGGCATTCATGGCAACCGCCTCATGATTCCGATCATTATTATTCTGGCTGTGCTGCATGTGTGCATCATAACACTGATTATGTCGATCAACACGACCAGCAGCTCCATGTCCAAAATCATGCAGGATTCCGGGAACTACATAGAGGATGCTACCTCCATCCTGGCGGGTTCCAGCCTCCTGTCTGAGACGTCCACCAATTATGTTCTGGTGCCCCAGACGGAGACGGGCGAGGTGAATATATTTCCGCTGAACGCCTACGCGGGCGAGCTTCAGCAGGATCGCCGGGGGCATCAGGTCCTGGAGCGCTTCCAGAGCTATGAGGTCAGCAAAGAGGTCCTGGCCGAAATCGAACAGGCCGCCGGTTGCGCGGAGACTATGCTGGAGGCGCAGCTTCACGCCTTAGCACTGATGACCTCTGTGTATCCGCTTCCGGATGAAGCGCTTCAGGCCAGCATCCCCATGCCAGAGCTTACCGCGGAGGAGGCGGCCATGCCCGCAGAGCAGCGGATCGGACTGGCCCATCGCCTGATCATGAGCTCGGAATACGCCCAGAACAAATCCGGCGTCTCCGTCCATGTGAACACGGCCACGGGCATGATCAGGGGAAGCATGGGGAGCAAGGCGGCGGAGATCGCCCGCCGGATCGCGCTCCTTCGGACGGCGCTTTGGACCATCACGTCCCTGATTATCATCATTCTGGTTTTGACGTTCATCGGGATTTACCGGCAGATCCTGTCTCCGCTGAATGTATTTACAAAGCTAATCCGTTCCTCCAATCCCCTGAATGAAACATTGGGGCTGGTGGAGGTGCGGAGTCTGGCCGTAGCCTACAATGGGCTCCTGCGCCGGCGGGACGCCCTGGATAACATCCTGCGCTCCGCCGCCGCTACAGACACCCTGACGAATCTGCCCAACCGGTACGGCTACGAGCAATACATCCTGGAAATCCAGGAGAGAAGCTGCGCGGTGGCGCTGTTGGTCTTTGACGTGAACCTGCTCAAGGAGACAAATGACCGGTTCGGCCATGCGGCGGGCGATCAGCTCCTGCGCTCCTCAGCCGAATGTATCGAGAACTGCTTTGGCAGCGAGGCGGAGCACAACTGCTTCCGCTTCGGAGGCGACGAATTTGCCGCCGTTGTGAAGGGGGCTACCTTGGACGAGGTGGAGCGGATGGTGGCGCAATTCCAGGAGGCGCAGCAGAATCGGCAAATCAGCATTGCCTGGGGCTGCGCCTACACCGAAGACATTACCGAGACCAACTTCCAGGAAATGATGGAGGAAGCGGATCAGGAGATGTATGATCGGAAAAAGGTGCAGCACAGCGCTTTGAAGTTAATACCGCCAATATAAACATCCCGGCTGCCCGCTTCAAGACGGACAGCCGGGATTTCACATGAATATTAGTTTAGCTGGTGTAGTTGTCGAAGTAGCCCTGGACCAGAACAACGGGAGTGCCCTTGTCGCCGGAGCCGGAGGTCAGATCACACAGGGAACCGATCAGGTCCGTGAGCTGCCGGGGCGTGGTGCCCTGCGAGGCCATGTTGCCTACCAGATCCGCGTCCTTTTTCCGAATGCTCTCGGAGATGGCGTCCTTGAGCGCTTCGCCGGACAGGTCCTTAAAGTCGTTGTCCGCCAGATACTTGAGCTTCAGCTCGCTGGGCGTACCGATGAGACCGTCGGTGAAGGCGGGGGAGACCACCGGGTCGGCCAGCTCCCAGATCTTGCCCTGGGGGTCCTTGAAGGCGCCGTCGCCGTAGACCATGACCTCCACGTGCTTCCCGGTGGTGTCCAGAATGCGCTTCTGGATCTCCAGCACCAGGTCCTTGCACTCCTGGGGGAACAGCTTGATCTTGTCTTCGGTGGACTTGTTGGAGCCCAGCAAGCCGTACTTGGCGTTGAAGCCGCTGCCGTTCACGGGGGCGGTGAGAATGTCGTCCAGACCGCAAACCGTGGCGCCCTCCGCCCGAAGAATCCGCTTGGTGCGGGCTCGGGTGTGAATGTCGCAGGTCAGGATCTTGTCGGTGTAGGGCAAAATGGCCTTGGCCTGATTGGCAAAGAGGATCTCTACCTCTGCGCCGGCGTCCCGGATGATCCCGGCGTAGTAATCCACATAGTCCACGCCTGTGAACTCATGGACGGTGTCGCCGAAGAGCGCCCGATAGCGCTCCAGGGTCAGCACGTCGGAATAGGGATTGATCCCGGCCTCGTCCAGCTGATCCAGGGTGAGAAGATGGTTGCCCACCTCATCGGAGGGATAGGACAGCATGAGCACCACCTTTTTTGCGCCCATGGCGATGCCCCGGAGGCAGATGGCGAACCGATTCCGGGAGAGGATGGGGAAGAGCACGCCGATGGTCTCGCCGCCCAGCTTGGCCCGAACGTCGTCGGCAATGTCCTGAATGGAGGCGTAGTTGCCCTGGGACCGGGCCACAATGGACTCTGTGACGGAGATCACGTCCCGATCCCGGAGGGAAAAGCCCTCGGATTCGGCGGCGTCCAGAACGCTTCTGGTGACGATCTCGGCCAGGTCGTCGCCCTGACGGATGATGGGGCAGCGAATGCCTCTGGATACGGTGCCGACCAGTCTTTCAGCAGTTTTCAATGTAAACAACTCCTGTTGGATATGAAGGGTATATCCATAGATTTCAGAATAACTGACGCGGTTAGAATATCACAAAACCCGGCCCTTGTCCATATAAAAGGCCGTATTTTCAGGGGAATCGGCGATTTTTATGCCTGAATTTTCATTCATGGAGCCCAGGCCAGGGCATTTTCCGCGGGAAACAGGCTGACCTGATCGGGGATCCAGGCCCGGCTCCCCGCATCGCATCCGCAGCTCACCCGGCTGCCCAGTTCCCGAAGGGGGAGGGAGAGCTCTGTGCCGCAGTCGCAGCGGCAGACCGCCAATCCCCGGCGAAGATCCGTCACGGTGAGCCATCCAAACCGGCTCCCGATTTTGCTTCCACAGCCGCAATCGGTTGTCTCCCCGCGGTCCAGAGCGCCCTGGGAGGCCGCCGTGCAGGCGCCGCAGTCGCAATAGCAGACCCAGAAGGGCGAACCGTCCCGCGCCGTCCGTCCGGCCGGTCTGGCGGCAACCAGTCTTCCAAAACGCTGTCCGGAAATGTCCTCCATGTGCCTGTTCCTCCAATCTGTTCCGCAATAAACTGATTATACCACGCCCGGAACGCCCCGTCAAACCGTGTTGGCATGGGAATGACCACTTTACTTTGGGGCGAGATCATGGTAAAATGGCGTAATTAGAAGTCTGTCCTTCACCGGATTTCGACAGGAAAGGACCTTGTTATGAACAACGCGGTTAGACGTTTTTTCACTCGGACCGACTGGATCCTGCTGGGCCTCTGCCTGGCGGCCTCGGCCTTCGGAGCCATTATGATCTCCAGCGCCACCAACTATCTGGGCGGTCCCTACTATGTCAGGACCCAGATCATCGCTCTGTTCCTTGGCCTGATCATGTACGTGATCATCTCCTTTGTGGATATGGAGATTCTTGCGGAGCACAACACCATCATCGTGATATTCGCGGTGGTTTTCCTGGCCATGCTCTATCCCTTCGGCTATGCCGACGACACCGGAAACAGAAGCTGGCTCCGTGTGCCCGGCGTGGATTTCATGCTCCAGCCGGCGGAATACTGTAAGATCATCTATATCATCGCCATAGCCCGAATCACCTCCATCTATCAGGAACGCATCAATTCCATTCCCTGCATCCTGCGGGTGGGCTTCCTGACGGGACTGTTTGTGCTGCTGATCGTGGGCATCTCCAAGGACGCGGGCGTGGCGCTGATTTATGTATTCACCTTTATCATCATGGCGGTGGCCGGAGGCTTCAGCGCCATCTGGTTTGCCCTCGGCGCTGTGGGACTTGTGATCGTGGTGCCGATCCTGTGGAACAGCGGCCTGGTCCGGGACGACCAGAAGGAGCGGATCATGGTGCTCTTTGATGAAAGCATCGACCCCTCGGGCATCGGCGTCCGCTGGCAGACCAGCCGCTCCCTCAGCGCCATCACCGGCGGCGGCTTTACGGGGCAGGGGCTGTACCACGGGATCCAGACCCAGGGCGGCAACATACCGGCCCAGCGGACCGACTTCATCTTCGCGGTGATCGGTGAGGAGCTGGGTTATGTGGGCTGTATCCTCTGTATTGCCATCCTGGCGGCCATCGTCCTCCGGATCATTTACATCGGCGTCCATACGGAGAGCTACTTCTACCGGCAAATCTGCGTTGGCATTGCCGGCATGCTCCTGTTCCAGATCATTGTCAACATCGGCATGTGCTTAGGGCTTATGCCGGTCATCGGCCTGACCCTGCCCTTTTTCAGCTACGGCGGCTCCTCCATGCTGTCCCTGTTCATCGCCATGGGCGTCATATCCAGCGTCCGGATGCACCCGTCTCCGGATAAACAGCAGCGTTATATCCAACTTCCTGTTTAATACAAAAACAGTCCCGCAGACAGAATCGAAGCTGTCTGCGGGACTTTGATATCTATGGGATCAATCCAGGGCCATGGCCGTGTCATAGCCGGCCCGGACCGCCTGGGTGACCTGCTGCGTTTTGACGCAATCGCCGATGGGGAGGAAGATGTGCCTGGTCTGCCGGAGCTCGTCCACCAGACTGCTTCTTGAGCGGAGACCCAGAGCACAGATCACGGTGTCTGCCTCAAAGAGCTTTTCCTCGCCCTCGGGGGTCACGGCGATCACGCCCTTGTCGGTGATCTCCTTGCACTTGGTGGAGAGGGCCAGCACCGGCGGGATCACATCGTCGTGGACGTACTGCTGACCGGCTTCCTCGGGATACAGGCCCATACGTACCTTCATGGCGCGCCGGTGGGCGGCGGTGGTCTCGATGGCGATCTCAGGCGCCATCTCGATGATGGTCACCTCATGGCCGGTCTCAGCCAGATGCAGAGCGGTTTCGCAGCCAACCAGGCCGCCGCCCATAATGACGATCTTCCGGCCCAGGGTCACGCCCTCGTCGAAGATGGCCGTGCCAAGCACATAGTTGTCACCGGGAATGCCGAACATATCGGGGGTGATGGGGTTCGCGCCCACAGCGCAGATCACCGTGTCCACATCCAGGCTGTCCAGGAACTCTCGGGTGACCGTGGTGTTCAGCTTCACAGGGACCTTCAGCAGTTCCAGCTGATGAGCCTGCCACTTGGCGAACTTGTCCAGAAGCTCCTTGAAGTCCTCGTGCTCTGCGAATTTCAGCGCGCCGCCCAGTGCGTCGGTGGCCTCATAGAGGGTCACCTCATGGCCCCGCTGGGCGCAGGTGATGGCCGCCTGCATGCCTCCGGGGCCGCCGCCCACCACAGCTACCTTATGCTTATGGGCCGCGGGCAGGGTGTGGGCCACACGGTACTCCTGACCGATGACCGGGTTCACGGCGCAGATGATGTTCCGGGTCTTCATCATCTGTCCCTGACATGTGAAGCACCGGAGACAGCGCCGGATCTCGTCGGTACGGCTGTCCCGGACCTTGTTGGGGAGCTCCGGGTCCGCCACCAGGGCGCGGCCCAGGGCGATCAGATCGGCCTGACCGTTCTCCAGAATGGACTCCATCTGGTCCGGATCGCCGATGGCACCCACGCAGGACACGGGCTTTTTCACGGCCTTTTTCACGGCCTCGGCCAGATAGACGTTCACGCCGTCGGGCACAAACATGCTGGGGTGCATGAGGATCCAGGTATAAAGGTCCTCCATGACGCCGGCGGAGATGTTGAACATGTCCACATAGGGCTCCAGCAGCTTGCAGAGCTCCACGCCCTCCTGGAGGTCGTAGCCGTTCTCGGTCAGCTCGGAGCCGGAGATGCGGATCTCAATGAGACACTTGGGCGCGCCCTGCCGGACGGCCTTGAGCACCTCGATGACGAACCGGCACCGGTTCTCCCGGCTGCCGCCGTATTCATCCGTGCGGTGGTTCGAAAGCTCGGACAGGAACTCGCCCAGGAGCCAGCCGTGGCCGCAGTGGATGGTTAGAATATCAAAGCCCGCCATAGCGCAGTTGGCGGCGGAGCGGCGGTAACCGCCGATGACGTCGTCCATGAGCTGCCGGTCCATGCCGCGCACGGTCTTTTCGCCCTTGTCATCAAAGATGTCGCAGGGTCCCACAGGCAGCACATGGCCGGGCAGGAACAGGGGATTGCAGCGCTTGCCGCCGTGGCCGAACTCGATGGAGGCGTAGGCACCGTACTTGTGGATGGCGGCCACCAGATCGTACATGGAGGGAACGGCGGTGGGGTTGTCCAGGATCACCATGGAGGGGTGATCCGGCCCGGTTGCGCCGTGCGCCACGGCCTCACCCACGTTGACGAGGGCCGCGCCGCCCTTGGCCCGGAGCTCATAGTAGGCGATGTTCTCCGGGGAGAACACACCGCCGCTGCCCATTTCAGCAAGGGAGGTGGGGGAGGAGATCATACGGTTCTTCAGGGTCAGGTTCCCGATCTTCAGGGGGGAGAGAAGCAGGTCGTATTTTGACATAGGGATACCCCTTTCCATAGTATTCGATCCTATCATAGCAGATTGTTTTGCCGGTCGGAAATAGATATTTTACATAGCTTATAACCTGTAGTTATGCGGTCCGTCCTCCCGGTCCCCGCGGTCCGGCGCGCCGATCAGCTCCTCCCGGTTGAGGCCGATGGTCTTCCGCTCACCGAAGTCCATGGGCGGGAAGTAGTCGTCCAGAAAGGCTTGGAGCGTCACCCCGTACTCCCGGAAAAAGCGGATGGCGAAGCTGTAGAGCTTTTTCGGCGTCTCCATGAGGGTCCGGTCCTTCCGGGAGACGATGGAGATAAACCGAAACACCTCCACGTCGGAGAATCGCAGCGCCGCCACGCTGTTTCCGTGCCGGTGCTTTTCATAGAACACGTTGGCGGGTACGAAGCTGACGCCCTGGCCGGACTCCAGCGCCTCGTCGATAATGCCGGGTTCGTTGCTGCAGAGGGTGATATTGGGGGTAAAGCCCACGATTTTGCAGTTGTCCAGGACGGCCTTCCGGTCAAAGCTGGCGTCGTTCACCAGGAAACGCTCGTTTTTGCAGTCCTCCAGACGGATAAATTGATTCTCTGCCAGGGGATGGCAGCGGCCCACGGCCAGAAGAATCTCCTCATCCATGAGCTTGATCTGGGTGATCTCCGGGCTGTGGAAGGGGATGGGCGTCAGGGCGAAATCCAGCTTTCCCGCCAGAAGCTGCTCCTGAAGGGTTTCGGGGAGATACAGATACTGGCTGATCTGGAGGGAGGACTGCTGATGCTCCCGGAGGTAGCTCAGAAGCAGTGTGTTCATGAGCTCAGCCACGGGGCTGCCGATGGTCACGGAGGTGCCCATGGCGCTCTTGTAGTTGTCGATGGCCCGCTGGCCGTCCTCGATGCAGTCAAAGGCCTTTGCCACGTGCCGGTAGAACTCGGCGCCGATGGGGGAGAGGCTGATCCGCCCCTTTTTCCGCTCAAACAGCGTCACCCCCAGGCTGTTTTCCAGCTTGGCCACGGTTTTGCTCAGGGCCGGCTGGGAGACGTGGAGGGACTCCGCTGCCCGGGACATGTTCTCCTTTTCGGCGATGACCTTGAAATAATAGAGATAGGTCAGCTCCATGGAATCCCTCCTTTCAGCTATGAGTATACCGAAATTCATTCCAAAAAGCAATAGCATATAACCGCTGGTTATACAATTTCTTTGCAAAATACGGCCCGCCCGGTTGAGGCCGGACGGGCCATACTATCAGGTTGCCCGAAGCTGGAGATCATAGAGCTTTTTGTAGATCCCGTTCCGGGTGAGCAACTCCTGATGGGTGCCCTGCTCCCGGAGCCGCCCCTTGTGAATGACCATGATCTGGTCCGCGTGCTGGATGGTGGAGAGCCGGTGGGCCACCACGATGGTGGTTCGGTTCCGCATGAGCCGCTCCATGGCGTCCTGGATCAGCGCCTCCGTCTCCGTGTCGATGTTTGCCGTGGCCTCGTCCATGACGAGAATGGCCGGATCGAAAGCCAGGGTCCTGGCAAAGCTCAGAAGCTGCCGCTGACCTGCCGACAGGGTGGAGCCCCGCTCTGTGACGGCGGTCTCGTAACTGTCCTCCAGCTTCCTGATAAAGCCATCGGCGTTGACGAATTTCGCCGCCTCCATGACGTCCATATCGGAGATTTCCTCGCTGCCAAGACGGATGTTGCCCTTGATGTCCCCGGTGAACAGAAACACGTCCTGCTGGACCTGTCCCACAGCCCGGCGGATCTCCTGCTGGGAGAGCTCCCGGATATCTACGCCGTCGATGGTAATGCGTCCCTTCTGAATGTCGTAATACCGGCCGATCAGGTTCAAAATGGAGCTTTTTCCCGCGCCGGTGGGCCCCACAAAGGCGGCGGTCTGTCCCGGCTCGATGACGAAGCTCACGTCCCGAAGCACCCATTCCTCTCCGTCATAGGAGAACCACACGTGCTCGAATTCGATCCGTCCCTTTGTGGGAGCAGGCAGGGCCTTTGGCTCCGCCGGATCTTGAACGGCGGGGTCCTCATCCAGAAGGGTGAAGATCTTTTCTCCGGCGGCCATGGCGGCCTGGAGTGTGCCGAACTGGTCCGACAGGGACTGAATGGGCTCGAAAAAGGAGCGGACATAGCTGGAGAAGATGTAGAGCGTTCCGATGGACAGGCTTCCTGCCAGCACAAGATGACCGCCGAAGCCCAGCACGGCCGCCAGGGACACGATGCTGATCCAGTAAATGAGCGGCTGGAAGGTGCCGTAGACCACGATCTCCCGGAAGTTGGCCTGGAACAGATCCTGGGATCGATAGGAGAACTCATGACGCTTTTCCGCTTCCCGGTGGAAGAGCTGGATCAGCTTCATGGCCCCCAGATTCTCCGACAGATAGGTGTTCAGAGAGGAGACCTTGGTCCTGGTAATCCGGTGCGTGGTCCGATAGACCCTGGTGAACAGTCTGGTCAGCAGTACCACCACGGGAAGCAGCACGAAGGAGAGGAGCGCCAGACGCCAGTTCAGAACCAGCATGACCGCCGCGTAGCCCGCG
Organism: uncultured Oscillospiraceae bacterium; assembly: GCA_905234425.1. Lineage (GTDB taxonomy): Bacteria > Bacillota > Clostridia > Oscillospirales > Oscillospiraceae > HGM13006. The sequence continues at coordinate 45,451 of CAJOHR010000004.1, read as the reverse complement.
ATCAGCACCACGTTTTTCACCATGGTCACCAGAATAGAGGAAAACAGCTCGTTGAGCGTCTCTACGTCGTTGGTGACCCGGGTGACGATCCGCCCCACAGGAGTCACGTCAAAGAACCGGAGAGACAGGCTGTGGATGTGGGCGAAGAGCTCCTCCCGGATCTTATAGATGATGTTCTGCCCCAGCTTTTGCAGGATCCACATCTGCACGGCGTTGCAGGCCGTTCCGATGATCAGAACGGTGATGTAGAGCAGGAAATCCCTTAAAATCACTCCGAAGACGCCGCCCTCCGTAATGGCGTCGATGGCCCGGCCGATGATGACGGGCCGGAGCAGATTGCTGCCCGTGGCCGCCAGGACCAGGATCAGGGCCAGAACCAGAGTAGGAATGTGGGGCTTCAGATAGCCCATGAGCCGGAGAAAGACCCCTTTGTTATTCTGCTGCATGAAGGGCCTCCTGTTCCGCCTGGAGCTGGAGCTCCAGCTGTTGCTGCTCATAGAGCCTTGCGTATCTTCCGGCCAGAGCCATGAGAGACTCGTGGGTCCCTTCCTCGGCGCAGACGCCGTCCTCCAGATAGAGGATCTTGTCCGCGTGCTGGACTGTGCTGACTCGATGGGCGATCAAAATGGTGGTCTTGCCCTGCCGCCATTGACGCAGAGCGGAGAGGATGTGGGCCTCCGTGTCCGTGTCCACCGCCGAGAGGGCGTCGTCCAGGATCAGGATCTCCGCGTCCTTCAGAAGCGCCCGGGCGATGGAGGCCCGCTGCTTTTGGCCGCCGGAAAGGGTCACGCCCCGCTCGCCCACCACCGTGGCATACTGCTTTGGAAAGTCCATGATGTTGTCATGGACGTCGGCGGCCTTGGCTGCATCCATGACGGACTCCAGATCGTTCCAGAGCCGGTCCGTTTCGCTCTCCCGGTCCGTCATCTCCTGCTCGATCCATTGATCCACCGCCTCGTTTTTTCGTAAAAAGACCTTGGCCTGGAAGGGCGGGTCCGGCGGCGCCTCGTCCAGAGTCCGGACGCCGAAGGCGATGTTGGCCTGGATGGTGTCGGAGAAGAGCAGATTGTCCTGGGGCACCACGGCGATGTTTTCCCGCAGGACGCTGAGGGGGATGGTCCGAATGTCCCGTCCGCCGATTTCGATGCTGCCTGGCTCTACGTTGTAGAGCCGGGAGAGCAGAGAGGCCAGGGTGGATTTGCCGCAGCCGGTCCTGCCCAGGACACCCACGGTAGAACCGGCCGGTATGTCGGCAGTAAATCCGGAAAAAACCTCCGGCAGCGGGGACGCGTACCGGAAATGGAGGTCCCGGAAGACGACGTCGCCGCCGATGGTTTGAATGGATTGGTCCGTCAGTCCGTCGTCGGCAATCTCCGGCGTCTCAGAAAAAAGGGCCTTGACCCGTTTCCAGGAGGCTGCGCCCTGGGAGAGCAGGGTGATGGATTCTCCCGCCGCCAGCATGGGCCAGACCAAGGTGACCACATAGGAGTTGAAGGCCACAAACCGGCCAAGAGAGATTTTTCCGGAGATCACCAGGGAGCCACCGTAGAGCAGGGTCAGAGCCGTGGACACGCCAATGAGACCATCCAACAGAGGCAGAAACACGGTCCGCAGCCGGACCACCTTCAGGTTGGCCTGCCTGGCCTCCTGGTTGGCCTTCTGGAAGTCCTGCATCTCCCTGGCCTCCCGGACGAAGGCCTTAATGACCCGGATGCCGGAGATGCTCTCCTGGACCCGATCGGACAGGGCGGCGAACACGCCCTGCTTTTTCCCGTACCGGCGGCTCATGAGCTTTCCGTAACGGCTGCCGCCCACCAGGATCACAAGCAGGGGAACCATGGCCAGCAGGGTCAGCTTCCCGTCCACATAGAGGATCATCTTCGCAAGAACCATGGCGGTGAGCACGATGCCGTCAAAGGTGGTCAGGATCGCGGGACCCACGGCCATTCGGATGGCGTCCATGTCGTTTGTGAAGTAGGCCATGAGATCGCCGGTTTTTTGGTGCTGGAAAAAGGAGGTGGAGAGGGTGGTCAGGTGGCTGTACAGGTTTTCGCGGAGATCCCGTTCCACCCGGCGGGAGGTGCCGAAGATCAGCACCCGCCAGCCCAGACGGAGCGCCGCCACCACTGTGGCCACAGCCACGATGAGCAGGGCGTCCCGCAGGACCATGGAGCCGGTGAAGCCGCCTGTGAGACCGTCGGTGATCTCGCCGGTGAGCTGGGGGATGAACAGCTCCAGGTAATCCACCAGCAGCAGACAGGCCAGACCGCCCAAATAGTGCCATTTGTATTTCAAAACGCTTTTCAGCAGGGAAGGAGCCATGGGATAACCTCCGGGTGTTCAGGATGTGCGTCCATTGTAGCATCTTCTCCGCTGTTTCGCAAGACGGCCGGCGCCGGGGACTGGGACAGACAGGAAAAGGAGGGAATGGGCATGGAAGGAAATGTTGCAAATAATTATGACTTCTGGTATACTGAAAATGGATTGGACAGGTTTTTGGACAAACTTATTTGGGAAAAACGAACCTTCAGGAATTGCGCTCCCCCAAAATTATTGATATCATTTAGGAGGAATAAAGCATGTCTGTGTTTTCCGAACGACTGAAGAACGCCATCGACGTCTGCGGCGTTTCCATCTCCATTCTGGCCGAGCGGAGCGGCATGTCCGCCTCCATGCTCTATAAGATCCAGAGCGGTTCCCGACTGCCGGACAGCCTGGAGACTTTGGAGCTGCTGCTTGACGCCATGCTATGTGATCTTCCCCGGAAGACCGATCTGATCCAGACCTACAAGATCGAGCGGATCGGCAATCTGCGGTACGCCTCCTTTATGGCCTTGAAGAATATGCTTGCGGAAATGGCTGATCCTGCGCCGGTGTCTCAGGAGCCCCGCGCCCGTGGGCCCGTGCAGATCCCGGATGTGATCGTGGGAAAGGAAAATGTCAAGGCGGCGATCCGCTTTATCCTGGAGCAGGAAACCGGCAGGGACGGGGGCGAAATATCCCTGATGATCTCGCCTCGGTTCACCTATACCTTTGAGACGCTGCTCCAGGCCCTCAGCGCCTGCGCGCCGGGCTTTCAGGGGGCGCATCACCTGTTCTGCCTGAAGTCCACCGCCACGGACAAGGCCCGGCACGACAACATGGAGCACATCCGCGTGATCCTTCCGAAAATGCTGCGGATGAACCACTATGATCCCTGGTACTGTTACCTGCCGGACCCGGACAACGGGACAGTGGCATTTCCCTATTTCATCTTTACCACTGACATTGTGCTGCTGATCTCCGGCGACGGAGAGAGCGCCGTATGCCTCAAGGACCCGGAGGCCCACAGCTTGTTTGCCGCCAGGTTCCGGGAGATGCGCGCGAGCTTCCAGCCGGTCATGCATGGAGATCGGGCCGGACTCAGGGACTATCTTCTCCTGCATCACCGGATCACGGAACGGTCAGGCGGCCCTCTGGTGCCGGTCACTCTGGCGTCGGAGCCCTGCATTCTTCCCTGTCTCAGTCCCGCTGCCGTTGCGAAGTATACGCCGGAGGGGATGCTGGATGACCCGGAGGTGGCGGAAGCGCTCCGGGAGTACTATGTGAACTCCGGCAACAACGGCTGCGTCTGCTTTTTCACCGTTCCCGGTCTGGAGTATCTGATCGAGCATGGCCGCCTGGTGGAGATCCAGGGACCGGATATTCCCGTGATCGAGCGGGAGGATGTGCTGGACGCCATGGAGGAATTTGTCCGGCGGGCAAAGGCCGGGAATATCATTCCCTATCTGTTCCGCCATGAGTTTTTCCTGGCCAGCTCCAGACTCTGCCTGGGTCTCTACGGGACCAAGCTGGTCACGGTCTGCGAGATGCCGAAGCGAAATGCTGTTTTCTTTGATATCACCGAGGCCACCCTGGGATACGTTCTCCGGGACTATGTGGACAACGCCCTGCTGCTGGGAGATGTGATTCCTCCCGAGGACAGCATCCGGATCATTGAGATGGTGCTCCATCGGTACCGGAACTGACGGCCTCCTTTTTCATTTGCTCCTCTCTTATCCATAACCATAGGAACGCCGGATGCGCGAATTCGCGTGTCCGGCGTTCCGCATCCGGAGCAAATCAGGGAGAACCTTGGTTGATTCTCCAATTACCGTATGCTACAATTATTGACAAACAGAGGAGGCGAGAAGTCAAATGGTCAAGCGGTATTTGCGAATAGCCTCCCTGCTGCCCCTGGCGACGTATCGGTATTTGCGCAGAGAAAAGCGTGTGCCCGCTTTTTTGATCATCGGCATTCCGGTCCTGCTGATCCTGATGATCCTGCTGCCGGTTCTCCGGGGCTGCGGGAGGGAACCGGAGCCTGGGCCGGAGATGGCTGTGACGGTATCCGCGCCGGCAGCAACGCCTGCGCCCACGCCGGCTATCCGGCAGGTGAAGCTGTCCTTTGCCGGGGACTGCACCCTGGGAATGGATGAAGCCCTTGGATACGACGGGAGCTTCAACGAGATGTATGATATGGAGGGACCGGCCTTTTTCCTGGAAAATGTCCGTGATATATTCCAAAATGACGACCTGACGGTGGTGAACTTCGAGGGCGCCTTGACGGAGGCGGAGAACGCCGAGGAGAAGAGCTGGACCTTCAAGGGAGAGAAGGAATATACGCAAGTGCTGACCATGGGGGGCGTGGAAGCGGCCAACCTGGCCAACAACCACAGCCATGACTTCGGAGAAATCGGGTTTTCCGACACAGCCGCCGCGCTGGATGCAGCCGGAATCGTTCATTTCGGGTATGATGAAACGGCGATCGTGGATATCAATGGCGTCAAGGTGGGCTTCAGCGGACAGTTTACCGTCTATGAGGACCCACAACACCTGGAGGACCTGAAGCGGAATATCCATACCCTCCGGGATCAGGGAGCGGAGCTGATCGTGGCCTGTTTTCACTGGGGCATGGAGAACGACGACACGCCTGACCCGGACCAGATCGAGCTGGCCCACGCCGCCATCGACGCCGGGGCCCACCTGGTCATCGGCCACCATCCCCATGTTCTCCAGGGCGTGGAGGTCTACAAGGGCCGGTACATCGTCTATAGCCTGGGGAACTTCTGCTTCGGCGGCAACTACAGTCCTCCGGATTATGACTGCATGATCTTTCAGCAGACCTTTTCTCTCCAGGGAGATCAGGTGTTTTCGGACGATCAGATACACGTGATTCCCTGCTCCATATCCTCTGTGTACGGCTACAACAACTTCCAGCCAGTGCCTGTGGAAGGCGACGAAAAAACCAGGATTCTGGAGAAGCTGCGGGACCTGAGCGCGGGCCTTGGCGAAAGAAACATATTTGATTAAAAGGAGCGTGGCATTTTGAAACGGATCTGCGTCTTTTCCGACTCTCACGGCTGCCCGGACAACATGATCCGGGTCATGGAACAGGAAAACCCGGACATGGTGATCCATCTGGGGGATGGGGAAGGGGACCTGGTTCCCTTGAAAAACCGGTATCCCCGGACGGAGGTGCTGAATGTCCGCGGCAACTGCGACGGCCGGTCCGCCGCGCCCATGAAGCTGGTGCTCCGGGTGGAGCAGGTGAGGCTCTTTGCGGTCCACGGCCATGAATACAACGTGAAGATCGACCGGACCCTGACAAAGCTGCGCTATTCCGCCATGGAGGCGGAGGCCAATGTGGTTCTGTTCGGGCACACCCATAAGCCGTATCAGGATCACAGCCTGGCCATGGAGATCCTGAATCCCGGCTCCATCGGCTACGGCGCAAGACCGAGCTACGGCCTTCTCACCGTGAATGGATCAAAGGTCACCGTAGAACTGAAACGGATAGACCCGGCCTAGAACGTCCGGGGACTTGACATTTTCGGCCGCCTCTGGTATACTCCATTCCAATTGAGATTGCAAACGGCGATGAAGGAGAACAGTACGAGGCGCTGACAGTGCGAAGAGAGCCCCTGGGCGGTGAAAAGGGGAGACGGGCGTTTTCGGAAATTACACTCCCGAGCTTCCGGCTGAACGGAAATCATTCCCAGTAGGCTCCCACGGGTGCGCCCGTTATCGCGCCGGAGTTTTTTCAGGACTCCATGAGGTCATGGCCGTGAGGCTGTGACGCCCAGAGGTGGTACCGCGTAAACACGCCCTCTGACCGTTCTTTCGGTCAGAGGGCTTCATTATTTTTAAGGAGAGATTATTATTATGACACTGTACGACGAACTGGTGGCCCGGGGCCTGATCGCCCAAGTCACCGACGAAGAGGAAATCAAAACCATGATCAACGCGGGAAAGGCCACGTTCTATATCGGCTTTGACTGCACCGCTGACAGCCTGACCGCCGGGCATTTCATGGCCCTGACCCTGATGAAGCGGCTCCAGATGGCCGGCAACCGGCCCATCGCCCTGATCGGCGGCGGCACCACCATGATCGGGGACCCCTCCGGCCGGACGGACATGCGGAAGATGCTCACCAAGGAGGATATCGACCACAACGCCGAATGCTTCCGGAAGCAGATGGAGCGGTTCATTGAGTTCGGCGAGGGGAAGGCCCGGATGGTGAACAACGCCGACTGGCTGCTGGACCTCAACTATGTGGAGCTCCTGCGGGAGGTGGGCGCTTGCTTCTCCGTGAACAACATGCTCCGGGCCGAGTGCTACAAGCAGCGCATGGAGCGGGGCCTCTCCTTCTTTGAGTTCAACTATATGATCATGCAGTCCTACGACTTCTACTATCTCTTCCAGCACTACGGCTGCAATATGCAGTTCGGCGGCAACGACCAATGGAGCAATATGCTCGGCGGCACGGAGCTGATCCGGAAGAAGCTGGGCAAGGACGCCCACGCCATGACCATCACCCTGCTCACCGATTCCCAGGGCAACAAGATGGGCAAAACCGCCGGAAACGCGGTCTGGCTGGACGCGGAAAAGACCTCTCCCTATGACTTCTACCAGTACTGGCGGAACGTGGGCGACGCGGACGTGATGAAGTGCATCCGGATGCTGACCTTCATTCCCCTGGAAGAGATCGAGAAGATGGACGCCTGGGAGGGAAGCGAGCTCAATCGCGCGAAGGAGATCCTGGCCTATGAGCTGACCAAGATGGTCCACGGCCAGGAGGAGGCGGACAAGGCGCAGACCGCGGCCAGAGCCGTGTTCTCCGCCGGCGCTGCTGCCGATATGCCCACCACCGCCATCGTTGCCGACGCTCTCACCGAGGACGCCATCGGCATCCTTACCCTGATGGTAAAGCTGGGCCTCAGCAAATCCAACGGCGAGGCCCGCCGTCTCGTCCAGCAGGGCGGCGTCTTCCTGGAGGACGAAAAGGTGACCGATCCCGCCACCACCGTCTCCAAAGCCCAGCTTGAAAAGGGCGTTGTGATCCGCAAGGGCAAGAAGGTTTATGTGAAGGCGGTCCTGGAGGCCTGATGAAACAATAAAACGGCTCCCCTGAACAAAACGCTTGTCCAGGGGAGCAATTTTATTCCTCGATCATCTCCCGGAGTATTTTGATCTCCTTGGCGTAGCCGGGCAGCTCATTGGGCGTCTCCAGCACCATGGGAAGGCCCTTTAGCGCGGGATGGTTCACGATGCGCTTAAAACAGTCCAGTCCCAGATAACCCTGGCCCAGCTTTTGATGCCGGTCCTTCCGGGCGCCCACGGGATTCATGCTGTCGTTTAAGTGCATGGCCTTGAGCCGGTCAAGGCCGATGACCTTGTCAAACTCCGTGAGCACTGCGTCCAGATCCCCGGCCACGTCATAGCCGCCGTCGGAGATGTGACAGGTGTCCATGCAGACCCCCAGATGGTCGGACAGCTCCACCCGGTCAATGATGGCTCGGAGCTCCTCAAAGCGTCCGCCCACCTCGCTGCCCTTGCCGGCCATGGTCTCCAGGAGCACGGTGGTGTGCTGCTCCGGCTTCAGAACGAGATTCAGGGTCTCGGCGATTTTCTCAATTCCCGCTTCCACGCCCTGCCCCACATGGGAGCCCGGGTGGAAGTTGTAGTAGCTGCACCCGATGACCTCCAGCCTGGAAAGATCGTCGGCCATGGTGTTCCGGGCGAACTCCAGGGTCTCCGGTTTGGCGGCGCAGGGATTGATGGTGTAGGGGGCGTGGGCGATGAAGGTCCCGAACGCATGCTCTTTCAGAAAGTCTCCAAAGGCGGCCACGTCCTCAGGATCCAGCTCTTTGGCCTGTCCGCCTCTGGGATTGCGGGTGAAATACTGGGCCGTGTTGCCGCCCAGCTCCAGGGCCTGTTTGGCCATGGCCAGGTACCCCTTGGACACGGTCAGATGGCAGCCGATGTAATGCATAGACAAATCCTCCTTGCGGGAATTATTCTGTTTCATGGCTCGAATTATAGCACACAACGGGCCGAACACGCAACGGGTTTGCCGGACGTTGTAAATACGGCAAAAAATGGATATGACGGCAAGACGTGCGTCGGGATTTAGCGTTTCCCTTATACGATTTTCAACAGTTTCCGGAGCCGCTTGGTCAGCAGGGCTGCCAGGAGGATTTTTGCCCCGTCCGCCGGCAGGAAGGGGAAGACGCAGAGGGAGAGCACCGACAGCAGGGTGATGGGTCCCTGGGACCTTGTGTAGAGCACCATGAACCAGACAGAGCCGAAGGCGTAGCAGAGGAGCAGGCCCAGGACCATGCTGGAGATCAGCACCGGGAGGGACCGGCCAAACCGCTCCGTCAGCAGTCCGACAGCCAGGGCGGAGAGCAGAAAGCCCAGAAGGTATCCGCCGGTGACGCCCACCAGAGCGGCGGGACCACCCTTGAAGCCTGCAAACACGGGAAGCCCGACGGCCCCCAGAAGCAGATAGACCAGCACGGAGAGAAATCCGCGTTTCAGGCCCAGAAGCCCGGCGATCAGAAACACCGCAAAGGTCTGGAGGGTGAAGGGCACCGCGGCCGGAATGGAGATCCAGGCACACACGGTGATCAGAGCGGCGCCCAGGGCAGTCTCGCAGAGCTCCCGGGTTGTAAACAGGGGCTTTTTTGCAGTGTTTTCCATTTTTTCGGCCTCCTTTTACACCTATTATAACGGAGGATTTCCAAATGTCAACGCATGAGTGACGGATTGAGGTTTACAATCAAATATACAGGATGCACAAATTGCCGCATCGGGCAGATACTGAACAACTCATACTATACAAAACCCAGTAAAATACCTTGACTTTTTTCTATGGCGTGGTATTATAATAACAAGATTGTTTGCATACTAATTATTTTTGTATGCAATATTTTTTTGCGGTCTTTACGGATAGCAATTCATACTTTTTTGCGCGGTTTGAGTTAGGAGGAAACCATCTATGTTCAAACAACTGATGGGGTACATCGGGGAATACCGAAAGTACTTCATCCTTGCGCCGATCCTGGTGGTGGGGGAGTCCATCGCCGAGCTGATCCTGCCCTATCTCATGGGCCTGCTGGTCAGCAACGGCGTGGGCGGCAACTCCGGCGCCGGAGACGTACCGTACATGTACCTCATGGGCGGGATCATGATCGTGGTGGCCGCCCTGGGTATCTGGGACGGCATCTACGCGGCGAAGTTCTCCGCCAAGGCATCTCAGGGCTTCGGCTACAATCTCCGGGAGGCGCTGTTCCGGAAGGTCCAGACCTTCTCCTTTGCCGATGTGGATAAGTTCTCCACGGCCTCCCTGGTGACCCGCTGCACCACTGACGTCAAGCAGCTCCAGCAGACAGCTATGGAACTGACCAGGGTTCTGATCCGGGCGCCGTCGCTGCTGATCGTGTCCCTCTTCTTCTGCTTCCGGATGAATCTGCGGCTCAGCGTGATCTTTCTCATCGCCATTCCCACGCTCCTGGCGGTGGTGCTGATCATCGTACACTTTACGGTCTTCCTCTTCGAGGTCATGCAGACCAAGATCGACAACCTGAACGCCGCGGTCCAGGAGAACCTGATCGCCATCCGGGTGGTCAAGAGCTTCGTGCGCATGAGCCATGAGAAGCTCAAGTTCAAGAAGGCCAACGATGATCTGATGAAGACCTCCATCATGGCCACCATCCGGCTCTCCGTCATGCAGCCCGCCACCATGATGGTGCTCTACGGCACCACCCTGGCCATCTACTGGTTCGGCGGCCACATGGTGGGCAATGGCCAGATGATGGACGGCCAGCTCCTGAGCTTTATTACATACGTCAACCAGATCCTCATGTCTGTCATGATGTTCTCTATGGTCCTCATGGGTCTCACAAGAGCCCGGGCCTGCGGACGCCGCGTCACCGAGGTTCTCAACCATGTGCCTGGTATCCAGGACAATGAGGACGACAAGGACGACGGCGCGCCCATCCGTGGCGAGATCGTCTTTGACCATGTGTCCTTCAAGTATCCCCAGTCTGACCGGAAGGGCATGGTGCTCGATGACGTGAGCTTCAGGGTCCCCGCAGGGTCCTTTGTGGCCATTGTGGGCGCCACCGGCGAGGGTAAGACCTCCCTGGTTAACCTGATTCCCCGGTTCTACGACGCCACCTCCGGCGACGTCTATGTGGACGGAAAAAACGTCAGGGACTACAGCCTCCGGCATCTCCGGAAGCATATCGGCATGGTGCTCCAGAACAACGTGCTCTTTACCGGAACCATCCGGTCCAACCTCCAATGGGGCGCTCCCGATGCCGACGACGAGACCCTGCTGGCCGCTACAAAGGACTCCCAGGCCTATGAGTTCATCTCCCGGTTCCCGGAGGGCCTGGACACCCAGATCGAGCAGGGCGGCGTCAACGTCTCCGGCGGTCAGAAGCAGCGGCTCTGTATTGCCCGGGCCATGCTGAAAAATCCCTCCATCCTGATCCTGGACGACTCCACCTCCGCCGTGGACTCCGCCACGGAGGGAAAGATCCGGGAGACCTTCTATAACAAATACAAGGACACCACCGTGCTTCTGGTGGCACAGCGGATCTCCTCGGTCCAGTATGCCGACCAGATCATCGTTCTCGAGCACGGCACCGTGGAGGACATGGGCACCCATGACGAGCTCATGGAGCGCTGTCGTGTGTATCAGGAGATCTATGCGTCCCAGCAGGAAGGGGGTGGCCTGGATGGCTAACAAGAAGGAAACCGCTCCTGCCGTGGACACCAAGGGCAAGAAGAAAACCGAGGAGGACGACGACGAGGAGGGCAACTATACCGGCTCCATGCGAGGCCAGAGAGGCCCCGGCGGCGCCAAGGACTTCCGGAAGCCCAAGGACACCAAGGGCACCGTCCTGCGGCTTCTGAACTATGTGGTCCACAACAAGCTCCTGCTGGTGTTCGTCCTGGTGATGATGCTGATCTCCACCCTGGCCGACCTGGCTGCGGGCTACTTCCTCAAGCCCATCATCGACGACTGCATCATCCCCGTGATCAAGGACCCCTCCATCGGCTGGCATCCCCTGGCCATGCAGCTTTTAAAGCTGCTGGGAATCTATCTGCTGGGCGCCGCGGCCTCCTACGGCCAGGGCCTGCTTATGAGCTTCCTGTCCCAGCGGGCCATCAACCGGCTCCGGAAGGACCTGTTCGACAAGCTCCAGGAGATGCCCATCTCCTACTATGACGCCAACGGCAACGGCGAGATCATGTCCCGGTTCACCAACGACGCCGACAACGTCCAGATGGCCATGGAGCAGACCGTCACCATGATGATCTCCTCCATTATCAACTTCGTGGGCACTGTGGCCCTGATGATCTATCTGAACTGGATCCTGTTTGTGATCGTGGTGGCCTTTATGGCGGTGGACTACATCATCGTCCAGAAAATCTCCAAGAAATCCAAGAAGCTCTATAAGGCTCAGCAGCGGAATCTGGGCCGGGTCAACGCCTACGTGGAGGAAATGGTCGAGGGCATCAAGGTGGTCAAGGCCTTCAACTACGAGGAGGAGATCAAGGAGGAGTTCACGGGCAAGGACGTGGCCTATCGGGACGCGGCCATGGACGCCACCTACGTGGGCATGATCATTATGCCCATCCTGAACCAGGTCATGGGTATCTGCTACGCCGTAACGGCGGTGGTGGGCGGCCTGTTCGTGATCATGACTGTCCAGACCGGCGCTGCCATCGGCGGTGTGGTGTTCACCATCGGCACCCTGGGCACCTATCTCACCTATACCAAGCGTGTGGCCATGCCCATCAACCAGGTCTCCCAGCAGATGGTGACCCTGCTCTCCGCCGTGGCCGGCGCTGAGCGGATCTTCGCTGTCATGGACTCCGATCCGGAGATCGACGAGGGCAATGTGACTATGGTCCCCGTGGACGAAAACGGACGGGAAATCGACGACTGGCTCTCCAACAAGGGCGAGGCCTGGAAGAAGGCGGACGGCACGCTGGTGCCCCTCAAGGGCCATGTCCAGATCGAGGATATCTCCTTCCACTACGTGGAGGGCAAGCCCGTTTTGAAGCACGTGAACGTGGAGGCGCTTCCCGGCCAGAAGGTGGCCTTTGTGGGCTCCACCGGCGCCGGTAAGACCACCATCACCAACCTGATCAACCGGTTCTACGACGTCCAGGACGGCCAGATCCTATACGACGGTATCAACGTGAAGGACATCAAGAAGGACGACCTGCGCCGGAGCCTCGTGGTGATCCTCCAGGATACCCACCTGTTCAGCGGCACCATCATGGAGAACATCCGGTACGGACGGCTCAACGCCACCGACGAGGAGTGCATCCAGGCGGCCAAACGGGCCAACGCCTATAACTTCATCATGTCGCTGCCCGACGGGTTCAACACCTATATCACCGGCGACGGCGGAAGCCTGTCCCAGGGCCAGCGCCAGCTGCTCAACATTTCCCGAGCCGCGGTCGCCAAACCACCGGTGCTGATCATGGACGAGGCTACCTCCTCCATCGACACCAGAACGGAGAAGGAGATCGAAAAGGGCATGGATGGCCTTATGGAGGGCAGGACCGTGTTCGTCATCGCTCACCGGCTTTCCACCGTCCGGAACTCTGACAAGATCTGCGTCATTGAGGCCGGAGAGATCATCGAATTCGGCAGCCACAGAGAGCTTCTGGCCAAGGGCGGAAGGTACTATGAGCTGTATACTGGCCAGCACATGCTGGAGTGATATTGCTTCCATAAACAATCAAATGCCCGGAGGGACGAAGGTCCTTCCGGGCTCTTTTCTGCGGGGAACCTGAAGGCGGTGCCAAACATAGATTGCATTGACGCCTTGGGGAGGTCCGGCAGACGTTAGGGCTGAGCCGTATGGTTTTCGACAGGTTTCGACAAAACCGGACTTGTTTTTTCTTCGGGAATGGGATATGATGGACATAAAGCGGTGGAAGATATTTCGCCGGTTTGATTGCTGCCGAAGGGAAACGCTAGTGGTGTTCGATGCAAAATCCGGAGGGAAGATCGATGGACAGAGCCATTCTGGAAATGCTGCAGGCCTCCTCAGAGGCGCTGCTTGTTTTTGAAAATGGAATACTGGCAGGGCTCTCGCCGGAGGCGTCCAGACTGTTTCCCGACGCTTGTCCCGGAACCGATGCCGCAGACCTGTTCGGTGATTCCTGGGAGCAGGCGGGCCCGTTTCAGGGGAAGGGAAGCGTTCTGTTTTCCCTGGAGGGGGAGAACGCCGGCCTGAATGTGAAGCTCACCGGTATGAAAAACGGCGTCCTGGCCACGGTCTATGCGGACCGGGAGGAGGACCAGACGTTCGTTACGCTGGCAGAGCGGATGCAGCACTACCTGGCCTCTGTCATGGCGGTGACGCCTCGATTGCTTCCTCTGTTGGAGGATCAGAATCTGGAAGGAGCGGCGGAGCTGAACCGGGGCCTCTATAACCTGCGGCGGATCAGCGAGGAGCTCCGGGCTGTGGGCCAGCCGAAGGACCCGTTCACCTATCATCCCGAGCGGGAGGATCTGGACCAGTGGCTCGGAAAGCTGGTAGAGGATTTGATACCCATGTGTGAGACGGCGGACCGCCGCCTCATCTATCAAGGCGCTACAGAGCGCTGTGTCGCGGCCATTGATCGGGAGTGGATGACAAACGCCGTCTGCCTGCTGGTATCCAACGCGATCAAATTCACGGAGCCCCAGGGGGAGATCGCTGTGACGCTCCGCCGGAGCGGCAAACGGCTACGCATCACCGTTCGGGACAACGGCTGCGGAATCTCCGCCGATCAGATGGGGCATGTGTTCTCCCGCAGCACCCATCGGGGACTGATCCCGGACCCGCGCTGGGGCGTGGGATTGGGACTGCCGCTTGTCCGCCGGGCGGCAGTCGCCCACGGCGGCGGGCTGCTCCTGGAGTCTGTGGAGGGAGAGGGAACTGCCGTGCATCTGTCCCTGCCGGTGCTGTCCTCCGGCGAAGCGATTCTGAAATCCCCGGTGACCATTCCCACAGGCGTAAACAAAATCGACATGCGGCGGGAACAGCTTCTGACGGCGCTTTCGGATGTGTTGCCCGCCCGGATCTACGACACAAGAGGCGTGGATTTATAGATCAAAAAGGAGGCCCCGGAGCGTTCCGGGACCTCCAGTTTTTTTACTTCATGGGAACAGCCGATAGATCATGATAAAGTGGCAGATGCTGCCCAGCACGATGAATACGTGGAAGATCTCGTGACACCCGAAATATTTGTTGTTCCGGCCTGGCCATTTCAGCGCGTAGAGAATGCCGCCCACGGAGTAGAGCACGCCGCCGGAGAGCAGCATGGCAAAGCAAATGGGGCGCATGACCTGATACAGGGGATAAATGGCGAAAATGGCGGTCCAGCCCATAATCAGATAGATGGCAGCGGTCAGGGCTCTGGGCATCCTGATCCAAAACAGGGTGAAGGCGCTGCCCAGGAGGGCCATGGACCAGATCACGGCCAGCATGATCCGTCCGGAACGGGTGCCGCCCAGGGGGATCAGGCAGATGGGCGTGTAGGTTCCCGCAATGAGGAAATAGATCATCAGGTGATCCAGCTTCCGAAGGAACAGCCTGCCCCGGACGCCGGTGCGCAGGGAATGATAGATGGTGCTGGCGGTGTACAGACTGAGCATGCTCACCGCGTAGACAGACACAGCCGTTACGGTGACAGCGCTGCGATGGACGGTTACCTGGAGCAGAAGAATCAGGGCCAGGATCGCCAAAACGATTCCAACGCCATGGGTCAGCGCTGACCAGGTCCGAAGACCGTCGTATGGATTTCTTCCGGCCTCACTGTATTTTTCTCTCACGGAAAACACCTCCCAAACAGAAAAACATATCCTTTACAACACAAGTATATCCTGAAAATTGGCAAATGTCAATATAAATACTTTATTAAATAATAATTAAAATCACATCGAGAAGGTGAGAGAATCCCAAGAAGCCAGGTTCCCGGATTTGTTCTTGCAATGCCTTTTATATCCTGATACAATAATGAAAGAATATACATTGGAGGAGATTCCTATGATTACCGTATATGAAAATGGCGGCTTTTATTCCGCCGGTTCCTTCCTTTCTGCGGAGGAGGGAGTTGCCAGAGGCTTTTCTCAAGCATCCGGCCGGGAAAAAACCATGGCCTATGGGATCATGCAGGCCCACAACACCAGCGGCAATCCGGAACGCTTAAAGATCCGTTTTGACGCCATGGCCTCCCACGATATCACCTATGTAGGCATCATTCAGACGGCGCGGGCCAGCGGACTCACCGAATTTCCGCTGCCCTATGTACTGACCAACTGTCACAACAGCCTTTGCGCTGTGGGCGGCACCATCAACGAGGACGACCATGTGTTCGGCCTGTCCGCCGCCAAGAAATACGGCGGCGAGTTTGTCCCTGCCCATCAGGCTGTGATCCACTCCTATATGCGGGAGCGTTACGCGGGCTGTGGAAAGATGATCATCGGTTCCGATTCCCATACCCGCTACGGCGCCTACGGTACCATGGCCATTGGCGAGGGCGGTCCGGAGCTGGTGAAGCAGCTTCTGAACCGGACATACGACGTGGACCTGCCGCCTGTTGTGGGGATTTATCTCACCGGCGCGCCCAGACCGGGCGTGGGTCCCCAGGATGTGGCCCTGGCCATCATTGAGAAAACCTTCAACGCCGGGACTGTGAAAAACGCGGTCATGGAGTTTTTCGGACCGGGAATCGCCAATCTGGCCATGGATTACCGCAGCGGCATCGACGTCATGACCACGGAGACCTCCTGCCTCAGCTCCATCTGGCAGACGGACGAAACCGTTCGGAAGAGCCTTGCCATTCATGGCCGGGAGAACGAGTACAAGGCGATCTCTCCCCAGGAGGGCGCTTACTATGACCGGATCCTCCACGTAGAGCTGGACAAGGTGGAATGTATGATCGCCCTGCCCTTCCATCCCTCCTGCGCCGTTTCCATCCACACCTTCAATGAAAACCTGGCGGACCTGCTCCATCAGGTGGAGGAGCGGACCCGGCAGCAGTTGGAGCTGAAATCGGAGCCTGAAAGCCTGCTCAAAAAGATCCGGAGCGGGAAATTCTATGCCGATCAGGGCGTCATTGCCGGCTGCTCCGGCGGCACCTATCAGAATCTCACCAAGGCGGCGGAGATCCTCTCCGGTGCGCCGCTGGGCGCTGACGCATTCTGGCTGTCGGCCTATCCGGCCTCCATGCCCGTTATGATGGAGCTGAGCCGGAAGGGCAGCCTGGCCAGCCTCATGGCCTCCGGCGTCTCCATCCGGTCCGCCTTCTGCGGTCCCTGCTTCGGCGCCGGCGACGTTCCTGCCAACGGGGCCTTCTCCATCCGTCACTCCACCCGGAACTTCCCCAACCGGGAGGGCAGCAAGCCGGGCGACGGCCAACTGAGCTACGTGGCCCTCATGGACGCCCGTTCCATCGCCGCCTCCGCCTTGAACGGCGGCGCGATCACCGCGGCCTCCGATCTGCCGGAGATCACCGCAGACCCCAGCTGGGTGGATTATCAGTACGATGATTCCGCCTACAAGGCCCGTGTGTATTTCGGCGTCGGGAAGCCCCAGCCCCAGGAGGAGCTGGTATTTGGACCCAACATCGCCGACTGGCCGGAGCAGATCCCCATGCCGGAGAATCTGCTGCTGGAGGTGGCCTCGGCCATCTATGACCCCCTGACCACCACCGACGAGCTGATCCCCTCAGGCGAAACCTCCTCCTACCGGTCCAATCCTCTGCGGCTGAGTGAATTTGCCCTCAGCCGGAAGGACCCGGGATATGTGGGAAGAGCCAAGGCCGTTCAGGCGGTGGAACGCAAGCGCCGGACGGCCCCCGCCTCTGTTGCCGCGGAAATGGGCGAATACGATCCCAGAACCACCGGCCTTGGCAGCGTGGTCATGTCCATTCGGCCCGGCGACGGCTCCGCCCGGGAGCAGGCTGCTTCCTGCCAGCGCGTGCTGGGAGGCTGCGCCAACATCTGCCTGGACTACGCTACCAAGCGCTATCGCTCCAACGTCATCAACTGGGGCATGGTGCCCTTCACCGTGGAGAATATTGAGGAACTGAACATCCAGACCGGCGACAAGCTGTACATCCCCGGCATTCGGAAGGCCCTGGAGGGCAGCGATGAGTCCGTGACGGCCACCCTGATCCAGCCCGCCGGAACCCGGGAAATCCGCCTGGATATGAAGAACCTGCCCCGGGAGGAGCGGGACGTGATCCTGGCCGGATGCCTGATCAACTACTACGCCGGAAAGTGATCGGTTGCAAATAATATAAATTATGTAAACTAATTAGAGATGTACAGGAGGTGCATCCATGCCCGCGTTTCTGGTCGATACCGTGCAGGTGGACGAAGAGCAGGTGGCTGCCGCTGCCAGCGTACTGAAGAGCCTGAGCCTCGTGGACGTAGTGAAGCTCGCCGTCCTGGTAATCGTGCTCATTGTGCTGGTCAATCTGCTCTCCAGGCTCTTTACAAAGCTGATCCAGCGTTCCAAGCTGGACCCCAGCGCCCACAGCTTTCTGATCGCCACGATAAAGGTGATTTTGTGGTTTGTGGCCGCCACCATTGTGGCCGCCGGTCTTGGCGTGGACATCACCAGCCTGATCGCCGTACTGAGCGTTGCCGGTCTGGCAGTCTCTCTGGCCCTCCAAGGCGCCCTGGCCAATCTGGCCAGCGGCCTTGTGATCCTGACGACGAAACCCTTCCGGGTGGGGGACTATGTGCTCATCGGCGGCAATGAGGGCTTTGTGCGGGAAATCTCCATGACGTATACCAGGATCGTCTCCTGGGACGCCCGCACCATCTTTGTGCCAAACAGTACCGTCACCGTTTCCGAGGTGGTCAATTACTCCACAGACGGCATGCGCCGCATCGACATGAACTTCTCCGTGGGCTACGACAACGACGTGGAAACGGTAAAATCCAGCCTGATCGAGGCCATGAACAACATTCCCCAGGTCCGGAAGGACTTGGAGATCTTCGCCCGGGTCAACGCCTATGAGGCCAGCTCCATCCAGTATCAAGCCCGGTGCTGGTGCGTGGGGGAGGACTACTGGGACGTGTGGTTCGGCCTGCTGGAGGAGGCCAAGAAAACCTTCGACCGGAACGGCGTCACCTTCAGTTACGACCACCTGAACGTCCACATGATGAAGGAATAAGGAAATCGCGCCCCGGCTTTTTGAGAGCCGGGGCGCGATCACTGTATCAGGGTCAGGCCAGATTCTTTTTCAAGGTCTCCAGCTCGTCCTTCAGGGCAGCGGGGAGCTTGTCGCCGAAGTCCTTGTAGAACTCCTCAATGTTGTTGACGTCCTCCATCCACAGGTCCTTATCTACGCTGAGCAGATCGGTCAGGGTGTCGATGGAAATGTCCAGACCCTCCAGGTTGATGTCCTGGGGATAGGGCTCGTAGCCGATGGGGGTCTCCTGGGCGTCTACCTCGTCGAAGCAGCGCTTCAGGATCCATTCCAGCACACGCATGTTGTCGCCGAAGCCCGGCCAGATGAAGTTGCCCTCGTCGTCGGTGCGGAACCAGTTGACGTTGAAGATCTTGGGCTGGTTGGGAATGAGCTTGCCCATATCCAGCCAGTGCTGCCAGTAGTCGCCCATGTGGTAGCCGCAGAAGGGACGCATGGCCATGGGGTCTCGCCGAAGAACGCCCACAGCGCCGGCCGCGGCAGCCGTGGTCTCGGAGGCCATGATGGAGCCAACAAAGACACCGTGCTGCCAGTTTCTGGACTGATAGACCAGAGGCGCGGTCTTGGCCCGGCGGCCGCCGAAGATGATGGCGGAGACGGGCACGCCCTTGGGATTCTCAAACTCGGGGGAGATGCAGGGGCAGTTCTTGGCGGGGGCGGTGAACCGGGAGTTGGGATGGGCGCCCTTCTCCGTGGAGGTCTCGCCGTTCCAGGGACGGCCCTGCCAATCCTCGGCGTCCGCGGGAGGCGTCTTGTTGAGACCTTCCCACCACACGGTCATATCGCTCTTGTCCAGAGCCACGTTGGTGAACAGGGTGTTCTTCTTGGTGGATTCCAGCGCGTTGAAGTTGGACTTGGCGGAGGTGCCGGGAGCTACGCCGAAGAAGCCGTTCTCCGGGTTCACGGCCCAGAGCCGTCCGTCCTCGCCCACCCGGAGCCAGGCAATGTCGTCGCCCACGCACCAGACCTTGTAGCCCTTCTTGAGGTAGCCCTCGGGAGGGATCAGCATGGCCAGGTTGGTTTTGCCGCAGGCGGAGGGGAAGGCGGCGGTCACATAGCGGACCTCACCCTGGGGATTCTGAATGCCCAGGATCAGCATGTGCTCGGCCATCCAGTTCTCCTGCCGGCCAAGATAGGAGGCGATGCGCAGGGCGAAGCACTTCTTGCCAAGCAGCACGTTTCCACCGTAGCCGGAGTTGATGGACATAATGGTGTTCTCCTCGGGGAACTGAACGATATACCGCTCCTGGGGATCCAGGTCCTTCTTGGCGTGGAGACCCTTGATGAAGTCGCCGTCTGTGCCCAGCGCCTCCAGCACGGCCATGCCCACCCGAGTCATGATGTTCATGGAGATGACCACGTAGATGGAGTCCGTGACCTCAATACCGTACTTGGCAAAGGGGGAACCCACCACACTCATGGAGTAGGGGATCACATACATGGTCCGGCCCTGCATGGCGCCGTCGTAGAGCTTCATGAGCTTGGCCTTCATCGACCCAGGGTCCATCCAGTTGTTGGTGGGGCCCGCGTCCTCCTCCTTCACGGAGCAGATGAAGGTCCGGTCCTCCACCCGGGCCACGTCCGTGGGATCCGAGCGGTGGAGATAGCAGCCGGGGAGCTTCTCCTGGTTCAGGGTGATGAACTCGCCGGTGGAAACGGCCTCCGCAGAGAGCTGATCCAGCTGGGCCTGTTCGCCGGTGATCAGCACCACCTGGTCGGGCTTCAGCAGCGCTGTGACCTCGTCCAGCCAGACATTGACCTTGTTATTCTTTGTAAGTGCCATAAACATACCTCCATATCGCCGCCGCAACAGCATTCTATTATAGGTCCATCATACTCCAAAACGGGAGATAATGCAAGAAAATTCATATTCGATTTGGAATGGGCCGTAAACGGAACATCCCGTGGCATGATTCATTTTGAGACGCCTTTATGTTATAATGAAGAAGGAGGAGAATCACGCAAATCGAAAGGATTCTTTGTCATTGCAGCAGTATTCTGCGCTTTTTCGTCTATATATATAGAGACTGTGATGGATCACAGCAAACAGATTCTGCAAAAAGGAAAGGATGATCCGTATGAAAAGGCTGTTATCACTGGTACTGTGTCTGTCCATGTGTTTCGGGATTTGCGCCGCAAATGGTTTGGCCGCGGACGATCCCATGGGGGAAACCGCTGTGTTGGAGGGCTGCTCTGTCTGGGCCCGCCAGGAGATCCGGCGGGCGATCACCCTGGGCTTTGTGCCGGAGGAACTCCTTGGGGATTACACCAGCGATATCACACGGGCGGAGTTTGCCAAAATCGCACTGTATTTCTCCGCCATGCAGTATCATTGCAGCCTGGACGATTACGCCCTGCTGTACCGCATCTATTATCAGGACAATCCCGCCCTGGTCGAGCCCTTTTCCGACTGCGAGGACCCCTTTGTGACCGTGGCCCGGTCCGTGGATCTGGTGGACGGCGTGGGGAACAACCTGTTTGAGCCGGATCGGCCCATTACCCGGCAGGAGAGCGCCAGACTGCTGCTGAACGCATATTGCGCATATACGGGCGAAAGGGAATCGGAAGAAAACCGGGATGACCTCGAACGGCTTGCCGCCGCCTACGCGGACAGCGGCCTGTTTCCCGAATGGGCCCGGTCCGGCATCGGGCAGATGGCTCTTTGGGGGGTCATGAACGGCGTGGAGAACAACAAATTCAGCCCCACGAAACACTATACCCGGGAGCAGTGCATCGCCACCTTTGTCCGGCTCTACGACAGGGCTCCCAAGAGCATCGGCCATGATGGCGTGTCTATGTGCCCCTATTCCCCAGAGGAGCTGATAAAGCTCCTGGAGGAACGCTTTCTCTACCGGGAGACCGACCATCTTCAGAATAGGGACTATTACGTGACGTACGGCAGGTTCCAGGGGCTTCCCCATGGAGATGAATTGGATATGTATGTGGTCTATGCAAAGGGCGGCAGGCGGAGGCTTGATCTTTCCGGGTTCCAGCGGCTGGAATCCGTTGCCTTTGGGAATGAGCCCGGTCAGCTCGTCATCACCGGATACACCCGGGACGGGGAGACCACCGAAACGCTTGACCTGAACACGGGAGAGGAAGTGAAAAGCGGCGGCGCAGCCGGTATCCCGGATTCTGTCACCGCAACCGATGATTCTCTCTCCGCCGTTTTTACGGTTCGTGAGGACCGCGCCGGGCGCTCCATGTCGCTGGCGCCGGAGCCCTGCATGCTCCTGTCGGTGGAAACGGACCCGGCGGTAACGGTGACGGCTTCGTTTTATTCCGGGCAGTTTGAGGATGGCCTGATTCCCCGCCTGTTCAGGGCCTTGACCGCGCTGCCTGTCCCATCTGCCGCGGAAACCGATGATTATTCCAATACAGACGAGGTCCGTGAAGCTGTGGGGGAGCGGTTCCGGGTGATTGTCAACGGGGAGAACGTCACGGGAGACCTGTGGCGGACCCAGGGCAACGGCCATGTGGATTTCGTATTCCGTGCCGGCGGGAATTTTGACCTCCGTCCCGGCGATACGGTGGAGGTCATTCTGTATGCGGAGCCACAGACAGACACGCTTGAATAAACAATGAAAAAGCTGTCGGAAGGGAGAATAAACCGCCGCCCGGAAACGGGCGGCGAAGTCTATTCTGCCAGGGTTCTGATATCCTTGGGGAGTCCCGGCACACGGATGTCCTTTTCCATGAGCAGCAGGTGGCCGAAGCGGCCCCGGTGCTTTTTCACCTGGGTGAAGCCGAATTTGCGGTAGAATCCCAGGGCGTTTGTGTTGCCGGGGTAGACGGAGAGCTGGAGCTTTTTCCGGCCCAGGCGCCGGTAGAACTTCACGGCGTGGCCGATGAGCTGGATCCCCAGCCCCTGGTGCCGCCATGCCTCCCGGAGATAGACAAAGGGGATGTAACCCACGCCCTTATTGGCGTCTCTGGCGGGATTGAGCTGAAGCATGCCCACGGGGCGGCCCTCCAGATAGGCCACCACCATGGCCTCCGGATCGGGCCCGATGGACCGCTGGGCGTCCAGCCAGAAGCCGGAGCCGTCGAAACCCTTCAGGTCGCCGTAGACCACCTCCCAGGCGTCCTTCCGATAACGGATATACTCCTCCGCCGCATCCTGCCCCATGGGCCGGAAGCAGAGGTTTTTACCCGAGGGGAGCCGAAGCAGCTCCGGCGGCAAATGGTCCGCGTCGTCCACAGACTTCAGAGTAAACGCTCCGTTCTCCGCCGTGAGGGTGGTGATGCTGGTGTTTCGAAGCCGCGGAATCTCCTCCGGATGATCCAGCCCCGTAAACAGCCCGCCCAGAATGGCTTTGATAATCACGAAATGGGCCCCCACCGCCACAGAACCGTTCGGATAGCGGGCGGCAATGTCACGGAGGGCGGCGATGCCCCGCTGGGACAGGTCTCGGAAATCCTCGGATCCGTCGATGTGCCAGTCCAGAGGATGATAGGTAAAGGTCTCAAACAGGGCCCGTTCATCTGCCAGGGCGTTTCCGAAGGGCACGTTCTCCCAGACGCCCATTTGGATTTCCCGGAGCCGCCGGTCCAGATGGAGCGGGAGGCCCTGAACCCGGCAGATAGGAGCAACCGTGGCGGCCGCCCGATGGAGGTCGCTGGTGTATACCGCGTCCAGAGGCACATTCCGGAAGCGTTCTCCCAGCTTTTCCGCCTGGGCGTAGCCCAAGGCGGTGAGGTCGCTGTCGTACTGGCCGTGCATCAGCCGGTACAGGTTGCCTTCAGCCTCCCCGTGGCGAATCAGATAAATTGTCGTCATGTCACCAGACCTCCAGGGTCCCGGTGAGAGACCGGACCTCTGAAATGCCGCGATCGTCGCAGAACCGGTCCAGCTCGTCCAGAATGCGCACGGGCGCCAGAGGGTCCGTCAGAATGGCGGTTCCCACAGCCACGGCGGAGGCGCCCGCCATCATCAGCTCCGCGGCGTCCGCCCCTGTCATGACGCCGCCCATTCCGAGAATGGGAAGCTTCACGGCCTGATGGACCTGATGGATGCACCGGACAGCTACGGGAAGCACCGCCGGACCGCTGAGACCGCCGGTGTTGTTTTTCAGAATGGGCCTGCGGGTGTTCAGGTCGATCCGCATGCCCAATAGAGTGTTGATGAGGGAGAGGGCGTCGGCTCCACCGGCCTCTGCCGCCCGGGCGATCTCGGTGATGTCCGTCACGTTGGGACTCAGCTTCACCATGACCGGCAGATGGGTATGTGTTTTCACGGCCTCCGTGGCGGCCTGGGCCGTCTCCGGCCTGGTCCCAAAGGCCAGACCCTCGCATTTCACGTTGGGACAGGAGATGTTGACCTCCAGCAGATCCACGCCATCCACCGAGAGCATCTCCGCCATCTGTCCGAATTCCTCCACGGTACCGGCGGAGAGATTCACGATGACCTTTGTGCCCTGCTCCTTCAGCCAGGGAAGCTCCTCCCGGAGGAAGCCCTCTACGCCGGGATTCTGAAGTCCCACACTGTTGAGCATGCCCGAGGGCGTCTCCGCGATCCGGGGAGGCATGTTTCCGCTGCGAGGCAGCAGCGTCAAGCCCTTGGCGGACACGGCGCCCAGCCGGGAAAGGGGATAGAAGGCCGCATACTCCCGGCCAAAGCCGAAGGTCCCCGAGGCGGAGACAATGGGATTCCGGAGTTCCAGCCCCGCCAGATTCACACGCAGATCAGACATCCCAGATCACCTCCTCGCCCCGGAAGACGGGGCCGTCCTTGCAGACCTCCTGCATCAGTGTGGTTCCATCCTCGCTCCGAATAGGGGTGGCGCAGGTGAGGCAGGCGCCCAGACCACAGCCCATCCGCTCCTCCAGGGACACCCAGCAGGGGACGCCGGCTTTCCGGCAGGCCTCTACCGTGGTTTTCAGCATGATCTTCGGTCCGCAGGCAAAAACAGCGCTGTAAGCCTTCTTCGCCAGCATGGCCGCTACACCCTGGGCGGCAAAGCCTTTCGTTCCAAGAGAACCGTCGTCGGTCATGACCATAGCCTCTCCGCAGAGGGCGTCCATGTCCTCCGTCAGCAGCGCCCGATCCGAGGACCGGAAGGCCAAAACCGCGTCGCAGCCGGAAAACCGCTGGGCGCAGAAGCGCATGGGCGGAACGCCCACGCCGCCGCCCACCAGCAGGCAGGGACCCGACTCTGCCGGGAAACCGTTTCCAAGGGGACCCAGTACGTCGAGAATGTCACCGGGACGCCGCTGGGAGAGCCAGATCGTGCCGCCGCCTTTGGTCTCAAACACCAGCGTCAAACGATCCCCCGTGACCCCGGCAATGGAGATGGGCCGCCGGAGGGAAAAGCCCTCGCATTTGATGTGAAGAAATTGTCCGGGACAGGCGTCACTGGCCATTTCGGGCTGACATAATTCTAATATCGTATATACCGGTCCGGCCTTCAGAGCCGTCACCGTTGCGTTTGCAATTCGTTCCATAGGTTTTCTCCTGTCAAAGGACCGTCACAAAACGGCCGATATCATCCCGCATACGGATGGCCTCCGCTCTGGCGGCGTCCATGAAGTCGTGACCGTCGCCGCCCGTTTTCTGCCAGGCGCACATGATGCCCCGGGAGGAGTTGACGACGGCGCCATGACCGAACCGGTCAAAGGCATACTGCACGTCCTTGGCCTTTCCGCCCTGGGCGCCATATCCCGGCACCAGGAAGAACAGCTTCTGGTACTTCTCCCGCAGGGCCTTCAGATCCTTGGGATGGGTGGCGCCAACCACCGCGCCGATGGCGGACCAGCCGGAGGCGCCCATGAGCTGCTCCTTGTCCGTCAGACGGATGGCCAGATCCGCCACCACCGTGTGGACCACACGATCACCGGCAATGAGATCCTGGAGCTCCCGGGAACTTTGGTTGGAGGTCTTCACCAGCAGGAAAATGGACTTGTTCCGCGCCTTACACAGGGTGGTAAAGGGCTTCAGAGCGTCGGTGCCCAGGTAACCGTTGACGGTGACGGAGTCGCAGTCAAAGGGAGAAATGATCTGATCGCCCACCTGGACGCCGCCCAGATAGGCGCTGGCGTAGGCCTCACAGGTGGAACCGATATCGCCCCGCTTGGCATCCATGATCACATAGAGCCCTTGACTTTTTGCGTAGGCGCAAAGCTCCTCCAGCACGGCGATCCCGGCGCTGCCAAGAACCTCAAAATAGGCGCTCTGGGGCTTGACCGCCGGCACCACATCGTGAAGGGCGTCGATGAGGCCGCGGCAGAACAGGCGATAGGCCTCCGCAGCCCCCTGGAGGGTATGACCGTACTGATCGTACGCTTCCTGCAGAATGTGCGCGGGGATGAATTCCAGCCTGGGGTCCAGCCCGGCCACGGTGGGATTTTTCTTCTGTCGGATCTTTTCCTGAAGCACGTCCATTGACATGGGAAACACTTCCTTCCCGATCTTAGTATTCTTGTCTCAGTATACCATGCCGGGCCCGGAAAGTAAAGAAAGCGAAGAAAACAGTGGCAAAGCGCCGGGGATCATGGTATAATCGCCTTTACTACAGTGCGAAGGTGAAAGCGATGGAATATTGGACGGAGGCCTATGACGTGGCGGTCATCGGCGCGGGCCATGCCGGGATCGAGGCGGGGCTTGCCGCCGCCCGGCTTGGCATGAAAACGGTGATCTTCACCATTAATCTGGACGCCGTGGGGAACATGCCCTGCAATCCCGCCATCGGCGGCACGGGAAAGGGCCAGTTGGTCCGGGAGATCGACGCCCTGGGAGGCGAAATGGGCAGAGCGGCAGACGAGAGCTGCATCCAGTTCCGGGTGCTGAACCGGGGCAAAGGCCCCGCTGTCCATTCCCTTCGGGCCCAGGCGGACCGGCGGAAGTATCAGGAGCGGATGAAGCACGCCTTGGAAATCCAGCCCAATCTGGATCTGAAGCAGGCCATGGTCACGGAGATCCGAACGGAAAACGGAGCTGTGACCGCCGTAAAGACCCGGCTGGGCGCTCTGTATCCCGTCAAGGCGGCGATCCTCTGTACGGGAACCTACCTGGAGGGCCGGGTCATTACCGGGGAGTGCGTCTATGCATCAGGCCCCGACGGCATGCACGCGGCGGAGGGCCTCTCCGAGAGCCTGACCGCCCTGGGCCTGCGGCTCCGGCGCTTTAAGACGGGCACGCCGCCCCGGGTGAATCTCCGGAGCCTGGAGCTTTCGGAAATGGAGCTCCAGCCCGGCGATGAGGTTCCGGTTCCGTTCAGCTTCTCCACCGATCATATTCCGGAGAATCAAGCTGTCTGCTATCTGACCTATACCAACGAAGAGACACACCGGGTCATCCGGGAGAACCTTCACCGGAGCCCGCTCTTTTCCGGCGTCATTGAGGGTGTGGGGCCGCGATACTGCCCCTCCATTGAGGATAAGATCGTCCGGTTTCCCCACAAATCCCGGCACCAGCTCTTTATTGAGCCCTGCGGCCTGGGCACCGACGAGATGTACATCCAGGGCTTTTCCTCGTCTCTGCCCGAGGACGTGCAGATCGAGATGATGCACACCATTCCGGGCCTCCGCCACGCGGAAATGATGCGCCCGGCCTACGCCATCGAATATGACTGCGTGGACCCCATGGAGCTGCTGCCTACTCTGGAGTGCAAGAAGGTGAAGGGCCTCTATGGCGCCGGCCAGTTCAACGGCTCCTCCGGCTATGAGGAGGCGGCGGCCCAGGGGCTGGTGGCCGGGGTCAACGCGGCGCTGGCCCTCAAGGGCGAGGAACCCATGATCCTTCGCCGCTCCGACGCCTACATTGGCACTCTGATCGACGACCTGGTGACCAAGGGAACGAACGAGCCCTACCGGATGATGACCTCCCGAACGGAATACCGGCTCATGCTCCGCCAGGACAACGCCGACGAGCGGCTGACGGCCATTGGATACCGGGTGGGGCTGGTGTCCAGGGAGCGCTATGAGGCCGTGGAACAGAAATACGAACAGGTCCGAAGAGAAAAGGCCAGACTGGAGGCCTGCGGCCTGCCGGAGAGCCCGGAGCTGAACGCTTTTTTGACCGCTGTGGGTTCCGCCCCGGTCCAGGGCTCCGTCCGCATGGGCGACCTGCTGCGCAGGCCTGAGGTCCGATACGACGATTTAAAGCCCTTTGACCCGGACCGCCCTCCGCTGGGCGCGGACGTTCGGGAGGCGGTGGAGATCCAGGTGAAATACGCGGGATACATCGCCCGGCAGTTAAAGCAGGTGGAGCAGTTCCGCCGGGAGGAGGACCGGGTCCTGCCCGGGGACATCGACTATGCGTCCATATCCGGACTTCGCCTGGAGGCACGGCAGAAGCTGAATGCGGTCCGTCCGCTCAATCTGGGCCAGGCCTCCCGCATCAGCGGCGTCAGCCCGGCGGACATGGCGGTCCTGATGGTCTATCTGGAGCTTAAAAGCAAGGAGAACAATGTATGATTCAGTATTACGACACCCATGCCCACTATGACGACGGACGGTTCGATTCCGACCGGGACGAGCTGCTCCGCACCATCCACGGGGAGGGAATTGCCTATATCAACACCATCGGCACGGACATTCCCTCCTCCCAGGCGTCCATTGCTCTGGCGGAGCGGTATCCCTTTATCTACGCGGCGGTGGGCGGCTGGCCCGGCAACGTGGGCGATATGACCGAGGAGGACCTGGAGCAGTACCGGCAGATGTGCAGCCATAAAAAGGTAGTGGCCATCGGGGAGATCGGCCTGGATTACTACTATCACGACGTGCCCCACGATGTACAGAAGCACTGGTTCCGGCGGCAGCTGGAAATGGCGGCGGAGCTCGACATGCCCGTGGTGGTCCACGACCGTGACGCCCACGGGGACTGCATGGAGATCGTCCGGGAGTATGCGGACCATGTGACCGGCGTGTTCCACTGCTTTTCCGGCAGCGCCGAGATGGCGGTGGAGCTGACAAAGCTGGGCTGGTACGTGAGCTTCACCGGCGTGATCACCTTTAAGAACGCCCGCCGGGCCCTGGAGGCCATCGAGGCGATCCCCATGGAACGGATCATGATCGAGACCGACGCGCCCTATCTGGCCCCGGTGCCCTATCGCGGACGGCGGAACCACTCGGGCTATGTGCCGGAGGTGGCGAAGAAGATCGCGGAGATTAGGGGCATGACCCTGGAGGAGGTTGCCCGGATCACCACGGAGAACGGCATCCGGTTCTTCCACCTTGGAAAGTGAGGGGAAAGCATGACAAAACAGGAGCTTGCGAAAAGAATCGACCATACCCTGTTAAAGCCCGACGCCACAGCGGAACAGATCAAGGCCCTGTGCGCTGAAGCGGTGGAAAACGGCTTCGGCGCGGTCTGCGTCAACTCCGGCCGGGCGGCGCTGGCAAAGGAATGCCTTGCCGGGACAGACGTGAAGCTCTGCGTGGTGGTGGGCTTTCCTCTGGGCTGCTCCGTCGCCAAGGCGGCGGAGGCCAAAGTCATGGCGGACCTGGGCGCGCAGGAGATCGACATGGTGCTGGATGTGGGCCGGGCGAAGGACGGAGACTGGGAGGCTGTGGAGGCGGACATTCAGGCCGTCCGAAACGCCTGCCCCGATCAGACCTTGAAGGTGATCCTGGAGACCTGCCTGCTGACGGAGCCGGAAATCGTCCGGGCCTGTCAGGCGGCGAAAAACACCGGAGCGGATTTTGTCAAGACCTCCACGGGCTTTTCCGCCGGCGGCGCCAAAGCCCATGACGTGGCTCTGATGAAGCAATCCGCAGGCGGCATTCCGGTGAAGGCCAGCGGCGGCATTCGGACCTGGGCGGACGCAAAGGCCATGCTGGAGGCGGGAGCCGACCGGATCGGCGCCAGCGCCGGTATCGCCATTTTGAAGGGATGGGAGGAATCCACATGGGAAACGTAAAAGCGGTGGTTCTGGCAGCCGGAAAGGGCACCCGGCTTCACTCCGAGGAATTTGATCTGCCCAAGGTGCTCCGGGAGGTAAACGGCCAGCCTATGCTCCATTATGTGCTGGAAGCCCTCAGCTTTTTATCTCCCAAAGATACGATTTTGGTCGTGGGGTATCAGGGAGAAAAGGTGAAGGCGAGGTTTGAGGAATGCGAAATCGTTTGGCAGGTGCCCCAGAAGGGAACGGGCCACGCGGTCCAGTGCGCCAGAGAGAAATTGCAAGCTTTCGACGGAACGGTGCTGGTGTGCTGCGGCGATATGCCCCTTTTGAAAAAGGAGACCTATGAGGCGCTGCTTCAAAAGCATGAGGCCGAGGGCGCGGACTGCACCTTCCTGACCGGGACCTCCAACCTGGATCTGCCCTTCGGCAGAATCCTCCGGGACGGCAGCGGCGGCTTTCTCCGTGTGGTGGAGGACCGGGACTGCACGCCGGAGCAGAAGGAAATCAAAGAGCTCAACGCCGGCGTCTACGCCTTCGACTGCAAAAAGCTCCTGGAGTGCCTGGAGCTTCTCACCGACGACAATGCCCAGGGCGAATACTATCTCACCGACGTGCCGGAGCACATGAGGAAGAAGGGCTATAAGCTCAGTCTGTGCAAGCGGGAGCTGGGCGCGGAGATCGTGGGCGTCAACACGCCGGAGCAGCTTCAGATGGTGGAGACGATTTTGAAGCGCGAACAATAGGAAGGGAGCGGATGGCTATGGCAAAAAAATGGGCGGCGCTGTTACTGGCCGCCGTTTTGATTCTGCTTCCGGCCTGCGGAAACAGGCAGGCGCAGCCGGAGACTGGCCATCCAACCCTGATCGCCCACGCCGGCGGCGCCGTTTACGGATACCGCTATACCAATTCCAAAGAGGCCCTGGATACGGCCTATGCAGCGGGGCACCGCTTTATTGAGCTGGATTTCCAGCCCACACTGGACGGGGAGATCGTCCTGATCCACGATTGGGACAGCATGGCCGTCCGGCTGCTTGGCTCCGATGGCCAGCGGACCAAGGAAGCGTTTTTGTCGTCGGAGACCTTCTCAGATTTGACCTTGCTGGACCTCAGCGGTCTGCTCAAATGGATGGACGGCCATCCGGAGGCCAGTATCGTCACCGATATCAAGGGCGACAACCTGGAGACCTTAAAACGGATTCGGGAAATGGCAGGGGAGAAGGCGGACCGGTTTATCCCGCAGATCTACAGCTACGACCAGTTTGACAGCGCTGCCGCTCTGGGCTATGAACGGATCATCCTGACGGTCTACCGCATGGAGGTTGAACCGGAGACGCTTGGGTCCTTCGTGAAGGAAAAACGGCCCTGGGCCGTCACCATGCCCCAGGAAAGGCTGACAGAGGAGCTGCTGACCGCCATTCGCACCGCCTGTCCGGAAACCGCGGTCTACTGCCATACGGTCAACGATCTGAGCTTCTATGAGACGTGGGAGCCCCTTGGGCTGACAGGGCTCTATACGGACTATTTCGTGCCCGACCGCTGGCCCTATCCTGCCATCGCCGAGGACCGGACAGAATAGGATTTTTCCTTGACATTCCACCCGGAAGCCGATATAATAGCCGGGTCAGACTGCTGGGGAGGACAGACTATGCTGCTTTCACTTGCGACGATTTTGAATCAGCCTGGCGGCAAGGTGCCCTTTTCCATGGAGATGGATTGTGCCGGTATGGAATTCGGCAGCCAGAAGCCCGCGTCCGAGCCCCTTCGAGCGGAAGGTCAGGTCCGGAACGAGGCTGGCGTCTTGATTCTCACCGGGACCGTGGACACCACCCTTCACTGCGTCTGCGACCGCTGCGCCGCTTCCTTTGACAAGCCCTTCCATCTCGATATGGAAGCCGTTCTGGTGCCGGAGCTTGCCTCCGAGCAGAACGAGGACGAGCAGACCTTCGTCCTCAAGGAGGACGCAGCAGATCTGGAGGAGATCCTGAACACCGTCTTTGTGCTCAACATGGACTCCCGTTTCCTGTGCAGAGAGGACTGCCTTGGGATCTGTCCCACCTGCGGCAAAGATCTCAACGACGGTCCCTGCGACTGCAAGCCCGAGTCTGATCCCCGCTGGGCTGCTCTCAAGCAGCTTTTGGCGGATCACCCATTCTTCCCTCAGGAGGTGACAAACATGGCAGTACCCAAGTGTAAAGTGTCCAAGGCCAGACGCGACAAGCGCCGCAGCAATGTCTGGAAGCTGGATATGCCCGGCCTCTCCAAGTGCCCCAAGTGCGGTGAGTTCACGCTCCCCCACAGAGCCTGCAAGGCCTGCGGCTATTACAACGGTCGCGAGGTCATCGCCGTGAAGGCCGACTGATTACGATCTGCAAAACGAGGGAGCCTGGCTCCCTCGTTTGCATATTCATAGATTTCCATTTCTTGAAAAAACCTGCCTGTGTAATTCTTCTGTTTTCGGACAGACTAGCTCCGTAAAAATGCACAGGAGGAACGCAGAATGAAAAGAAAATATATGGGGCTTACCGCCCTGGTCCTGGCTCTGGCGCTCTGTTTAAGCGCATGCGGCATGGGGATGAACACCGATACAAACGGGACGGCCGGAACAAACGGGACCGATCAGCCCGCCGCCTCGCCCCAGGTCACCTCGACGCCGGTCCCGGACAATGACGGGGATGTAACGGACCACAACGGCGTGATTGGCGATGAACCGGCCGCCAGGGACGACGGTATGGACACCGCCGACAAAACCGGCGACGCGCGGACCGACGGGAACGCCGCCGGCAAAACCGGCGACCGCCGGACCGACGGGGACAACACGTCCGGGAATGACACAGGCAGCGCCGTGGGAGACGCCGCCAGAGACGTGGGCGACGCCGCCGGCGACGTGGCCAGAGATGTGGGCGACGCGGTGGGCGACGTGACCAGAGACGCCGGTAACGCCATCGGCAGCGCGGCAGACAGCATGACCGGCGGAAAAAGCAGCGGAACAGCCAGCACAAAGCCTTAACATGCTATCACGGGGATGCTCGGCATTCCCGTGATTCCTTTATAATGTCATATCGTATCTGTTCGAGGAACAAAGTGACGAAGAATCTTGGCATTATTCACGATTTCAGGTAAAAGATCCTTCGCTTACGCTCAGGATGACACGAGCGACTGAACAGTTACGTCATATCTTGACACAGAGCCCTGGGAAAGCTACAATATATTGTATGAATTTTCCCGCTGAAATCAGGTGATCCCATGCGCGTCAAACGTTCCATATCCTTTTTCCTCGTTCTGATCTGTCTGATCTCCGTTCTGCCGACCGCGGCGCTTGCTGCGGAAGGGGAGACGCCGGTCCTGTCGGATTCCGCGGATGCGCAGCTTCTCGCCGATCCCTATGTGTACTGCGGCGGCGCCTGCCTGATCGACCGGAATTCCGGCCGCGTGCTCTACACCAAGGACGCGGACGCCCGGGTCTATCCCGCCAGCACCACGAAGATCATGACGGCGCTGCTGTGCCTTAAGTACGGCAATCTGAACGATATGGTGACGATCTACCGCTCGGATTACTACACCATCGACGGGCGAAACGCCTCATCCGCCGGTTTCTATGTGGGAGAATACCTGTCCGTACATACGCTGATGGAGGGCATGATGGTGGTGTCCGGCTGTGACGCCGCCTGTGTGATCGCCCGATATGTGGGCGGCAGCGTATCAAATTTTGTGGACATGATGAACAAGGAGGCTGCGGCCCTGGGCTGCACCGGGACCCATTTCACGTCCCCCCACGGGCTCCACGACTACAACCACTATACCACGGCGCGGGATATGACCCTGATCGCTTCGGCGGCCATGGAGTATCCTGCCTTCCGGGACATTGTGAAAAGAGCCCGGGTGACCATTCCCGAGACCAATATGCACTATGCGAGGACCCTGACGAACACCAATCTGCTGCTGCCTGGGAACTCGGAGTATTATTCCTTCCGGGACTGCATCGGCGTGAAAACAGGCTCCACGAGCCAGGCGGGAAGCTGTCTGGTGTCTGCGGCAAGCCGGAACGGCGTCGAATTGCTTCTTGCCATGTTTGGCGCTCCCTCTCTGGATCTTCGCTATGAACAGAGCCGGGAGCTGCTGGAATGGGGCTTTTCCGTGGACCGTGACAGAAGTATTCAGGGAGCTGCCGTGACGCTGTCCCCGACGGAATATATGTTCGACGGCTCTGCCCACACGCCGGCGGTGACGGTGCAGCTCGACGGAAAAACCCTCGTTCCGGGAACGGATTACGCCACATCCTATGCGTCCAATGTCCAGGCCGGAAACGCCACGGTCCAAATTAAGGGAATCGGGAACTACTACGGCAGTATCACCAGCGGCTTTACGATCAAAAGCCCGCTGCCCTTCCTGGATGTGCCCACGGATTACTGGGCCTTTCCTGTCATTCGGACCGCCTATGAGGAGGGCGTGGTCAATGGCCGCCCCTTCAACCAGTTTGCACCGCTGGACGCGGTGACCCGTGCGGAGGCTGTGACCCTGCTTCATCGGGTGCTCGGAAGCCCGGAGGCCGGGCATGAGACCACCTTCACCGATGTGTCCCGGAACTAT
Organism: uncultured Oscillospiraceae bacterium; assembly: GCA_905234425.1. GTDB lineage: Bacteria > Bacillota > Clostridia > Oscillospirales > Oscillospiraceae > HGM13006. Next base: position 11,474 of record CAJOHR010000004.1, on the reverse strand, counting down.
GCCTATGCTGCCATCTGCTGGGCCCAGGAGGCCGGCGTGATTGAGGGAAAAACCGACACGGAATTTGACCCCAACGCACCTGTCACCCGGCAGGAGCTGGCTGCTATGCTGTACAGAACAGGGAAGTATCTGGTGCAGGATCCGGAGATCCTGGGGACATTCTCGGACAGAGAGCAGGTGTCGGGATTTGCCGTGGAGCCCATGTCCTGGGCGGTCCAGGAGCGCCTGCTCCGCGGACGGGAAACGCCGGACCTGCAGCTGTTCCTTGCACCGCTGGACAGCGCCAACCGGGCGGAGGTGACAGCGGTCATGCTCCGTTTCCGGGACTGGTATGAGATCCAAAAGCAGCTGGAGGAAGAGGAACACGCGGAAACTGTACCGGAAACACCGCCGGAGCCTGAGATGACGCCTGAATCTGAGACAGTTCCAGAGGCTGAGCCAGTTCCGGCGCCGGACACAGATCCGGAACCGGCTATGGCAGCCTGACGGGAAGTACAAAGAACAAAAAGGACAGGGGAGGAGTGCGCATGGAACTGGGACGGTTCGCCCCGAGCCCCAGCGGGCGAATGCATCTTGGCAATGTGTTTACTGCGCTCCTGGCCTGGCTGTCCGCCAGACAGGCGGGCGGCGAGATCCTACTTCGGATCGAGGACCTGGATCCTGCCAGAAGCAAGGGGGAATACATCGAAGCGCTGGAATCGGATTTTCGCTGGCTGGGACTGAACTGGGACCGGCAAGCGGAAAACCAAAGCCTCCGAGGCCCCAAATACGACGAGATAATCGAGGAGCTGCGGAAAAACGACCTGATATACCCCTGCTACTGCACCCGGGATCAGCTTCACGCCGCCTCCGCGCCCCATGCCTCCGACGGCCGGGTGATTTATGCCGGTACCTGCCGAAACCTCAATGCGGCCCAGCGGGCAGCCCGGACCAAAACACCCTGCCTGCGAATCAGGGTGCCGAATCGGGAGATCACCTTCCGGGACGGCCTGCAAGGGGAATATGCCATGAATCTGGCCGGGGAATGGGGAGATTTTATCATCCGGCGGGCCGATGGCGTGGCGGCCTATCAGCTCGCGGTGGTGGCGGACGACGGGAGCGCCGGGGTGACGCAGGTGGTCCGCGGAAGGGATTTGCTGTCCTCCACGCCTGCCCAGCTCTGGCTCTATGAGCTGCTGGGCCTGACTGCTCCGCGGTTTTACCACGTTCCCATGCTGCTGGCCCAGGATGGCCGTCGGCTCTCCAAGCGGGACAAGGATCTGGACCTGGGGTACCTGCGGGAACACTGGCGCCCGGAAAAGATCATAGGGCTCCTGGCCTTCTCCTGTGGACTGATCGACCGATGGGAGGAAGTATCTCCCCGGGAGCTGGAGAAGAATTTCTCCTGGAGCCGGGTCAATCCCCGGGACATCACCCTGGACCCGGAGGCCCTGATGCATGCGAATTGAAAAACGGGAGTGCTGCAAACACAGCACTCCCTGCTTTTATCTGGCAGCCCAGGCCAGAAGACCCGTGTCCTTCTGATGCGCCTCTGCGTAGCATCCCGCCCGGTAGAGAAGCAGAGCGGCCTCTCTGCGGGTCATAGGGGCTTCGCCGTCCGTGACGGTATAAAGGTCCAGGGCGGAGAGCGCCGCGGCGCTGTCTCTTGCCCAGGTGGGAATGGCTTCCGCTTTGGCCATCACGGTTTCCGCGCCGTCCTGGCCGAGACACAGAATGGCGGAGACCATTTTCGCCGCCTGCGCCTGGGTCAGAACGGCGTCCGGGTCCAGACGAAGTCCGCCTGCCCCGGGGACGCCGGAGAGAAAGCCGCAGCGCAGCGCCGTGGTCACATAGGGACCGAGCCAGGCGGGTGTAGCGGCTTCATCGGAAAAGCCTGTGGAAACCACGGCTTCATTGGTGCCTACGAACCCGGCGCACATGGCCAGGAATTCTCCCCGGGTCACCTGGGCGTCCGGATGGAACAGCAGACTGCCCGCCACGGACTCGCCCGTAAAAATGTCCTCCTCCATCAGCCACTGAGCGGCAAGCTGAGCCGGATCTCCCTCCATATCGCCATAGGTCTGGGCGTGGGAGGGCTTTTGAATGATCACCCGGACAGTGGCCTCCTGAGATACGGCCCCCTCCGGGTCCGTGACGGTATAGGTGAAGCTGTCCTTACCCACCTGGTTTTCCGTGGGGGTGTAGGTGACGGCGCCCCCGGCATCCACCTCCACAGTTCCTCGCTTGGGCTCCGTGAGAATGGTGACGGTCAGCGCGCCGTTTTCCGGATCGCTGACGGTCAGCGGAACCTGGCCGGGGATGTTCTTATAGGTCTTGAATTCTGAGTCCTCTGCTGTGGGCGGCTCGTTACGGCGGTGGATCAGCTTCAGGGTCATGGAATAGGGACTGGTTCCCTGATCGCTCAGCCGCAGACAGGACACAGACGCGGCGCCGCTGGCGTCCTCCGCGGGGATAAAGACCACCTGATTAAGCTGATCCGCCAGCAGAGCGTCTCCGGCCTTGAGCTGCCGGTCTCCCAGCATGAGCGCGCCCAGGGTGCTGCCGGGCACCTGGGTGAGCAGGACCCCGGCGCAGTCCTCTGCCTGGAGCGATTCGGCGGTGAAGCGGTAGGTCTCATCCCAGGAAAGAGTTTCCTCCGCAGCAATGGCGTTGGACGCGAGAAGGGACGTCAGGAGCAGCAGGAATAATAGCGCGGTTCCGGTTCGGTGTTTCATGGCAATACCTCCATTTCAATCATGGTTACAGCGGTATTGTTTGCCTCCGGACGAAAAATATTACTCCCGCGCGAAAAAAACACGGGAGTAATAGAAACCATATTTTACCGATGCTCTGGAATCAGCCCTCGGGACCGCTGCCGGGCCTGTAGGCCTGGACGAACTCGATGTATTCCTTGGCGGCAGCCTCATCAGGCAGCACAGCCGTATAGTTCATGTTGCCCATCTGATCCCACATGAGCTCCGGCATCCGCTCGCAGGTGACGATCCGATCCCCATAGCGCTCCAGGATCTCCTCATGGGAGTGGACGTACTCGTAGCAGTCCCGGCGTCCGGCATAGGCGCAGAACTGATGGTACTCCGGCTCCGGGAACCGGCGTTCATTCCAGGTGATCATATCCGCCCAGATCTGGTACACGTCCAGGGAATGGGCGTAGTCCATCATGTCCGGGGTGTAGCCGCCGGCGGGCCGCATATTGACCTCCAGCGCCACGAAATCCCCAATGTCCCCCAGACCGGGCCTGGCCTGGGTCAGACGGAAGAACTCCATGTGGACAAACCGGCTCTTGACGCCGAAGGCCTCCACCGCCGCCCGGCCCATGGACCGGAGTTGCTCGGGCATGTCCGCCGCCACATAGTAGGCAAGGTCCAGCTTCTTGTTGACGATGTCCATAATGGAGGGCGGCCAGCAGGTCATGGACTCAAAAAGGGGTTTGCCTTCGGCATTGATAATGGCGTCATAGGAGGTGATGTCCCCCACAATGAACTCCTCCATCACATAGGGCGCGTCGGGAAGCTCCCCATAGAACCACCGGAGATCCTCGTCCTTTTCCAGCTTGTAGGTGTGGAGCGCGCCGACACCCACCTCCGGCTTGACGATGACCGGATATCCCGTTTTGGCGATAAATTCTCTGGCAGCGGCCAGATCGGACACCTTGTGCTGTCTGGCCGTGGGAATCCCGGCCTTTTCATAACAGCCCTTCATCTGCGCCTTGCTCTTGAATTTGGAGATGTCCCCGGACTGGACGCCGGTGGTCACGTTGAAATCCGTCCGCAGCCGTGCATCCAGCTCCAGCCAGTATTCATTGTTGGACTCCACCCAGTCGATCTTTCCGTACTTGAAGGCGAAGAAGGCCACGGCCCGGTAGACCCCGTCATAATCCTCCAGGGTGGGGAGCCAGTAGTATTCCGTCAGGGAGTCCTTCACGTTCTGGGCGAGACCGTCATAGGGTGTGTCGCCGATACCCAGTACGTTGACGCCGTTGTTCTTGAGCCGATTGCAGAAGTTCCAGAAGGTCTGGGGAAACTGGGGAGAGATAAATACAAAATTCATGTCGGTTCCTCCTGATTCAGGAATTTTGAAGTGCAATGGGAAGGAAATAGCGAATCTGCTTCTGCCACCAGTCCCAATCGTGGTTTACGTCATAGCCCCAGAAATCCGTCCAGGCCTCGATGCCCTTTTCCCGGAAGATGCGCTCCATTTCCCGGAGCGTCCGGATTCCCTCGTCCTCCCAGGCGCCCTGCCCCACGCAGAAGATCAGACTGCGCTGGCTGTACTCGTGGATATAGGGGTGATCCAGCGGCATGTTCTGGAGAAAATGAACAGGGGAGTTGTCGTACCACCGGCCGTCCATCCAGCCGCCTGTAAAATAGGTGGCGTCATAGATTCCGGACATGGCGATGCACCCGGCAAACAGATCCGGCCGCCGGAGGGCCACAATACTCGCGTGGGTGGCGCCCAGGCTGCATCCCACAGCCAGAGGAAGCCGGTCCGACTGGCTGTATGCGTGGAGGAAAGGCACGGCCTCGTCCACGATGTAGTGGTAGTAATTCTCCTGCATCTGACTCCGATGCTCCGCGTTGCCCCAATCGTCCGACCAGCTCTCCTTGTCCACCGTGTCCACGGTGAAAAGCTGGATCTGCCCGCTTTCGATGTAGTCCCACAGGGTGTCGATCATGCCGAAGTCCTCAAAATTCGTGCACATGGAATCCTGGGTGGGGAACACCAGAACGGGAAGGCCCCGGTCTCCGTGGACCAGGATGTGCATATCCCGATTCAGCCAGCCGCTGTAATGGGTCACATAGTCTCGTTTCATAGGTTTACCTCTCATTCAAAAATACAGAAAAACTATAGCCCCAAATCGCCGCCTTGTCAATGCTCTGACGGAAAAAGCCCCGCCGCGGAAGGCGGCGGAGCTTAAAACTGCAGGCGTTATTCCTCGATGACGATGGGGGAATCCACCGCGTTCTTTTTTACGGATTCAATGCCGTTTGTGCAGCTCCGCATGGACTTGTAGCCCTCGCTGACGGCAATGATCTGGCCGTTGGTGGCTTTCAGGCGGAACCGGAACTCCCCGGCCTTGTCCTTGTAGATTTCAAATTTCGGATGCTTCTGCTTCTCAAAGCCCTCCTGGGTCTGGTCCTCCACGTTGGCAATGGGCGCGTTTTTCTGGACACTGGCAATGCCCTTCCGGCAGGAGCGCTCGCCGCTGTATACCTCGGACGTGGCGATAACCTCTCCGTTGGTGGCCTTCAGATCGAACTTGATGCCGGTTTTGGTGGCTTTCATGACGAATTTTCCCATGGTGGTACCTCCTTCAGAGCATGATTTATTCCGTCTCCATCATATCGCAAAACAAGACGGCACGCAATAACTTTTCGACAAAAACTGACGCTTTTTTCAGAACCAAGCCAGAAAACGCACGCCCGGCAGGATCGGGCGTGCGATGGACACTTGCTTAGTTCTTCGCTTTTTCCGCAGGATCTCCTGCAAGATACCGTCTGGCGTCCTTGATGAAGGAGGCTGTGGCCAGCAGCAGGATCACGCTGATAGGCAGGGCGAAGATGATGGCGATGGACTGCACATTGCTGAGAGAACCCTCGGCGAACAGCAGGGAAATGGGCAGGATGATCAGCAGGATCGCCCAGAACACACGGCCCCGTTTGCTGGGCAGCTCGTCAGGCTTCAAATAGGGCTCGCTGAAGGCGCTGGCGATCAGCGTGGTGGAGTCGAGAGATGTGGTGATCAGCAGGATCATAACCGCAGCCACCGCGGCCACCACGAGCTGGGGCAGGGGAAGGGTCTTGAGGATGGTCAGCACCACGGAGGTCACGTCCTCGCCGGCCATGACCGCGGCGGAAAGCGGCATCCCGTCGATGAGCTGAAGGCTCATGCCGTAGTTGCCCATGATGTAGAAGCCGATCCAGCTTCCGGCCACGCCCCAGGCGTAGCCCTCCACGATCACCTGACGGACCGTGCGGCCGTGGCTGATCTGGGCGATAAAGAAGGGCGCGCCCACGCTCCAGCTGAGCCAGTAGGCCCAGTAGAACAGAGTCCAGTTCTGGGGGAAATAGGTTTCCCGCATGGGATCAAGCTGGGTGGACAGCCGCAGGAAGCTATTGGCCAGATTGCCCGTGGTGGTGATGGCGGTCTCCAGCATGAACATGGCCCGGCCGCTGAACAGGAACGTATAGGCCATGAGCCCCAGAAACAGCCAGACACAGGCTTTGCTGAACCAGGTGATGGACTTCATGCCGATGAGGGCGGAAACGGCGTAGACCAGACCGATAAGCAGGGCAATGACGATGAAGGTCCCGGCGCCGGCGGTAAAGCCGAAGAGATCGCCGATGGCGGCGCCGATGGTGGGAACGGCAAAGACCACAGAGGCGGCAACGCCTGCATAGACGGAGAGAATGGTCAGAATGTCAAAGAGCCTTCCCAGCGGACCGTCCATCTTCTCTCCCAGCAGAGGCCGGCAGGCCTCGCTGAGCTTCCGGGACTCGGTGTTGCGGATATGCATCATAAAGCCGAACACCACGGACATGACGAGCAGAAAGCTCCAGACCGTGGGGCCCCAGTGAAACAGGGACATGGTGGGGATCCAGTCCTGAATGCTGCCGCCCAGAGTGGCAAGATAGGGATCATCGGCGTAGAACGTCCACTCGCAGATGCCGAAGTACAGCAGGTCGGCGGCCATGGTGGTGGTGAACACGATGGCGCCCCACTGGAACCGGGGCATGGCCTTCTCGGGATCGCCCAGAGTGATTTTTCCCAGGGGCGAGGCGGCGAAGTAGATGGTGATGCCGATGGCGGCAATGCCGATCAGACAGATCCAGGAGGAGAGCCAGGTGTTGATGAATTCCCGGATCATGTACAGGGTGTTGGTTGCTCCCTCCGGCCAGATGAAAAACGTGGAAGCCACAAGGCATATCACCAGAAACGGCACGATCATCAGTGTCAGATCGAGCCGTTTCTTCTCCTGTTGGTTATGCGCGGTCTCATTCATAATAGCTATCTTCCTTTCCTATGTAGAAGGGGTCCGCCTGACACAACTCCTCAAATGTGTCAATCTCCAGGATGTCCGCATCCCGGAGCCGCCGGATCCCGATCTCATACTCTCCAAAGTGCAGGTCCAGGGCCACCTGATCCCAATAGGCGCTCCGCAGCCCCTGAACCTCGTAGGCCTCCGTGATCTGATCCCGGAGTCGCAAAGCATCCGCCTTGGTCCATAGGGAAATGCTGCGCAGGGTCCATCCGGTGCCGCCGTTCTGGTGCACCTTCGTGATGCGCCAGTCGTCGTCGTGATCAAAGACCCACTCGATGGGAATGTTTTCATACCAGGTGCAGCCGTAGGTGGTTCGGGAGAATTCCGGGTCGATGGCCGACAGATCGTTGATCAGGATATCTCCGTCCAGGACCAGCAGCGGCCGGTCCAGATACGCCCTGGCGTAGTACATGGAGGTGATGTTGTTCCCTTGATCGTAGTCGGGATTTTCCACCAGACGGACGCCGGGATACTGGTCCGGAAGACCGTAGAACTGCTCCTTCAGATGGCCGATGACCACAACGATATCGGTGATCCCGATCCGGTGCAGAGCCTCGATCTGGTTGTCGATGAAACGGACGCCCCGCACCGCCACCAGAGGCTTGGGGACCTTCCGGGTCACCGGCAGCATTCTTTGGCCGAAGCCGGCGGCCATGATCAGGGCGCGCTGAGCCCGTTCCATTTCAATCACACTCCGTTACCTCCGGCAGCAGCTCCCAGAATTCCCTGGAGTACTCCCGGGCGTAGTGATACTGGAGCCCGCCGTATTCCCGCACATCCTCCTCGGGGGAGTATACGTGCTCGGCCCAGTTGCTGAAAAACAGACCGATCAGGGCCAGATAGCCATAGACCCGCAGCCGGAACTCCGGATCGGGCTCCCGTCCCTCCAGGTAGCAGCGCATGAGCTTGTTCAGCGCTTCGTCGTCGTAAAAGGCGCTGTTGCAGAACATGGACACGTCGATGGCCGGATCGTGATTCCCGGCGTACTCCCAGTCGATGATCCGCAGCTCGGGACCGTTTTCCTCGTCGATGAATAGAAAGTTCTCCGGCACCGCGTCGCAGTGGGACAAAATGGCGTACTTTTTGTACTTTGCCAGTACGGGCTCCATGTTCATGCAGCGCTTCTGGATTTCATCATGGTCGTCATACCAGGAGGTTTCCGGCAGAAAGCTGATGAAGATCCGGTTCATCCGGAAGAGATCGTAGTCGTGGGGCGCCCGCAGCTCCATGCGGTGCAGAGCGCGCAGAGCGGCCATACATGCGCGCACCTCCTCCGGCTTGCCGCCGTCGCAGGTCCTGGCGCTGTTCCAGAATTTCGAGATCTTCCGGCCGGTCTCCGGCTCCAGGGCCACGACTTCATCCGAGATCCCGAGGGAGGAAACGATCTTGTAGACCTCCGCCTCCTGAAAGCGGTTCAGATAGGTCTCTGTGTCCCGCCCGGGCTCCCGCATGATATAGTCTTGGCCCCCGAGGGAAAAACGAAAGGAATTGTTGGTGATTCCGCCCTCCAGGGGCGTCAGCTTCGGTACAGGCGCAGTCTCCGCCAGATGAAAGCTCCTGCGGATCAGAGCCTCCTGCCCGGGATTCGGTGTTTCCATGGTTCTCTCTCCTGAATGCATGAATTACTTGCCTGCCTCCGGCTCCAGACGCCGGATGATATACCGGCCTGCGGCTTCTCCGCCGTGGCCGATGTTGTAGATGGCCTTTTCCTTGACCTTTGCGATGGCCTCTCGGAATTCCTCCGGCCGGGACAGCAGATCCGTGACCGTCGCGCCCGTTTTGTCCAGCTCGTTCAGCTCCAGCGCACCGCCGATCTCAGACCGGACCCATATATCAATAGGAACAATGTCGATCTTCCGGTAGTCGGGGTTCAGCACCTTCATGGTCGTGTTGATGTGCAGTACCGGCTTTAGCGTGGAGAAGGCGAACTCCATGCCCACGTTGGACCAGTCGGTGATCAGGAGGTCCGCATTGTAGACCGTATCCGTGGAGCTGAAATCCGTCTGGTATTCAAAATCAGGGCCGAAATATTTCCGGTAGCGTTCTATGGCTGCCTGGATCCGATCAGGGTACAGCCGCACATACTGGGGGTGGGGCCGGATGATCAGCTTCACATCCAGGGGCAGGATCTGCTCCACCAGCGCGTCGATACAGGAATCCATAATGTTGTCCGTCCACCAGGAGGGGGCGATGAGCACCGTTTTCTTTACCGAGGGGTCTTTCCTGGGCGTTGCTTCCCAAGCCGCCGTCATCTCGTCGATGAGGCTGTAGCCCACCTTCACAAGCCGTCTGGGCTTGATCCCGTACAGCTTTTCCAGCGCCCGGTCCTCGGCGGTCTGATGGGGGCCCACGTTGAAGATGGTGTCATAGTGATCAATGCAGTGGGGCTTGCCCAGCATGTTGTCGCTGCCGGTACCGTGCTCCATATAGATATACTCGATGTCCTTCCGAACCAGGCTCCGCTTGATGTGATAGAGCTCCAGGTCCGGCATGGTCATGAGGACAATGTCCGCGTCCATTTTCATCATCAGGGAGATCAGCCGCAGCTCCCCGATGTAGTATGTCCGGAATCTGGGGCTCTCCATATGGAACACGTTGTCGTTGGGGTCTGAGGTGATATAGTCGATGATGATGTTGGAATGCTCCAGCACATAGTCGATCATACCGGCGTAATACTTGTAAAAGCCGTTGCTCTCGCTGTAGATCACGAACTGCTTTTTCACCTTGCTGTCCAGGAAGCGGCGGTAGTCCTGCTTCTCCCGCTTCCGATAGGGACGGAGCTTTTTCCGCTCCTCCCGCTTGGCGGCTTTCCGGGCTTTTACCTTTTCGCCCGTGTCCCGAAGGGCTTCATAGTCGATCTCCTTCTCCGGGGGATAGAGCCAGTTCATCAGGTACATGACCAGGATGGAGAAGACGTTGCTGACGATCCAGTAGATGCCCACGCCTGCGGGCACCAGGAAGGTGAAATAGGTGGAGAAGGCCACGGTAAAGGCGGTGACGCCCCATTTCCCCCAGAAGCCCTGCTCCCGCTGGAGCACGTTTTCCCGGTTCTGGGCCAGGCAGAACACCAGCGAGGACAGGAAGGACAGGAAGGGAATCCACAGCAGATGATTGGGGAACCGAAGGGAGGGGATCAGTGCCACGTCCACGCCGAGGAAATTCAGGCGCACCTGTCCCGCCGCAGCCATGATCTCCTTTAGATTCGGAATGTTCGGGCAGGCCGCAAGGAAGGCATCCCGGAGCCTCGGGTCGGCGATGGCGTGAAGGGCAAGGATCTCACCGCCTGCGCCATAGTGGGGCGCGCCGGTGATCTGTTCCGCTGCAATCACAAGGGCGTCACAGGCGGCCCTGTCCACCCGGAGCAGATGCTGCATGGGGTGGTAGACCACGCCGATCATACCGAGCACCAGCATGATCTGAATGATCAGGGGCACCATACCCAGGGCGGGACTGTATTTCTCCCGCTTATAGAGCTCCATGGTGTGGTCGGCAATGGCGTCCCGGTCTCCGAAATACTGCAGGGTGATGCGGTTGATCTCCGGTTGAAGCCGGACCATCTTAATGGAGTTTTTCTGGACGGCAATGCTGAGAGGCAGAAGGATCATCTTGCTGACCAGGGTCAAAAGGACGATGGACAGCACATAAGAGCCGGTCAGGCGGTAGAGACACCACATGATCCAGCCCAGAGGGATACCAAATACGGTGTTGATCAGGCGCATGGAAGGACCTCCCATAGCGAAATAAAAGCAGATATGCCACAGGCAGTGTTCCTACAGTATATCGCATGTTCTTCACAAAATCAACACATAATATCCACCAAGAACACATCAATTTGATTTTACCGGGAAAAAGGAATGCCTCTCCCATATCAAGGATGGGAAAGGCATTCCTTGTGTGTGATAAGGGGTCCCAAATTACAGGCCCAGTTCCTCCATAGTGTAGGGAGCGGTCCGGACGGCATAGGCGGAAAGGACCGTGAAAATCAGGGCCAGGGGAAGCAGAATACCAGTCAGCAGCATAGTGAAAACCTCCAAATTATGTGTGTGCCGGGATGCGGCGGTGTTTCTACTATACTATTCGGCTGTTCCCTGCAAAATTCCGGGGTCCTGCGAAAAATTGTTAAGCGCCCTTGGGCTGATACTCCGCCAGGACCTCCTCCAGAATGTCACAGGCCATATGGACTGTTTTCTGACATCGGATCTCCTTCTGGAAGCACTGGGGGCGAATGTCCTTGCAGAGGGTGGAGGAGAAGGCTTCCTTGAATTTCTTGGTCAGCAGGAAGGTGACGGGCTGCAGGTCCCGGCTCTCATGGGCTCGGGCCTCCACAAATTTCAGCGCCAGCACGCTGATGGTGCTCAGAAGCGCGCCGCAGGTGTTTGCGGTCTGCATACCTGCGCCGTATCCGGCCAGCATAATCATGTCCCGGTCGTGAAGC
>CAJOHR010000003.1:46259-70274 GCA_905234425.1 uncultured Oscillospiraceae bacterium | reverse complement strand
GAATTTGCCCTCCTGGCCGAAGAACGGAGAATCGTTGATGGTGAAGAGCATGCTCATCGTCGGCTCGTCGATGCTGATGGGCTTCAGAGCCTCGGGGTTCTCAAAGTCGGCAATCGTGTCGCCAATCTCGAAGCCTTCTATGCCGACTACAGCACAGATGTCGCCGCACTGCACTTCCTGAACTTTCTTTTTCTCCAAGCCTTCGAACACCATCAGCTCCTTTACCTTCTGCTTCTCCAAGATGTCATAGCGCTTGCAAAGAGAAATGTTCATGCCGGACGTCAGGGTTCCGCGGGTGATGCGGCCTATGGCTATACGACCCACATAGGGCGAATATTCGAGAGAAGATATCAGAAGTTGAACCGTGCCTGCCACAACCTTCGGAGCAGGAATCTCCTCGAGGATGACATCGAGCAGCGCGGTAATGTCGGTGGTGGGCTTGCGCCAGTCGAGTGACATCCATCCCTGCTTTGCACTGCCGAAGACTGTGCGGAAGTCGAGCTGCTCCTCAGTGGCGTTGAGCTGGCACATCAGGTCGAACACCTGTTCGTTCACTTCGTCGGGACGGCAGTTGGGCTTGTCGACCTTGTTGATCACGACAATCGGCTTCTTACCCATCTCGATAGCTTTCTGCAGCACGAAACGGGTCTGCGGCATCGTGCCTTCGAAGGCGTCGACGAGCAGCAGCACGCCGTCGGCCATATTCAGCACGCGCTCCACCTCACCGCCGAAATCGGCGTGGCCCGGAGTGTCTATGATGTTGATTTTGGTGTTCTTGTAAGGGACAGAAACGTTCTTGGCGAGGATGGTAATGCCCCTCTCCCGCTCAAGGTCGTTGCTGTCGAGGATAAGTGTGCCCAGCTTCTCTGCGTCGCGCAGGATCTTGCTTTGCTGTATCATCTTGTCAACCAATGTGGTCTTGCCGTGGTCGACATGGGCGATTATTGCTATATTTCTGATGTCTTGCATAGGGCCGCAAAATTATATAATTTTGGGGCAATCGAAAAAATAATTCTAAAGCTATATGAATCCGATTACAGTCCGTCCTGCAGACATGGTGCGTATAACCACCCCTGCCCTTGCAGAAAAATACATCGAAAGCCAGATTTCAGCTCTTCGAGAGCAAATAGGCGACAAAAAAGTGCTTTTGGCGCTGTCCGGCGGCGTGGACTCCTCAGTGGTGGCGGCGCTGCTGATCAAGGCGGTGGGCAAGCAGCTTGTCTGCGTCCACGTGAACCACGGTCTGCTGCGCAAGGGCGAGCCGGAGCAGGTCATCGAGGTGTTCCGGAATCAGATGGACGCCAACCTGATCTATGTGGACGCGGTGGACCGGTTCCTTGACAAGCTGGCCGGGGTTTCCGATCCTGAGACCAAGCGGAAGATCATCGGCGCGGAGTTTATCCGGGTGTTCGAGGAGGAGGCCCGGAAGCAGGAGGGCATCGAGTTCCTGGCCCAGGGCACGATTTACCCCGACATTCTCGAAAGCGACGACGGCGTCAAGGCGCATCACAACGTGGGCGGCCTGCCCGAAGACCTGAACTTCCGGCTGGTGGAGCCTGTGAAGCTCCTGTTCAAGGACGAGGTCCGGGTGGTGGGCAAGGCTTTGGGCCTGCCCGACGGCATGGTCTACCGGCAGCCCTTCCCGGGTCCCGGCCTGGGCGTGCGCTGCCTGGGCGCCATCACTAGGGACCGGCTGGAGGCCCTGCGGGAGTCCGACGCCATCCTCCGGGAGGAGTTCGACAGGAACGGTCTGGCAGGGAAGGTATGGCAGTATTTCACCGTGGTGCCCGATTTCAAGTCCACGGGCATCCGGGACGGCAAGCGGACCTTTGACTGGCCCGTGATCATCCGTGCTGTCAATACCCGGGATGCCATGAGCGCCACCGTGGAGGACGTTCCGCCCTGCTCCAGCACATCACCGCCCGGATCACATCCGAGGTTCCCGGCGTGAACCGGGTCCTCTACGATCTGACGCCGAAGCCCAGCGGAACCATCGAATGGGAGTGATTTCCCCGTAGCCGCAAAGCCTTGAAAACTCTCACTTTTTGAGGGGTCAAGGCCCGCCGTGGCAACGATTTGGCAACTCTTTCTCATTATCCATAGAATAAGAGCTAACTGATTCTGTTTGGGTCAGTTAGCTCTTTTTTTCGTTATTCGGTTTCGCCCTTCAACGCATCTACCAGCATGTCGCTGAGTCCCTGGGACGGCGGCTTTACCCAATGCTGCGTTTTGTCGTACTCCGGATAGTAATGCCGCCACCTGTCGTATTCATCCTGGCTGATCTCCCCGGATTTGAGCATGTTGGTAGCTTGCAGCCATCCATGGAGCATCTTGTTCAGCTCCGCAGCGTCTTTCCCCTTCCGGGCATCAACACGGAGGCAAAGCGCTCCGTCAATATCCTCCACGCCCAGCCCATAGATGTCCTCCAGTGTGAACAAGGTGTGCATCAGGCCGATATAGGAATCAATGTCCGGAACCGTCAATGCCTGGGGAGATACGTCCAGCTCATGGGCCAGGGCGGCGGTCAGGTCAGCCTTGGGCGTCCTGGCTCCGGCCTCATACTGCGCCATCCGCACATCTGCGGATTTCTCCGGGAAGCCCACGCGCATTCCAAGATATTTCTGGGTCATGCCCCGCAGAGTTTTCTGCTTTGATGTAGCGCCGTATACCTGACCGGTACGTACGGTGCAATGGGAGGGAGGGGCCGTAACCCCTCTCTACCCTATTAGGCAAATTCAGCTATCTATCAACAACAAGATAAAACTCATAATCCGAAAGGTATACGGCTTCCGAAACATCGCCAATATGATCGATCTCATATACTTGGTATGCTCAGACTTGGACATCCCGCTTCCTAATAGAAAACGAGAAGTGCAATTTGCCGCATGGCTACAGGGCTACGAGATGTTTTGACCCACGACTATGCCAGAAGAGCCATATTTTACAGCGTTAAGTGTGCTTCTAAAAGAGCATTTTCAGATTACATGGTATTGCCTTCGTCATTTTGACGAGTCAATTCTACGCAGTAGTTTCCACAGGCAACTGAACAGTTACAAATGATTATGGCGTATTGTCCGTTTTGCCGGCTATCCGGCGCTTATTTACAGTTTTCCGCTTTGGTACCGTTCAGCGGAACAGCCGGGGAGAAAAGATAGCCCTGATAACAGTCGCATCCGATTTCATGCAGCGTTTCACGCTGCGCTTCCGTCTCCACATACTCCGCAAGCACGGTCAGCTGAAGGGCCTCCGCCAGCTGTGTGATGGAAAGAATGATCTCCCGGCAGTTCTGCTGGGAGTGTAGCCCCTTCACCAGAGAGCCGTCCAGCTTGATCATGTCGAACAGACTGTTTTTCAGATAGTGCAGGGAGGTCTGTCCCATGGAAAAATCGTCAATAGCCAGCATCAGCCCCAAATCCTTCAGAGACCGCAACGTGGTCAATGTATCCTCGTTAAAGGCAAGCGCGGCCTGTTCGGTTACCTCCAGGCAGGTGTTTTTACCCTGAAAGTGTTCCTTTTGATTCAGCCGTTTGCAATACTGCAGGAATCGCTGTGTCACGACCGTTTTGCCGGTCACGTTTACCGAGAGCTTGATATGCTCCCCAAACTGGCGCAGGACTGCCGGACGGTCGCTTAGCGCACGTTCCAGTATGAACTCCTCCAGCTCCGGAAGGAAACCGCCCTCGTCCGCCAGCTTGACAACCAGCGGGGGATAGACGATCCCGTGGAGCGGATGCTTCCATCGGAGCAGCGCTTCAACCCCCAGACACGAACCGTCATACCGGTACTGGGGCTGGTAGTACAGGACCGCCTGCTGCTTCATTCCCTGCCGCAGATCGGCACAGAGTCCTCTGGCAAACTCGCCGTATACTGTTTGCTGTCCGGTGAGCTGCACAGTCTCCAGTTCCTGCTCATGACTCTGAAAGTACGTCACGAAAGCCTCATATTGCTCCTGCTTCTCCCGTTCGGAGCGCCGGTCCAGAGCGCGAACAAAGGGCAGATAGATCACCACGCCAATAGCAACATTGATAAGCTGCAGGATCGCGCCGTTGACGGAACCGGTGGCCGTATAACCGCCCAGGATGATCGGCGTCGTCCACGCCACCTCATGTGTGATGACAGGCACCAGGCCAGCGGTGATCGCGGCGTATGCTGCGGAATAGCAGACCAGCGGCGTGAGCAGAAATGGAATCAGCATGATCGGGTTGTAGATGATCGGCAGGCCAAATACCATCAGCTCGTTGATGTTGAAGATCATCGGAAATGCGGCTGCCAGCCCAAGTCCGCGCCTCGCGGTGTTTTTTGAAAACAGCAGGATTGCGATCAGGAGACAGATCGTGGAACCACAGCCGCCGATCAGCACAAAGCAATCAAAGAACTCCTTGGTCAGAACTGCAGTCGGAAGCTGCCCGGCTGCCACAGCCGTCTGATTCGCCGCCAGACCGGGCGTAAAATACGTCTGCATCACGCCCTCCAGGGTGTCGCTGCCATGAATCCCGAAAAACCACAGCACGGAAGACAGCAGCACAAACAGAAAGCCCTTGAAAAAGTCCACTTTTCCAATGGAGAAGATCGCGTTGAACAGATGGGAAAGCATCATGCGGAAGGAGTCCACCTGGAACAGGTTCATAAACAGCAGGTTGAGCAGCCCAAAGATCAGCGCCACAATCGCAATGGGCGGCAGGGTGGACAGCATTCTGTTGAACTGCCGGTCAGCTCCGGCCGAATACAGGTTATGTCTCCGGCTGCGGAAGGCTCCCTCCATGATATGATAGAGCATGGAAGCCAGCAGGCCGGTGACGATTGAAAGAAACATGGATTTCGGTCCCAGGCAGTCCAGGCCGAAATCCGGCAGATAAGCCCCCGCCAGGATAAAAAACGACAGCAGCGACGCGATGATCGCGCCTCCGTCATTTGCCTCCGGGTCGGCCTTCAGACGCATATAGGAGCGGCTCACGGAGTAGGTCATGTATACCGACAGCACGCCAAAGGTTCCACTGTAAACCAGCTCAGAAAGCTTCATGATTGCGCCGCCCGCCAATGTGGTGATGACGTGTTGATAAGCATCCACTGGGAAGGTCTGGATGATCAGAGCAAAGGCCCCGATGATCAGGACCGGAATAATATGGATCAGGCTGTCCCGCACGACGCGGACAATGGTTAGGCGCTCGATTTGATTGACAAAACCTATTCTTTCTGATTGATACCTCGCCATAGCTTTCTACCTCCGGATTCCGCAGGATGATCCCCGCCCTATCTTTTAGAATGGATGCCGCTTACTGTCTGCCGCGCTGGATCAGCAGAAGCTGCGCCTCCGTATTGACGGCCCACGGGTATTGGGACATATATTCTCCGAAATAGGCGTTGATGGCATCTTCATCCCCGTCCAGAAAGCGGTACATATCGCAGTCGATCAGCTCCGGCAGGATGCGCAGATTGCGGTTTTTCAGCTCAAACAAATCGCCGATCCCGTACTTTTGAAGGGTATCCCGCAGAGAACGGATCACCACATCCATCTGTTTCTGCATGGAAACATCGTATTTGCGGTCCTCCCACAGCGCCGCAAAGGCGTCCTGCCGGGTCACGCCCGCGCCCCGGCGGTCCACCAGATAGGCCAGAAGCTCCTTGGACTTGGAGCGCCGGAAGGCCAGCGTCTGCCCGTCTACCAGGATTTCAAAATGCCCAAAGGTGTGCACCATGATATGAGCGGTCTGTTTGGATACTCTGACAGAGAGCGCGTATTCGACCTCCCGGGCCAGCCGTGCCTGATCGAAGGGCTTGAGCAGATAGCTGGTGGGGTGTACGTCAAAGGCGCTGAGGGCGTATTGGCTGAACGCCGTGATAAAAATAATGGAAATATGCGGGCGGAGCTTCCGGATCTCCCCGGCCAGCTCCAGCCCGGTCATATCCGGCATGTCAATGTCCAGCAGCGCCAGATCCACCGGGTTGGCGGCAACCCAGTGGAGCGCTTCCCGGGGCTGTGTAAAGCCGCGCACGTCGTCCAGCATCTGCAGCTTTTGGCAGGAAGATACGGTATATTTCAAAACCTGCGCTTCATCGTCTACGCAAATCGCGTTCATAGGCGCTCCTTTCCGCGGGGAATGTGAATGATCACTTGGGTCCCGTTTCCCTTCGAGCTTTCGATGGTGAGCGTGCCGCCGCACAGCTTTTGCAGGCGCTTCCGCACGTTCTGTATGCCAATGTGGGAGCCCTCTGTTTCGGACGCTTCACTTGTGGAAAAGCCCTTGCCATTGTCCCGGATGATGATTTCATGGCAGTCCGGGAGCAGATTCGTGATAATGTCGATCTGGCCCTTCGGAATGCCCCGAATGCCATGACGGATCGCGTTTTCCACCATGGGCTGCACGGTCAGAGCGGGCAGGAGAAAATCCTCGTCCTCGATCTCATAATCCAAATGGATGTTGGGGAAACGCTCCATCTCAATATTGGCATATACCAGCGTGTGATCCAGCTCCTTGCGAAAAGGGATCAGGTTCGCCTCGTTCAGAGAATCAATATTCTGCCGCAGATAGGTGGCGAAATTCTCCGTGATGGCAGCGGCCTTTTTGGGATTCTCCAGGCACAGGGTCTGAATGGTGGTAAGGGTGTTGTAGAGAAAGTGGGGCTGGATCTGGGACATCATGATCTGGATGCGCTGCTCCGCCACCAGCGCCTGTTCGTGTTCCCGTACATACTGCAGGTGCAGCCAGATGTAAAAGAATACGCAGCAAAACACGGTGGCAACCTCTGTGAAGGTGATCGTACCGGTGGTGTGACAGCGGGAATCCATCCACGCGCCCAGAGCGGCCACCGCAACATTGGCCACGGGAATCAGTCTCTCGACTCCTTTGATCTTCCTGAACTGCACCAGGACGATGACCAGCAGGGAAAAGAGCAGCGCAAAGCTGACCCAATAGGCGGTATAGCCCAGTGGCCCGCGGTAAAACAGTCCGTCCTGCGCGACAAAGAATGTCCACGGTCTCCAAAACGCAGTCAGATAGACTGCGGCGTTCAGGCCCACCGGAATCCAGAACAGCCTGCGATTTGGACTGTCCAAAATGATATAGATAAACAGCACGATCATCGCGGGCCGGACGATATAGCTGTACACGGACAGAGCCGTGGCCAGCGTGACGTATGCCGGGTCCCAAACCGTGCCGAGCCAGTTGGCGACACAATTGTCGATGATCAGCGTCAGCACGGCAACTGTGATCATCAGCATGATACGCTTTACCGGACGGCTGACATAGGAATCGACGCCTACCGCAAAGGCCAGGCCGATCAGCGCCATAAGCGGCAGCATCAGCGTGTTGACCTTCTCCTGCAGTTCAAACGTGAAGTATCCCACTGATCGTTCATCCTTCCTGACTGATCCGAATGTTCGTCAATACGCACTGATCACCTGTAAGCGCCACATAGAAGTCGTCGATTTCATCCTTGACTGTTGTCACGCTGCTAATCTTGATCCCAAGGTTTTCGGTGGTTATCGTGACGATACCACCCTCCCGCTGAATACTTACCTGGAAGTCAAGACCCTCACGGTTCTTTTCCTTCCATGTGTTCCAACCTGGGAATGCGCCCGTATGACTGATTTCAACCGTGTTTACAACGTGGGAATCGGATTCCCAGCTTTCTCCATCCAGTCGCAGCAGCAGGAATTCCCGATATTCTTCTCCGCCGACCTTGCCGTCCTTAGAAGAAAAAACAGTGACAAAGGGGCAATGCCAGATCAGATGCGCCGTAGGAAGGCTTTGTGTGTGAAAGCTGATTATCATACTGTCTGCTATTGGAATGCCTTGCGTTGCCAGGGTTCGCCAGCCGTCGATTTGCACATTGGGAACATCGCCTTCAGGATATCCCTTGATATAGCTGATTTCCTCGGCAATCCGCGGAATATAATCCTCATCAATCGTTCCTGCGTCCTGATCCACATGAATGTTGGTGATCATACAGTGTTCACCAGTGAGAGACAGATAGGCAAATCGGGTGCTGTCAGGCAACGCGAGGATACTCTGTACGGACTTTTTGCCGTCCGAAATGCTGATCATCGCATGATCTCTGTGCCTGACGGCCGTGATTTCATAGGCAGTATACTTCATCGGGGAATTCTCGCCAACTGTCTCCGGATTTGTTTCATCGCTCAGAGTCCGCGTCTCGATCTTGCGCGCCTCTTTACGGATTGTACGACCGTCAAACCGAAGCTGGCCGTATTCCACATAGAGCAGGTCCTTTTGCATGTTTGCCTCCTCATGGATCCTGCCATCCAGTGCGTCAAAGATTACCAGCGTCGGCAGGCCGTCTCTCTCGGAGAAGCCACCGTCAGCCTTACTGTATAGGCGAATCTTCGTCATGCTGTCGGTGATCAGAAAACCCACAGAGCAATCGTGGTAGATATCCCTGCAGTGCAGGCGGGTGATAAAGGCTTCGTCTGTGGCCTCCTCACGCTCCCGCATCCGGTATTCCACATCGTTGTCGATCAAATTCAGCATAATTTGTGCGTATGTAGGATCGAACTGCGTTCCCCTGCCTTTTACCAATTCCTCGCGCACGATCTGCTGGGGGAGCGGGTCGCGGTAGCTGCGCTTGGAGGTCATAGCGTCATAGGAATCTGCGACCGCAATGATCCTGGCGATATCCGGAATGTCCTCGCCCTTCAATCCCTCAGGGTACCCTTTACCGTCATAGCGCTCATGGTGGTAATGGGCCCCGATGCTGAGATATGGGGACTGATGGATGTTGGAGAGGATCTGGTTTCCGTACACCGGATGCAGCTTGATCTCTGCGTATTCCTCATCGGTCAGCTTGCCGTCTTTGTTGATGATGGCATCGCTGACGCCGATCTTGCCCACGTCGTGAAGCAGCGCGGCAAAATACACCTCATCGCAATCCTCCTCTGATTTTCCGGCCTCCCGTGCGATCTGGGTGGAATACATGGCCACGCGGGTTGAATGGCCGTGTGTATACTCGTCTTTGGCGTCGATGGCTGTTGCCAGGGCCTCCGCCGTCTGTTCAAACATGGTGCGCAGCTTCTGCTGTTCTACCTTATAATACTCGATTTCCAGTTTACGCGCACGCTCCACTTCTCGGTTCATATCCTGAAGCGCAAACACATACAGCAGCGCAGCCATGGAAACAATCGTCATGTTGTTCAGTGAGATTCCGTACATGAACACCTGAAACACAGAGGCAACAATCGATAAGGTTGTGAACATCAGCAGAGACAGCCCAATGCTGCGGCTCAGGCGCTTGCGATACTGCAAAATGACGGACACCTGAAGAATCAGTATGGACAGCGGGATCACATAGCAGACAATGAATCCCGGGGCGCGCTGATAGCGGTTCATCTCATCAAACGTATAATAAAAACCTGTGAACTGGGAAACGACGACCATCACCATTCCCAGCAGCGCCAGAATGCGCACAGCCTTCAACCGTTTTGGCATCTGTTCCAGCCCGCCCTCATGGGTGAACAGGTCAATCAGATACAGGTTGAAGCCATAGATCACCACAAGTGTCAGAAGAAATACAAGGAAATTGCTGATCCGTACCATCCACCAGCCCAGTGTGCTCACATCGCCTCTGTAGATATAGGCACGACGATCCGAAATCAGCAGGAACATGGCGCTCAGCTCCAGCAGCATCAGCGTAGCCTTCCGATTCTGCGAAATGGGTTTTGTCATGTAAACGAACAGCGTTATGATGCCGCATATGCCGCTTAAAACCAGCATGAGATCACCCTGATACTGCCTTAATACTTCCATGCTTTGCTGCCTCCTCGCTCATGTGCAGGCGATTTTGAAGATACTGTTGTTCAGACATGAAACAATCATATATCAGCTTATTATAGTATTCTATCACAGCTTATCCAACCAACATCCAACCAGAATGGATCATTTTTATTCTGTTGTGACGCTTTTATAGAAATTATATGCCTTGCGGCAGATACATAGCCGTGGTAGAATACAACCAATGGAATAAACATAGTAGGGCGCATGCGTTTCATTGCATGCTGCCCTCTTGTTAGGAAAGAACGACAAATGATGACAGATGTATATTTGATTCGCCATTCCCTGAAAATGCGTCCTCCGATCGAAGGGAAAAGCGCTGCGTTCGATCTGATGGGGCCGCTTTCCGCAGAGGGGGAGGAACGGGCGAAAAAGCTGTTGGAATTCCCGGAGCTTCGCGGCGCGGACTTTGCGGTGGCCTCCACCATGTCCCGATCCCTGGCAACGATCCGGTATCTCATTGAGGCGGATGATGTGCCGTTTTCCATCGACGACCGTCTACGGGAGATGCCAAACGGAAAACGGCCGGAGCATGAGTCCTTTGAAAGATTTATGCGCCGCATTTGGTCTGAGCCTTCTTTTCATTACCCGGGCGGCGAATCCGTTATAGCGTGCCGCCGACGCATGGAGGCTGCGATTACGGAAGCAGTGCGTAATCATACCGGAGAAAAAATCCTGATTGGCTCCCACGGCAGATCCATTGGCGCTTATTTCAGCGGAATCATACAGGATTTCAGCGAGGACTTTGTGCGATCCATCAACTTGCCGGATGTGTTTCACCTGACATTTGACGGTGTGCGTTTGATGGAGTATTCCCGTTTGGAAATGCCCTTTTCACTGCCGCCCCTGCCCAGATGAAAGACGGAATGTGCGGCCCGCGCATGGACTATCGCTCCCACTCTTGGGACCGTGTTTTTGATAAGACCAGGCTCTATGACAAACAGACATTTGCGTACAGGAGGTATCAGCTGCCATGGCAATCACATTGAACCTGCGTTATACGGGCAAGGGCGGCAATGCCCGGCGATTTGCCGAAGAGATGATCTTCGGCGGCACCGTCGCCGCCATCCGGGCGGAAAAGGGCAACCTCCGCTATGAATACTACCAGCCCTTTGACGATCCGGAAACCGTGCTGCTCATCGACAGCTGGGAGGATCAGGCGGCCATCGACGCCCATCACGCATCGCCCATGATGGCAACCATCGCCGCGCTGCGGGAGAAATATGATCTCCACATGACGGCGGAGCGGTATGTCAGCGCAGAGCCCCCGGAATCACAAGACCGGTTTATCCGGAAATGAGGATGCCATGAATTTTGGAAATCATTTTGCCAGGCGCGTTTTCATGAGCGCTGCCGGCGTCGTTATTTGCGGAATCAGCGTTGGGATGTTCAAGCACGCCTATCTTGGCGTTGATCCCTTCCAGTCCCTGATGAGCGGGGTGGACGCGGTGATCCCACTGCATTTCGGCACGCTCTATGTGATCGCGAACCTGCTTCTTCTGATTTATGCGCTGGTCTTGGACCGGCATAAGATCGGGCTGGCTACGCTGATCAATCTGTTTCTGCTGGGGTATATTGCGGAGTTTTCCCAAAGCTGTATCGCGTCGGTCCTGCCGGATCCGGCGCTTCCGGTTCGGCTCCTCATGATATGCCGGCAACGCTGGCAGGAATGCTGGGTGCCGAAGTCGTTCAACACACCCGCGGCGGGGCGCATTTGGCGGAGCGGCTCAATCCGAATACGGAGATGGGTGCAAAAACGCCATTGCCGCCGAGCTTCGGCAGGGACTCCAGCACCAGCGCCGTCTTCCCCGGCTCCGCAGTGTGAGCGGCAGCAGACAGGCCTGCCGTGCCTCCGCCCACCACGATCAGATCATACTTTTTCATAACTTCCTCCTGCCTGTATCGCGATTTGCGCCTTTCTGTGCGTGACATCGAATGTGGTGATAAGCGATTCAAGCGTGAAATTCAAGCAGGGAAGCCGCAGTTACCAGATTGGAGAGCTGCGTGTAAAAGATCAGCGCCATCCACTTTCGGCTGGAAAGGCTCAAGGATAGCCCTCGAAGCTCAAGAAGCAGCACAATCAGGCACAGGATTCTTGCTGACATTGTATTGCCGCTATCCCTTCCGGCCGTATTCCCGTGCTGCATCCACTCTGCCCTGGATATGGAGCATATGCGCGTAGAAATAATCATCATCCACCGGGATGCCCTTCGCTGTGAGCATCTTTTTCAGTGCCAGCACCGTCCGCCTTGACCAGTTGGAGGTGGTGAAGAGAATCACCCTGCCAACCATGGATGGGTCCAGCTTTTCCGCATACGCCTTCAGTTCGGGCGCCATGATATTGGCATAGGGAGCGCCGCCAAGATAGAGGATTTCCACAAACTCTGTCAGCGTCGGCTCGTCCATAATGGACACGGCGGGAACCCCTGCGCCATCCGCGATGGCCTCGGCAATCGTCTTCGTGTTACCGAGCTTCGAGAAATATCGGACCGCTTTTTTCATGGTCATGCTCCTTTCAAATCCAGATCGGCATTCTGCAGCTGTGGCGACACATCTATTTTCGTGTTCTAAAGATCTTCTTATGGAAATCATACCAGATATATATGCATTCTTCAATCTGTTTTTACATATCTCCAAGGGCAAAAAGGAGTAAAGTCATGAATGAGTTTTGATTGAGGCCCGGGCGAAGCTCATCTCGTGGGTCACGATCATCATGGTTTTTCCCGTTTGAGCGAGGTCCCGGATGACCGCCTGGACCTCCCCCCACCATGATGGGGTCCAGAGCGCTGGTGGGCTCGTCCAGCAGATTCACATCCGGGTCCATGGCAAAGGCCAGTATCTTCGGATCATCCCGGCATAAAAGCCCCTTGTCCATCATGCCCGAAAAGCGCTGCGAAAACATGTCACTGAGACCGGAGAAAAGCCAAGTACGATTTGTCGAATCGAACTTGGCTAAGAATTTATCTTTCTGACCGCGATTTTTCCTTCGCGCCGGAGGTTTTAGAATCACTTTCACGCGATCTCGTTCTAAAACATCTATTCTCTATTCAGCATTTCCTCCGCGCTTTTCAGTGTGTTCTCCGTGATTCTGGCGCCGCCGATCAGCCTGGCAAGCTCGGATTTGCGGCCCTCCAGCTCCAGCGGTGTGACGCTGGTATAGGTGCGGCCATTCTGCTCCGCTTTGGAGATGAGAAAATGCGTGTTGGCCATGGCGGCAATCTGGGGCAGGTGCGTGACGCAGAGAACCTGACGGCCCGCACTGACAGCCCGCAGCTTTTCCGCTACCTTTTGGGCGGCACGGCCGGAGACGCCGGCGTCCACCTCGTCAAAAATCATGGTTGGAATCCTGTCCTTCTCGGAAAGCACATTCTTCATGGCAAGCATGATTCGGGCCAGCTCGCCGCCGGAGGCCACCCGGCTCATCTGCCGCAGTTCCTCGCCCACATTGGCGGACATGAGGAAGCGGCAGTCGTCGCCGCCGGTCACATCCAGATGGGCCTTGGGCGTCAGCTCGCAGACAAACTGCACGCTGGGCATGTCCAGTGCCCGCAGCTCCAGGGCAAGGCGTTTCCCGAATTCTTCTGCCGCCGTCTGTCTGGACGCAGAGAGCTGTTCAGCAAGGGCCTTGGCCGCGGCAATCTTTTCCCGCAGGACCTTTTTGAGCCGAAGGATTGATTCGTCCGCCGTTTCCATGGCGTCCAACTCCCGCTGGCACTGGGCCATATAGTCGAGGATTGCCTCGCAGCTCTCGCCGTATTTTCGTTTCAGACGATGGATGGTGTCAGCGCGGCTTTCCGCCTCCTCCAGTGCTTCCGGCGAAAAGTCGAAGCTGTCCCGGAGATCCCGGAGCCGCTCTGCCGCGTCCTGGAGCCGAAGGCTGAGGTCTTCCACCAGCCGGCAGGTCTCGTCCACCTGGTCCGACGTTCCGGCGATCTGAGAAAGGCTCCTGGCTGCCTGATCTGTCAGGGCTGCAGCGCCCTCTGTATCCTCGCCGCCGTACAATGCCTCCGCCGCCTGGGACAGCGCGCGCATGAGCCTCTCGCCGCTGCGCATGAGCTTGAGCTTTTTTTCCAGCTCCGCATCCTCGTTCGGCTGGAGCTCCGCCCGCTGGATCTCCTGGATCTGGAACCGGAGGTTTTCCGTACGCCGGAGCTTCTCCGCCTCATCCATTTGGAGACTGCGAATCTGCTTCCGAAGTCCGTCCATCTCCAGATAAGCCGCCGTATAAGCCGCCACAAGCTCCGTGTGCCCGGCGAATTCATCCAGCATGGTCAGATGGCTGTCCTCGTCGAACAGCCGCGCGGAATCATGCTGGCCGTGGATCTGAATGAGCTGATCCCCCAGTCCTCGCAGCATGGTGACGCTCACCGGCTGCCCGTTGACCCGGCAGACATTCCGTCCGTCGGCGAAAATCTCACGCTGGATCAGAAGCTCCTGCGCCCAGGCAATGCCGCTCTCCTCGAACCAGTTCAGTTCCGGCACCTGTTGAAAAACAGCGGAGACCTTCGCCCGGTCGCAGCCGGTACGAATGGCCTCCCGATAGGCGCGCCTGCCCAATACGGCGGAGATGGCGTCGATGACGATGGATTTGCCCGCACCGGTTTCGCCGGTCAGGACGTTGAAGCCCGGCCGGAACGCAATCTCCGCCTGTTCGATGACGGCGATATTCTCGATGTGGAGCAGGCTCAGCATGGTTTCACCTCGCGTTGATGATCCCTCGAAGCTCCTCGCAGAACTCCTTGGCGTACTCATTGTCCCGCATGACAACCAAGGCCGTGTCGTCTCCGGCGATGGTGCCCACCACATAGGGCACATCCATGCTGTCCACCGCCAGGCAGGCGCCGGAGGCGGTTCCGGGAACGGTTTTGAGCACCACGATATTCTGGGCGTAATCCACCTTCACCACACACTCCCGGAACACGTTGTTCAGCCGGGAGAAGAGGTTGGAGGCGTCGCTCTGGCGGACGGTGTATCGATAGGTGCCCCGGTCCGAGAGCTCCTTGACGATCCGCAGCTCCTTGATGTCTCTGGAGATGGTAGCCTGGGTGCTGTGGAAGCCGCTTTCCTCTAAAGCGGCAAGCATCTGCTCCTGTGTTTCGATATCCCGCTGGGCGATAAGCTCCAGGATCTTTGACTGACGTTGAGTTTTCATATCGTACTTCCTTTTCTCCCTGATAGTGCGCAATTTTTGTCCAAAAGAACAGGTTATCTCTGGAACTTCTGATTGAGGGTGCTGTAGTAGCTGGCGTCCTTGATTTTCAGCAGACGCACGGCCCGGCGGGAAGCGGTTGTCACTACCTCGTCGTCAGCACTGAGCTTGATGGCTTTGCCACCGTCCACGGACAGGAAAGCGCTGCGCTTTCCGATCCTTCCCACCCTGGTGACCACGGTCCGATCGTGCATCAGCACTAGAGAACGGATTCCCATGGCGTGGGCGCAAATGGGCGTGACGATGATGTTTTTGGCTGTGGGCTCCACAATGGGGCCGCCTGCCGATACGGAATAGGCGGTGGAGCCGGTGGGGGTGGCGATGACGATGCCGTCGCCGTCAAAATGCATGGCCTCCACCTTGTCGCAGGAGACGGTGAGCTGAATCACCCGGGCCACAGCGCCCTTGGTGATCACCGCGTCGTTCAGGGCGTTGTCCTCATAGATGACCCGGCCGTTCCGCTTCATGGCCACGTGGATCATCATCCGTTCCTCGGTGGGCACATCGTCCTCCAGGATTTTGGGCAGAAGGGAGAGCTCGTTGCTCTCCAGCTCTGCCATGAAGCCCATGGTCCCGGTGTTCACTCCCAGCATGGGAATGTCACGGGCGCCCACAAGCCGGGCGGCGTGGAGGATCGTGCCGTCGCCGCCGAAGCAGACCATGCAGTCACAGCCCCGGAAGGCCTCGTCCATGGTCACAAAGCGGAGATCCTCCGGCATGGTGTAATCCCGGTCCACGTGGAAGGGCAGGCAGATTTTTGTTTCCGCGCCGCTTTCCCGCAGTATTTTTTCAGCTGCCCGGGTGATCTGAAAGCCCCGGTCCCGGTAGGGATTTGGCATCAGCGTGACTCTTTTCATTCGTATCAGCTCTTTTCGCTACAGGGTTCGGTGGGCCTCCTCCACCACGCGCTCGGGAGAGATCTCCGGGGGAGCCGCGTCGGTGAGGACCAGATGTCCCAGAAATTCGATGTTTCCCTCCGGGCCTTTTACCGGGGAGTAGGTCAGGCCCATGACCGTGAAGCCCAGGCCTCGGGCGGTCGTCAAAAAGGTCTCCAGCACTTCTCTGTGGGTCTCCGGGTCCCGGACCACGCCTTTTTTTCCGACCTTATCCCGGCCGGCTTCAAACTGGGGCTTGATCAGGCAGAGGACCTGTCCGCCCGGCCCCAGAAGCTGGCGAATCACAGGAAGCACCAGACCCAGGGAGATGAAGGACACATCCACCACGCTCAGGTCAAGAGGCTCCTCCAGCATGTCAGGCGTGACATACCGGATGTTGGTCCGCTCCATGACCACCACTCTGGGGTCGTTCCGGATCTTCCAGGCCAGCTGTCCGTATCCCACGTCGATGGCGTAGACCTTTTTGGCGCCCTTCTGGAGCAGGCAATCCGTAAAGCCTCCTGTGGAGGCGCCGGAGTCGCTGCACACAAGGCCGGTGGGGTCCACCCGGAAAAAGGCAAGGGCTTTCTCCAGCTTCAATCCGCCGCGGCTCACATAGGGACAGGCGTTTCCCCGGAGCTCGATCTGGGCCTCCGGGTCCACAGCGGCGCCGGGCTTGTCCACCCGCTGGCCATTCACAAACACCAGGCCCTCCATGATCAGGGCCTGAGCCTTGGAGCGGCTGTCGCAGAGTCCCTTGCCGAGAAGCATCACATCAAGTCGTTCTTTTTTCAAGGGCAATCCATTCCTTTATCGTCTTGGCTACCGATTTTCCGTCCAGGCCCAAGAGACTGTGGAGCTGGGAAACGGTGCCGTGGGTCACAAATTGCTCTCCCAGATTCAGCAGCTTCACGGCAGGGGGGAGGGTTCCTGCCTCGGCGAGCCGGGAGACGATCTCCTGGCCGAGACAACCCTCGGCCACAGATTCCTCCAGAATCAGAAGCCGTCCTGTCCGGGCCAGAGAGGCTTCCACCATCCCCAAATCCAGGGGGGCGATCCGCCAGAGCTTTACGAGCTCCGGGTGGATGCCGCTCTGCTCCAGGATTCGGGCGGCGTCCAGGGCCTCACAGATCATGGGCCCATAGCTGACAAGGGTCACGTCTGTGCCCTGCCGCAGGACCGTATCCTCCAGAATACAGTCGGAGTAGCTGCCGTTTCCGCCTCTGGGATACCGGACGGCCACAGGCCCCGATTCCTCATACACCGCATGGTGAAGCGTCTTCCGAAGCTCCTCTGTGGAGGCTGGGGCAAGAACGGTCATGCCGGGAACGGTCCGGAGAAAGCTCACGTCGAAAGCGCCGTGATGGGTTTCTCCATCCGCGCCTACCAGTCCGGCCCGGTCCACGGCAAATACCACGTGCAGATGATCCATGGCCGCGTCGTGGATCAGCATGTCGTAGGCACGCTGGAGGAAGGTGGAGTAAATGGCCACCACCGGAAGCATACCCTGCTTGGCCATGCCGCAGCTCATGGTCACGGCGTGGCCCTCGGCAATGCCTACGTCAAAGAATCGGAGGGGATAGGAGGCGGCGAACTCCGAAAGGCCTGTTCCGTCCTCCATGGCGGCGGTGACGGCACAGATCCGGCGGTCCTCTCGGGCCATGGCGCACATGGTCTTTCCGAAGGCGTCGGAGAAGCTCTCTTTATGGCTGCCGCGGCTCTCGCCGGATTTGACGTTGAATCGGGAGACACCGTGGAATTCGTCGGGGCTTTCCTCGGCGTAGCTGTATCCACGGCCCTTGGTGGTGGTTACGTGGAGCAGCACAGGTTTTTGCAGCTCCCGGGCCTGCCGCAGCAGGTAGGAGAGCCGCTGAATGTCGTGGCCATCCACGGGTCCCAGGTAGTTGAAGCCCATCTCGTCAAACATATTGCTGCCGATCAGGGCGTTTTTCATCCAGGTTTTGACCCCGTGAACAAGTCTGTGAATGACCTTTCCGCCCGGGGCCTTTTTCGTAAAAGCGTGGAAGGCGCGCTTGATGCTGAAATAGGTGGGCTTCAGCCGCTGCCGGGCCAGGAAGTTGGACATGCCGCCCACATTGGGCTGGATAGACATGCCGTTGTCGTTGAGGACCACGATGAGGGGCTCTCCGCTCTGTCCCGCGTCGTTGAGGCCCTCATAGCTCAGGCCTCCCGTCATGGCTCCGTCGCCGATGACGGCAACCACGCTGTAATCCTGGCCCATGAGGGTCCTGGCCCGGGCCATGCCCAGGGCGGCCGACACGGAATTGGAGGCGTGGCCTGCCACAAAGGCGTCAGCGTCGGACTCCGAGGGCTTTGGGAAGCCCGCCATGCCGCCCAGCTGCCGCAGATGGGAAAACCCTTCCCGGCGTCCGGTGAGCAGCTTGTGGACATAGCTCTGGTGTCCCACGTCAAACAGAATCCGGTCCCGGTAGGGATCGAACACCTTGTGCAGGGCCACCGTCAGCTCCACGGCTCCCAGATTGGAGGCCAGATGTCCGCCGGTTTTGGCCACGCTCTTTACGAGAAAGCTCCTTATTTCCGCGCAGAGCGCCTGATCCTCCTCCGGGCTGAAGGCCAGGAAGTCCTCACGGTTCTCTGCTCGCTGCAAAAGCTCCATGATCTTAAAACCTCTGTTATGTTCGGCCTTGTTTCCGTCCTTTTCCCCGGAAGAGACCGGAGACGGCTTTGGGCAGATACTTGAAAAAATGAATGACTCTGGCGGCGGTGTGTACGATCTCCGTGGAGTTCTCCAGGGCCAGAGCCTTTCCGGCGGCCTTTCCGCCCACGGTGAGGCCGGAGACCAGAGCCGCCAGCAAGATCTCCGGGACAGTGGTGCTGCCGCCGGCCACCAGCAGCACGGCGATGGCCGCCGCCGCGGCGCCCGACAGAATCCCGCAGATGTCGCCGATCACGTCGTTGCAGAAGGAGGAGACACGATCCGCGTTTTTGATCATGCTCAGCGCCTCCTTGGCCCCGGAGACCCGGTGGGCCGCCATGGCGTGGAAGGGCTTTGGATCGGCGGCGGTTACTGCCACGCCGATCACGTCGAACAGAATGCCGATGGACATGATCACCAGCAGCACGATCAAGGCCGGAATCACGGACGCTCCGGCGAGAAGCGCCCCGGCCAGGGTGGACAGGAGGCCGGAAATCAGGACGGTGATGAGGAACAGCGTCACCACCCACCGGACCCGCTTTTTGCCCCTGCCGTCGTCCTTTGACTTTTTATTTCGTTTGGGTAAGTCGTCCTTCAAGGAGAACCCCCCTGTTTGTCAGAAATTTGATGAAGTATAGTGAGGTGGCGGCAGACGGGATTAATCTTACGGCTTAGGTCTGGCTGGATTTCCCCATGGACTGCCTCCCGTCGCCGAGGAGGTGGTCGCCGGCAGGTCACCCTTACCGATGCCCGATTGCCACTGAGTCCGCACTGCAATCCCCCGTCTGCCCCCGAATGGACAGTCTAGGTGCTTTCCACAACAGGTCCCACAGACGCTTTAGCCTCTTTTGCAGATGTAGTTTCAAGGAAATATCGCAGCAGGCCTGCGGCCGGCAGACCCCTGCGCGTAGCTCCCCTTTCCTCCACAGCCACGCAAGGCAGGCTACGCTGTACGCAGCGCTTTCGCACCGCCTTACAGGTTTTATCCTGTTTCGTACGCAGTCCCATCGGTACCGAGATACGCCGGCTGTCGCACAAGAACAGGTCTCCACGGAAACCGGGTCGGCAGCCTCATGCCATTGAGGCTCGCCCGAAATCCTTAACCCCCAGCACCCACCCACAAGCAGGCACCAGGGACTTCATCGATATGCCCTTCAGAGGATTTTTAGGCCCTCCCTGAGCGTCGCGGGCTCTGACTAGAGATACTGCGCCACCTGCACAGGTCACGCGCGTTCCGGGAACGCGCAACAAAATTTATTATATCACATCCATGGATTTTTGCAACGGCTTATTTCCGACGCTCCGTCAGGGAATTGGCCAGATATTTGAGGAAGGATACGTCGGAGAAGGAGCCCTGCTCCAGGGCGGCGAGAGCCTCCGCCGTTTCCTGCTCCACCAGGACCTGGCAGGCGTCGAGGCCGAAGAGCGTGACGAAGGTGCTCTTGCCGCGCGCCTGATCGGAGCCGATGGGCTTCCCCAGCTCCTCCTGGGAGCCCATGCAGTCCAGCATATCGTCCCGGATCTGAAAGGCCATGCCCAAGTGCAGGCCGAAGCTTCCGGCACATTCCACCTGCGACCGGGAGCCGCCGCCCAGGACCGCGCCCATCTGGCAGGCCGCCCGGATCATGTCTCCCGTCTTGTGGCGGTGGACATTCCGAAGCTCCTGCTCGGAGAGACTTCTCGTTTCACCCTCCATGTCAAGAACCTGCCCGGCCACCATGCCGTTTTCTCCGGCGGCGCCCGCCAGAATGGAGACGCAGCGAAGGGCATGTTCCGGCGGCGCGTCCAGCTCCGAAAGGAGCCGGAAGGCGGCGGCCTGGAGGGCGTCTCCCGCCAGGGTAGCCAGGTCCTCCCCGTAGACCTTGTGATTGGTCAGCCGGCCCCGGCGATAGTCGTCGTTGTCCATGCAGGGCAGGTCGTCGTGGATCAGGGAATAGGTGTGGATCAGCTCCACAGCGGCGGCGGCCGGAAGGGCGTCCTCCGGCTTGCCGCCTGCGGCTTGACAGAAGGCCATGCACAGCACAGGACGGAGCCGCTTCCCGCCGGAGAGCAGGCTGTATCGCATGGCTTCCAGCAGCCGTTCCCAGGGCTCGGACGCCGTAAACTGCTCGGATAAAAAGGCTTCCGTCATGGTCTGGAGGCGGATGAGCTCCTGTTTCGGATCATTCATGGGGCAGCTCCTGCTCTACGGGAGCGCCGTCGGGGCCCCGCAGGAGCTTCACCACCTTCCGCTCCGCCTCGTCCAGCAGCTTGACGCACTGGGCTGAGAGCTTGGTGCCCTCCTCAAAGAGCTTGATGGATTCCTCCAGAGACGCGTTTCCCCGCTCCAGAGCCTCCACGATTTCATCCAGACGGCCCATGGCCTCCTCGAATTTCACTGATTTGCCTGCCATCGTCTATTCCTCCGCAATGCGCTCCACCAGCGCCTCCAAAGCGCCCTGATGGAGACGGATATGAAGCTTGTCGCCGGGCTTTAATTCTCCGGCGGAAAGGATCGCGTGTCCCGCGTTGTCCTGGGTGATGCTGTAGCCTCTGGAAAGGACCTTCAAGGGGCTCATGGCGTCCAGCCTGGCGCCCAGGGTCCCAAGCTGCTTTTGCCTTGCCTGAAGATCGTTCCGGAACAGCAGGGGAAGCTGCTCCGACTTTCGCCGGAGCTCCGTCCGGGCGTTTTCCACCCGGAGCCCCATGGCCCGGCCCATCCGATCCTCCAGCATGTCCAGCCGCTGCCGCCGGTCCTCCAGGGCCTGGGTGGGCTCCCGCAGGACTTTGGCGTTCCTTCGCTGCTCCAGATGACCTCTGGCCAGCTTGAGCCGCTGCTCCAGACTGCCCGCCATCCGGACCTCCAGACTGTGAATAGCCGCCCGTAGCTCCGCCTGATCGGGGACTGCCAGCTCCGCGGCATTGGAGGGAGTGGCGGCCCGCAGATCCGCCACATAGTCGGAGATGGTCACGTCGGGCTCATGACCCACGGCGGAGATCACAGGAATTTCGGACCGGTAGATGGCCCGGGCCACAGCCTCTTCGTTGAAGGCCCACAGGTCCTCCATGGACCCGCCGCCACGGCCGGTGATGATCAGATCCGCCACCTGATACCGGTTTGCATAGTCGATGGCTGCGGCGATCTCGCCGGCCGCCTCCGTTCCCTGGACCCGGACCGGCAGAAGCAGGACCTCCGCCAGGGGATACCGGGCCCCGAGGATCCGCAGCATGTCCCTGACGGCCGCACCGGCCTCGGAGGTGATCAGGGCGATCCGATGGGGATAGGCGGGGAGAGGCTTTTTATGCGCCTCCCGGAACAATCCCTCCGCCGCCAGCCGCCGCTTGAGCTGCTCAAAGGCCACGGACAGATCGCCCGCGCCCTCCGGCGTCATGGAGACGCAGTAGAGCTGGTAGACGCCGTCTCGCGGATAAACGGAGATCCGGCCTGCCGCCAGCACGGTCATGCCGTTTTCCGGCTGAAACCGGAGCCGCATGGCGCTGGAGCGGAACATGACGCATTTCAGGGCCGAATCCCGGTCTTTTAAGGTGAAATAGCAGTGTCCTGAAGGATACCGCTTGAAATTGCTCACTTCGCCTCTGACGCAGAGGCCGGTCAGCAGCTCGTCGCTCTCCAGCATTTCCCGGATGTAGGCGTTGACCTGGCTGACCTCCAGGATCAGTTCATCCATGGGACACCTCCTGATACCAGGTCAGCACCGCGATCCCCATAGCGTTGTCCGTGGAATACCGTGCCGGGCCAAAGATAGCCCCCAGGGGGGCAAGATGTTCCCGGAGCATGGCGTTGGAGGCCACGCCGCCGGTGCAGATCACCGGCAGGTCTCCGAAGCGGGAAAGGGCCTGCTCCGTGGCCTGCTTCACCGCGCAGCATACCGTGGACAAAGCGAAGGCGGCTGTTTCCCCGTCTCCCGCACCCTTGTCCCGGCGCGATTTTACCTGATTTTGAATGCCGGACAGGGAGAAGCCCATGTCCCGGACCTTGACCGGGAAAGGGGAGGCCTCCGCTCCGGCGGAAAGGGCGTCCAGGGCCTTTCCCGCAGGGAAATCCAGCCCCAGAAGCTGTCCCGTTCGATCAATGAGCTGGCCTGCGGAAAGATCCTCCGTGCCGCCGATCCGCGACCCCCGGAGTCCCGGCTCCACCAGCAGCAGCTCCGTGGTGCCGCCGGAGAGATGCCAGGCCAGAAAACGCTGTTCCAGGAGCTCCATCCGACCGGCGCTCCAGAGGATCGCCGCCAGATGGCCCTGCTGGTGGGAAAACCTGTGGAAGGGAACGCCCATCAGATTCGCAAGGCTCTGCCCCTGGCTTTCTCCGGCCAGGAAACAGGGCATATAGGAGCCCTCCACGGCCCTGGGTCTGGTGCTGGCCCCCACGGCGGCGATGCGCCGGCCGGATAAGGTCTCCGCCAGCTGCGCTGTGATTTCCGGCAGCCGCTTCACGTGCTGAAACAGGGCGTCGGACTGTCGGAGTCCCAGCTCTCCCGGCTTTACCTCCAGCAGCTTTCCCCTGTTCTCACCGGCGTCTCCGTCAAACCATGCGGCGGAGGTGGTGTAGTTGCTGGTATCGAATCCGATGACAGCGGTCATTTCTTGTTTTCCGCTTCCAGGTCCCGGGCGAAGGAGCCAAGAATCCCGTTGATGAAGGATACCTTTTCCTCCTCCTCGTACCGCCGGGCGATCTCCACCGCCTCGTTGATGACCACGCCCGTGGGCGCGTCCTCCACATGGAGAATTTCATAGATGGCCAGCCGCAGCACAGCCAGGGACACCTTGGAGATGCGTCCCAGCTTCCAGCCCACGGCATAGCGCTCGATGGTCGCGTCGATTTCCGGCTTGTGCTCCGCCACGCCCGTGACGCACCCCTCGATATAGCCCATCTGCTTGGCATTGGGCTTGTCCTTATAGAGCTCGCTCTCCTCCGCCAGCCGGGGATAGTAGCCCGACGCAAAGACCTGAGAGAGCAGCT
Organism: uncultured Oscillospiraceae bacterium; assembly: GCA_905234425.1. Classification (GTDB taxonomy): domain Bacteria; phylum Bacillota; class Clostridia; order Oscillospirales; family Oscillospiraceae; genus HGM13006. Next base: position 46,771 of record CAJOHR010000003.1, on the reverse strand, counting down.
CCTGAGGCGACTCCTGGTGATAATCCATTTCGTAGATCAGATGCATGGCGATTTCCCGTGCGTTGCTTCTGGTCATGGCGCATTCCCTCCATCTTCCGATGAATATACTGAATTGTATTATACATGATCCCATGCAAAAAGAAAAGCGCAAAATTCGCCGGACCGATTTCCATTTGACATCCCTTTGCATTTACGGTAAGATAGACCCCGTGACCTGGCCGGACAGCCGCGGGAAGTGTGCCGAAAGGCCCTTTCTGAGGAAAGTCCGGGCTCCATAGGGCAAGGATAACGGGTAACGCCCGCCGCAGGCGACTGTAGGAAAAGTGCAACAGAGATATACCGCCGCCGGTTCACGCCATCACTATGTCAACCTTTACGAGCCGTGGAGCTCACCTGATAGTGCATTGGCGGTTCCGGCGGTAAGGGTGGAAAGGCGAGGTAAGAGCTCACCGGCTGCCGTGTGAAAGCGCGCAGTCCTGTAAACTCTATCCGGAGCAACACCGCACAGGGGA
>CAJOHR010000003.1:0-46141 GCA_905234425.1 uncultured Oscillospiraceae bacterium | reverse complement strand
CGCAGGTCTCCCTCCGAACTTTTAACTTTTCACGCTTCTTATGCTTCCCTATTTCAAGTCCAGGCAATGGATCCACTTAAACAGGAGCCGCTGTCTCCCCGTTAGCTTCCGCTCCGTCTCTGCCTGGACACGGCTTACCACCAGGGAGAAGCCCTGGAGCTCCCGGTCCGTGATGGCGTGCTGGCTGAACCGGGCCTTGAGAGCAAGCTGCTCCATGCCGTCGGGGATCTCCGCGCCCCAGGGAACCAGCTGTTCCAGATGGGCCCACTGCTCGATCATGGACTGGTTCCGGTCCTGGGACTGGAACAGGGCTTGCCGTTTCCGCAGAATGACCGTATGCCGCAGCACCAGGATGGCGATGCCGAGGATCAGCAGCAGAGGCAGGAGCGCCGCAAGGAAGGACAGGGGAGCGACGCCCGTTCCGCCGCCGGAGCCGTCGGATTCCGGCTCGGATGGGGGCGGCGCGTCTGCGGGACTGGGACTGGGGACCTCCGGCGTGGGGGTGGGATCGGGAGCGCCCTCCGGCTCCTGGCCGGACTCCGGCTCGGGAGAGGGCTCCGGCCCCTCGGGAATTTCATGCCGGACCTCCGGCAGGGTGACGGAGGTACCAAAGCCCGGGGTGGACTCCACAGGGATCCAGCCAAGGCCCTGGAGATAGACCTCCGCCCAGGCATGTGTGTCCTGGTCCGTGGCCTCCGCCACGATGCCGGCCTCGGGAATGGTGATCCGATAGCCTGAGGCGTATCGGGCGGGGACCTCCAGCGCCCGCAGCATGACGGCGGTGGCCGTGGCAAAGTGGACGCAGTAGCCTGCTTTCCGCTCCGTCAGGAAATACAGGGCGAAATCGTAGTTTCTGGGCTGCCGGGACACGTCCAGACGGTAGTCGCAGGTGGTGCGGACGAACTCCGCCACCCAGGCAATGGTGTCCAGAGTGCCGAGGGAGGGATCGTAGCCGTAGTCCAGCGCCAGCTCATAGAGGGCAGCCTTGGTCTCCGGCGGAAGTCCCAGACAGGTTTCGGTCACATAGCCGTCGTACCCCGGGTCCGCATAGCCCTTTTCCCGGAGATCCATGGTGGGAACGCCGGGCCAGTAGTAGGCTTCGTATTCCGGCTCCAGACAGGGAACCCGCAGGTCGCTGACGATGGACTCCGCACCGGGACAGCTGATAAAACCATAAGGCGTAAAGGCCACGTCCGCCTTGTCCCGGAGGTTTTCCACCTGGATGGCAGCCTGATAATTCTCGCCGAAGGCGGTGCCGATGGACGTGTGGGAGTAAACGCTTTGCGCTGCTGTAGCCTCATTGCGGGACTCCCATCGGGTACCGGTGTAGACGTCCTTGGCAGCCCCTCGGAGATAGAGCACGCCGGGCTCTGTGGAGCTGACCTGGAGCATGACCACGTCCTTCCGCTCCCGGGTGCCCTGGGTGGTCAGATCCAGGGTTTCCCCGGTGTCGGCGCCCAGATCCTCGTTGCGGAAGCCTCTGGAATTCCGGTCCAGGGCGTTCTGCATGGGCCCGGGCAGTCTGTCCAGGAGCGCCTGCACCGGTTCGGGAAGCGCCCGGTCCCGGACGTCCTCCTTGGGATAGACCGTGCCCACCACGGCCAGAAGCAGGCCCACGGCCATGAGGGTCAGAAGCATCCGGACAGCCGTCATGTGGGCCGGTTCCTCCCGGCGATGCTTGGCCAAAAGAACGGTGATCCAAACGGTCAGAAGCATGGTCAGGGGGACGATGTGGGGCGGCGTGTCGTTGATGACCACGCAGAGCAGCAGAAAGGGGAGCGTCCCGGCGATGGTGATGATGCAGGAACGATAGCCCACGCCCCAGGAAAGCCATCCCGCCAGAAAAACGGCCGCCAGCGCAAAGAGCACGGTGTGGTCCGTGACGGAATAGCCCTCGGGAACCGCGGGTATGAGAAAGCTGAAATTCGGGTATGCGGTGGAGAAGCGGGTCAGAATATCGTGGGCCAGCTTTGTGGCCGAAGGTCCCGCCATGCCGGGAAGGTCCAAAAAGAAAAAACAGAAAACCAGCGCGGCCCCGAAGGGCAGAAGCAGCCAGAGGGCCTTTTTCCAGAGCATGCATGCGGTGAAGAGCAGGGCGCAAAGTACCGTGATCACCACCAGCACGGACATGGTGACCTCCAGGCCAAAGGCGGTGATTACACAGTAGAGGGCGCCAAGGACACCAAGGGAGGCCGTAAGCGCGTCGGTAAACAGACGGGTCAGACGAAGGTCACGCCGGATCATTGGGACGCCTCCTTTTCCGTGGCCGCACCGCTCTGAATGCCTGCGGAGAGCAGGACCTCCCTGGGCTGCAGAATGGTCAGCGGCACCCGCTGTCCCGCGGGCTGCCGGAGCATCTGGGGAAGAAGATCGTCCAGCTGTCCCTGGGGGGCGTAGATCCTGCGGGTCGTCCCGTCCCGGTCCTTCCACTGGAGGTAAGCCCCGGCGTTCATCTGCTTGAGATAGATCAGACACCAGGCCAGCTGATCCAGGGCCTCGTCCCGGCCTGCCGGGTCCTCCGGCCAGTCGATCCACATGGGCGCCACCCGATCGGCCGGCTCCAGGGTGTCCCGAACCACGGTTTTGTCCAGAGCCGCGCTCTTTTTCCAGTGGATGGCCTTCAGGGTGTCGCCGGTCCGGTAGTCCCGGAGATCATAGGGGTTTTCGTTTCCGGAGAAGGGCTTGTTCACCAGAGCGGTGTTGCCTGCCCAGTCGGGATGCTCCGGGGGCTCCTGGGGCAGGGGCATCACCGTCACGGTGAGACCTTTAGGGCGGCGGACCGGCAGAGGGATGAGCCCCATCAGATCCAGCACCCGAAACCGCCGGATGGCGCACTGATACTGGCAGCAGTGGGAGGTGTCCAGGGGAAAGGCGTCGTCGGTCCGCTGGAGCCGCAAACGCACAGTGCGGCCGGCTGTGGGGTCGTAGACCCGAAGCCGCCCGCAGATTTGTCCTGTGGCGAAAAGCCGGCTCTGCTGCAGCTGCAGCTTGACGCTGGCTTCGCTGCCCCGGGTCACCTGATCCGGGGCGTGAAAGGTTGCCCGGGTGCACAGGGCTCCGGGCAGGCTGATGAGCCAGGAAAACACCGGCAGGATCAGGGCAATGACCAGCATGAGTCCCGCCGCGTAGCCCGAGTAGGCCACCCAAAAGAGGCAGAGCACCACCAGGGTCCCCAGGTAGATCAGTCGGTTTCTCAGCATAATGTCCTCACTTGATTTTCGGGGCAGGGGTCTTCTGCAGGATCTGCGTGCAGATATCCCGGGCGGTCTTTTGATCCTGCTCCGCCTGCCGGGTCAGCAGCAGCCGGTGGGCCACGGTGTCCGTAAAGATGAACTGAACGTCCGACGGGATCACGTAGTCCCGGCCCTGGACCCAGCCCACGGCCCTCGCCATGGAGGCCAGCGCCACGGAGGCCCGGGGAGAGGCGCCCTGTCGGAGATCGGGGTGGTTCCGGGTGGCGGTGGTGAGACGGATGATGTACTTGAAAATGTCGTCGGAGGCGTAGGTGGCCGCCACCTTCTGCTGGATGGCGATGAGGATGGACTGGTCCGCCACGGGCTGAATGAAGTCCAGGGGATTGCCCTCGGATTTCCTGCGCAGCAGCTCCAGCTCGTTTTCCGGCGCGGGATAGCCCATGGTCAGCCGGACCATGAACCGGTCCATCTGGGAGTCGGGCAGAAGCTGGGTGCCTGAGGAGCCGTAGGGATTCTGGGCGGCAATGACCATAAAGGGCCGGGGCAGGGGATGGGTCTCTCCGTCCACGGTGACCTGGCCCTCCTCCATGGCCTCCAGCAGGGCCGCCTGGGTCCGGGAAGAGGCCCGGTTCAGCTCGTCGGCCAGAAACAGATTGCAGAGGATGGCGCCCTTCTGGTACTCCATGGCGCCGGTCCGCTTGTTGTAGATGGTAAAACCCGTCACATCCGTGGGCATAACGTCCGGCGTGAACTGCATCCGCTTGTAGTCCAGCTGGAGGGCTCTGGAAAAGGCCAGGGCAAGGGTGGTTTTTCCCACGCCGGGTTTGTCCTCCAGCAGAAGATGCCCCCCTGCCAGCATGGTCAGAAAGGTCTTCAGGATCATATCGTCCTTGCCGATGATGGCGCGGCGGACCTCACTGAGTACCTGCTCCGCGTAATTCAAGGAAATCCCTCTTTTCAGCATATTCTTGAGCTTATCATACCATAGATGACCGGCTGCTTCAAGTCAAATGTGACAAAAAGACTTCAAACGGTTACAGAACGGGAAGGAAATGGACAAAAAGGCGGGGAGCGGCTGCCGCTCCCCGCATGATAAACGCTTATTTCTTTCTCTTTCTGTAGAGCAGCGCGCCGCCGCCGCCCAGGACCACCACGCCGGCGATGATTCCGGCAATGGCTCCGCCGGGAATGCCGGAGGCTTCTTCTGACTCCTCGGAGACCTCCGGCTCCGGCTCTGCCGTGGCCTCGGGCTCCGGTGCGGGCGTGGGCGCTTCGGAGACCTCCGGTTCGGGCTCCGGCTCCGGCTCAGGATGCTCCGGCCATTCCTCCATGCCGGGACCCTCCAGGGTCACGTTGCCGTAGGTGCCGGGAACCACGGTGGAGGTGGAGGCGAAGGTGACGGTCACGGGCTCGTCGGCGGTGATGTTCGCCGGGTCCATAAGCTCCAGATTGGAAACGTAGGTGTCCGCTGTGACCTTCCACTGGGAATCCCAGTCAAAGTCCAGACTGCAGACGCCGGTGATCTCCTCCTCGTCGCCGTAGAGGACTGTACCCTCCCACTGGGAGTTCTCGAAGTTCAGGTTCGCCGCGTTGGGGCCGGTGCCCACGTCGGGACCGCCGCCGCCCTGAGAATAGGCGCCGATGAAGAAATCGCCCACCAGTTCCGTGGTGCCGTTGTCCTGCCCGGTGAGATCCCAGGGAGTCTGATCGTTTTCGTCCTTGAAGTACACCGTGGCGGAGCCTGCGCCCTCCACGGAGAGAAGCAGGTTGTCAGCGGGGATTTCTCCCGCTTCCAACTTGCTCTCGTCGCCGTACTCCACATAGTTCTGGTTGACCATCTTACTGGCTTCCACATAGATGGGGGTGGAGGAGTTCTCCACATACATGACGGCGAATTTGTTGCCGCCGGAGTAGCCGGGAGTCTTGGACTTGTCCGTGAACCACCAGTCCAGGGAATCCTCGTAGAACTTGGGACTGTTGGCCTTGTCGATAAACATATTGAGCTTGGAATAGCCCATGCCGATGGAATCCACGTCCAGCTCGCCGCTCTCGACCAGATTCCGCATGGTGTCCGCATCGCCTACGTCATAGGCGCTTTTCATTTCCTCCGCGTCAAAGTAGGCTGCCACTCTGGAGTTTGCCACGTGGACGCCCGTCTCCTCAGCCTCGGCGTTGCCGCCGGCCCGGCACTTGATGCCCATGACGCCGTTGATATCGCAGTTGTAGGCGTAGATGTAGCCGCCGGAGGCGGAGCAGAGGCCCGCGTCCAGATAGGAGGTCAGATTGGAGTTGTAACAATAGACCCAGGATTCGTTGGAACCGATGGAGTAGACGCCGGCGCAGCGGAGACCGAAGGTTTTCGTCACCACCTGATTGGCTACGATGACGCCGCCGCCGGAGTCTGTGGCCAGGGCGGTGCCGGCCTCGTCGCCGGTGACCACAACGGTCACGTTGCTTTCATGGTCCTGATAGACGCCCTCCATGACGCCTTCGGCATTCCGGGCCATGGTGCATAAGGAGCTGTCGGGCCGCTTGGAGGCGGTGAGGCTGGCCGTGACCCGGTTTACCATGCCGTCCGCCTCCACCAGGTCTGTGCCCTCGGTGTTCAGCAGGATCTGACCGCCGGTGGAGACATAGGGACCGTGGCCGCCGGAGGTGCAGGAGAACACGTTGCCGCCCTCGATGTAGATGACGCCGTTGGCGGTGGAGTAAATAGAGTTCACCGTGCCCAGGATCTGAGGATCCCGCAGGGTCAGGGTGGAGGTGGCCTTGTTGATGAATGTGGTGGCCGCCGTGGTGCCGTCGCCGCCGTCCACATGGATGGCCGAGCCCATGCCGAAGAAGTTGCCTGCCTCGGAGGGACCCTTGCCTGCGGTGTAGCAGTAGGAGGTGAAGTCGTTCAGCTCCAGATCGCCGCCCTTCTGGACGAAGACGGAGGCGGTGTTGGTGTGACTGCTGTCCACGGTGTTGGGGGACTTCACGTCGGAGACGTCGATTTCCTTGTAAAGGTAGGTGCAGTAGAGCTCCACCACGCCCCTGGCCGGGCCGGATTGAACGTCCTCGTAGTAGTTGTACACCCGGATCAGATCGTAGTCCTTTCCGAACACCAGCTTGTCTGCGGCGTAGACGCCGTTGATGGCCTCGGCCTTGGACATATATTTGGCCTCGTCCGTGTCCTGATAGGCCTTCACCATTTCATAGACCTTGCCGTCGGCGGCATAGTAATAGCCGGTGGAAATGCCCATAGTGTTGTCATACTTCGCGGTGGAGCCGGTGTGAACGCCCAGATAATCGTTCACATCGTCGGGCAGCGTTGCGCCGTCAGCTACCGCACCCTTGGTGATGGCGGGAGCCTCGTAATCGAAGGTCTGGTTCATGGCGTCCGGGTCCCGGGAATCATCGGGATCTGCTTCAAATTCCACTGTGACGCCTGCAGAATCTGCGGTGAACGTATAGTTCAGGTCATATTCGTGCTGCCCTGCAGCATCGGAAACCTCCTGGCCGTCTGCCCAGAGGCCCTTGATCTTGAACTGATAGTCCGCCACCATGTGGAAGGTAACGGTGTGCTTTCCATCCAGCATGCCGGAGGGCAGATGATAGGTGCCGGTGGGCTGCATCCATCCGCCTTCCGACGTCTCGGCGGTGAAGGTCACGGAGCCGTCGGCGGTGTAGTCCACGAAATCCCGGGTGGAATCCGAGGATGCGTAGGTCTCCGCCGCGCTGCCGCTCTCTCCGTAGAAGGTGCCGGGGCAGGAGAGGAAGGTGCCGCTGGCAATGGAGGTGACAGAGGCCGGGATGGACCAGCCGGAGGTGGAGTTGTAGTCGTAGATCATCCGGGCGGAGAAGGTGGTCACGCCCTCGGGGAACAGCACGTACACGTCGTCGTTCTTGTTGTTGGACGAAATGGTCTGGGCGCCGTTGCCGATGGTGGTCACCTCAAAGCCTCCGAGCTTCGCGGGGATCATGACCACGTTGCCGGTTTTCTCGTCGCCGTTGCCCCAGAGCAGCGTGGCTGTGGGATCGCTGGCGCCCATCATAAAGGGATCAAAGCCGCCCATGCCGGGATCACCGCCGGGACCGCCCATTCCAGAATCACCGTCGGGCATGCCGCCCATGTCGCCGCCGGGCATGCCCCCGGGCGGGGGACCGCCGGGTCCTCCCGGACCGCCCATGCCCATGGCCTGGGCCACCTCATAGATCCAGGCGCCTTCCATCTGATTGCCCTCGGGAACAGCCGTTTCCTCCGGCTCCGCATCCGGAGGTCCCTCGGGGCCGTCCGCCAGAACGGGGACCGCCAGGAGCCCCAGAAGCATGGCAAGCGCCAGGGAAAGGGCCAGAATACGTCTCTTTTTCATGCTCATCCTCCTATTCCGTATTTGCATAGTTATGCGTTACAAGGAGAATATACCGATTTCGGTCGGGCTTTGCAATCCGTTTCGTACAAATCAAACAGAGACGGTATATTCTTACACCTTAATACCTGGTTGCCGAGGGCAGAATAAAAACTTGAGGTTTTGCGGATTCTTTGATATAATAGACAGATAATATTGAATTATGGATGTGTGTTGAAGTTGAAGTACAGTACCTGGAATGTTGCCAGGCCGGATGGAGCGCAGATTTCTACGCTGGTGCAGGCGGGGATCACCCCCCTGGCCGCAAATCTTTTGGTATCCCGAGGCTATTCGACGCCGGAAGCTGCGGAGGAGCTGCTCCGCTCCGGCCGGAAAAAGCTGCACGACCCCATGCTCCTGCCGGATATGGACAAAGCCGCCGCCCGGGTAGCCCTGGCCCTGGAGCGGGGCGAGCGAATCGCGGTTTACGGGGATTACGACGTGGACGGCATTACGTCCACCTGCCTGCTGACGGATTTTCTGCGGAACATGGGGGCGGACTGCCTTTGGTATATTCCCGCCCGGCTGGAGGAGGGCTACGGCCTGAATGAAGCAGCCCTCCGGCAGCTCCACGACCAGAAGGTGGAGCTGATCATCACTGTGGACTGCGGCATCACCGCCCTGGAGGAGGCCCGCCTCTGCCGGGAGCTGGGGATCGATCTGGTGGTCACCGATCACCATGAGTGCAAGTCCGAACTGCCCGACGCGGTGGCGGTGGTGGACCCCCATCGAAAGGACTCTGAATATCCCTTTCCCCATCTGGCCGGCGTGGGCGTGGCCTTCAAGCTGGCCGCCGCCGTCCTGGGAGATCAGGACAAGATCTTGGAGGAATACTGCGACCTGGCGGCCCTGGGCACCGTGGCCGATGTGATGCCCCTGCTGGATGAAAACCGGGTCCTGGTCACCGGCGGCATCGAGGCCATGCAGCGCCGGGGAAGGGTGGGCCTGCTGGCCCTCATGAAGGAGTGCCAGCTTACGCCCTCCGCCATCAATTCCTCCGCCATCGGCTACACCCTGGCCCCCCGGATCAACGCCGCCGGACGCATGGGTGAGGTCCAGCTTGCGGCGGAGCTGTTTCTGACGGAGGACCGCCTGGAGGCGGAGCAGCTGGCCGGTGCCTTATGCCGGCTGAACCGGCAGCGGCAGACCACAGAAGCGGAGATCTACGACGACGCCATGGCCATGCTGGGAGACGCCAAAGCCGCGGAGCTTCCCGCCATCGTTCTGGCAGGGGAGACCTGGCATCAGGGCGTGGTGGGCATTGTGGCCTCCCGGCTGGCGGAGGAATACGGCTGCCCCGTGTTCCTGATCTGCATGTCCGGGGACCTGGGAAAGGCATCCTCCCGGAGCTACGGCGGATTTCCGCTGTTTAACACCCTGGAGACCCTGAGCTCGCTTTTGGAGAACTTCGGCGGCCATGAGCTGGCGGCGGGCTTCACCATCCGCCGGGAGAACATCGGCGCCTTCCGGGAACAGGTGACGGAGCTCTGTCGGGGCTGGCGCGCGGACCATCCTGAGGGGAAGACCCTGGACCTGGACTGTGCCGTGCCGGAGGAGCTCATGAACGTGCCCTTCGTGGAGAGCTTGGACAGCCTGGAACCCTTCGGGGCCGGTTTCCCCAGACCCCAGTTTTATATGGATGAGCTGACGGTGGACCAGATCCATGAGGTGGGAGGCGGCAAGCATCTCCGGCTCCGGCTGAGCCGGAACGGAAAGCCTCTGGCCGGGATCTTTTTCTCCGTCACAGCCCGCCGGGCGGCCATTGCCGTGGGGGATACGGTGGAGGCGGCCTTCACACCCCAGATCAACGAATACCGGGGTGAGCGGACGGTGCAGCTCAATATCATCGATATCCGCCCCTCCCTGGAGTGCCGCCAGGCCATGGAGGTCCATCAGGCGGTCTACGCCCGGTTCCGGTCCCATGAGCTCCGGGGCCCCGAGGCCGCCGGACTGATCCCACCCCGGGAGGAGTTCGCCGCTGTGTGGCGCTATCTCTCCGCCAATGCCCAGGAGGGCGTGGTGGAGGAGGAATTCTATGTCATGGCCCGGAAGATCGCCAGAAGTGTTTCCATGCCTTGCTCCTTTGTCAGGACCCGTGTGTGCCTGGACGTACTGGAGGAGCGGGGACTTATCCGCATGACCGCCGGGCCCAGGACCCTGGAGATCCGGCTGACTCCGGGCCGGGAAAAGGTGGATCTCCAGAGATCGGCCATTCTGCTCCGGCTCCGGGGAGACGCGGAGCGCTGAAGTTGGAAAACGCAGGCTGCGTGAGCGTTTGAGCCTGCGCCGGAAGAAGAAGGTGAAATCAGATGGAATCTGTACAGGAACATTATCAGTCCATGCGCGCTGCCATTGAGACGTTTACGCCCAACGTGAGTATGGAGCTGGTGGACGAGGCGTTCCGATATGCCGAGGAAAAGCATAAGGACCAGCGCCGGAAGGATGGGTCTCCCTATATCATCCATCCTCTGGCCGTGGCGGAGATCGTGGCGGAAATGGGATTGGACTCCGACGCCATTCTGGCGTCCCTGCTCCACGACACCATCGAGGACACGGACACCTCCTACGACGAGGTTGCCAAACGGTTCGGCGTAACGGTGGCGAATCTGGTGGAGGGCGTCACCAAGCTGACCAGGGTGAACTTTACGTCTCTGGAGGACGAGCAGATGGAGAACCTCCGGAAGATGTTCCTTGCCATGAGCAAGGACATCCGGGTGATCCTCATCAAGATCGCCGACCGGCTCCACAACACCAGGACCATGCAGTATCAGACCCCTGCGAAGCAGAAAAGCAAGTCCTTGGAGACCATGGAGATCTACGCGCCCCTGGCCCACCGCCTGGGCATGCAGAAGATCAAGTGGGAGCTGGAGGACACCTCCCTCCGGTATCTGGACCCCATCGGCTACGAGGATATTTCCCGGCAGCTGGACGAAAAAGAAGCCGAATTCGACCACGCCATGGTCTCCATCCGGGAACGGATTGAGCAGCGGCTCCGGGACAGCGGCATCAAATTTCAGATGTACGGCCGGGTGAAGCACATCTACTCCATCTACCGGAAGATGTACTCCCAGAATAAGACTCTGGACGAGGTCTATGATCTCTATGCCTACCGGATCATCGTGGATGACATTGCGGACTGCTACAACGTCCTGGGCCATATCCACGACCTCTACAATCTGGTTCCCGGCCGGTTCAAGGACTATATCTCCACCCCCAAGCCCAACGGCTATCAGTCTCTGCACACCACAGTCATCGGCTCCGAGGGCATTCCCTTCGAGGTCCAGATCCGGACCGCCAAGATGCACCACACCGCCGAATACGGCATTGCCGCCCACTGGAAATACAAGGAGGGCATCAGCACCGCCGGCGGGGAGGAGGAGTTTGAGTGGGTCCGCCGGCTGCTGGAAAACCAGCAGGATTCCGAGGCGGAGGACTTTATTTCCAGCCTGAAAATCGACATGTTTGACGACGAGGTATTCGTCTTCACCCCCAGAGGCAAGGTCATCTCCCTGCCCTCGGGCTCCACGCCCATCGACTTTGCCTATGCCATCCATTCCGAGGTGGGCAACCACATGGTGGGCGCGAAAATCAACGGCCGGATCGTGGGCTACGACTCCGTGCTTCAGAACGGCGACATTGTGGAGATCGTCACCTCCAAATCCGCAAAGGGACCCTCCCGGGACTGGCTGAACCTGTGCAAGTCCAATCAGGCCAGGATCAAGATCCGCCAGTGGTACAAAAAGGAGCGCCGGGAGGAGAACGTGGCCACGGGCAAGCAGAGCTTCGAGGAGGAGCTCCGGCGCATCGGCGTCCAGCCCTCCATGCTGAATCGGGAGGACCTGCAGCCGACGCTGCTCAAAAAGCTGGCCTACGGCTCCATGGACGACATGTACGCCGCCATTGGCTATGGCGGACTGACGGCGGTAAAGGCCGTCAACAAGATCAAGGACGAGCTCCTGCGGTATACCAAGTCCGCCCGGGAGCCGGAGCAGAACCACGCCGATATCACGAACATTAACCGGGCGCCTAAAAAGTCCACCTCCGGCATCATCGTGGAGGATATCGCAAACTGCGTCATCAAGTTTGCCCGCTGCTGTACGCCCGTTCCAGGCGACGACATTGTGGGCTTCATCACCAAGGGCTTCGGCGTCTCCATTCACCGCAGAGACTGTCCCAACGCCGCCGGGGCCGCGTCTCCGGACAACTCCGGCCGCTGGGTGAAGGTGACCTGGGCCAGCGCGCCCCTGGAGACCTTCTCCACCTCCTTTGAGCTGGATTGCACGGACCGGGACGGCATGGCCCTGGACGTGGCCATGGTGGTTACCTCTATGAAGCTCCGCTGTTCGGAGCTGGCTGCCCGGGCGGACGGTCAGGGCAACTGCACGGTCTATCTCACCGTGGAGGTCCGGGATGTGACGGAGCTCAACACCATCAGGACCCGGCTGGCCAACATCCGGGGCGTCCGGACCGTCCGGCGGGGGCGCAGCTGATGCGGGCGGTATTGACCCGGGTCTCCTCCGCCTCGGTGCAGGTGGACGGAGAGATCACCGGGAAGATCGGAAGGGGCTTTCTGATCCTGCTGGGCGTGGGCCCGGAGGACACAGAGGCAGACTGTGAGAAGCTCTGCAAAAAGCTCCTGAGCCTTCGGGTCTTTGAGGACGAAAACGGAAAGATGAATCTGGGCCTGGAGGCCGTAGACGGCAGCGTGCTGGTGGTGAGCCAGTTTACCCTGTACGGCTCCTGCAAAAAGGGGAGAAGACCGGATTTCTTCGGCGCCGCATCCCCGGAGAAGGCGGAGGCCCTTTACGAGCTGTTTTTGAAGTGCTGCGCGGAAAACGGCTATCCGCCCCAGCATGGCATTTTCGGGGCCCACATGGAGGTTGCCTCCGTCAATGACGGCCCCGTGACATTGATCGTGGATACCCGTGATCTGTAACCTTTAGGAGGAAACCGATATGAAGATCGAAGTCCAGCAGGTGGGCCAGCTCATGACCAACTGCTATATCGTCTGGGACGAAAACACAAGCAACGCTGCCATCATTGACCCCGGCGACGACGGGGCCTATTTAGCGGAATGCCTCACAAAGAAACACCTGACCCTCCGATATATCCTCTTGACCCACGGTCACTACGACCACATCACCGGGGTGCCGGAGCTCCTGGAGACCTGCGGCACAGAGCCGGAGATCTATATGTCCGCCTGCGATCTGGGGCTGGACCCGGTGTTTGCCGAGGACAAGGTCACCCTGGATCCGAACCGGGTAAAGGACTGGAAGGAAGGAGACGCCGTGACCATGGACTCCATTACCTTCAAGGTCCTCTCCACCCCCGGCCACACCCCCGGCTCCGTCTGCCTGATCGCGGAGGATGTGATTTTCTCCGGGGATACCCTGTTCCAGGGGTCCTGCGGCCGGACCGATTTCCCCGGCGGCAGCTGGGGAGAAATGGAGAAATCCCTCCGCAAGCTCTATGCGCTGCCGGGTGACTACCTGGTTCTCTCAGGCCACACCGGCTCCACCACCCTGGAGCGGGAGCGGAAGACCAACGTGTTTATGAGAAGTGCCGTCTCATGAAGCTGCGGCTCATCGGCCACGACAGCCTCTATGCCCTGGAGCAGATCCAGCTTGTCCTCTTTCCCGGGGACAAGGCGGAAAGGACAGACAAGCCCTTTGCGGGCGACGGGGCGGTTTCCAGACTGTCTGTGGGCAAGCAATACCTGACAGCCACGGCCAGAATCACCCGGGAGGGTGTGACCTATCGGGGCGTGGCCCGATGCCCGGTGGAAACGGCGGACGAGGCGCTGAAACGGCAGATCCTCCGCCAGAGCTACTATCGGGCGGCGCTGCCCTTCCTGCCGGAAAAGCCCGCCTGGGGCGCCCTGTCCGGCGTCCGGCCCACCAAGCTGGTGACGCGGGAGCTGCTTCGAGGCGGAACCCGTTCCTCTGCGGACCGGCTGCTTCGGGACGTCTATGACGTGTCCCCGGCCCGCCGGCAGCTCTGTCTGGACGCGGGGGAGGCCAGTCTGGAGGCGTGGAACAAGCAAGCGCCCGGGGATGTGTCCCTCTATGTGGGGATTCCTTTCTGTCCCACCCGCTGCGTTTATTGCAGCTTTGTGTCCGCCGATATTCAGCGTGCGGGTCACCTGATGGAGCCCTATCTGGATGCTCTGGAGCAGGAGATCTGCGCCGCGGCGGAAGGCCTGCGTCACAGTCCCCATCGGATCCGCACGGCATATATGGGCGGCGGCACACCTACCACGCTCTCCGCAAAGCAATTGGCAAGGCTTCTCGATACGCTCCGGCGGGAATTCGACCTGTCCGAATGCCTGGAGCTGACGGTGGAGGCGGGACGGCCCGACACCCTGAACCCGGAGAAGCTCCGGGTTTTGAAGGAGGCCGGCGTTACCAGGATCAGCGTCAACCCTCAGACCATGGACGACCGGGTGCTGTCCCTGCTTGGCAGAAGCCACACGGGAAGCGACATCCTCCGGGCCTATGACGAGGCTTTGGCCGCCGGACATGAGGACATCAACATGGACCTGATCGCCGGGCTGCCCGGGGATACGCCCCAAGGGTATTTGAAATCCCTCCGTCAGGTCATGGGCTTGGGCCCTACGTCCATCACGGTCCACACCCTGGCGCTGAAGCGCTCCGCGGCCCTTTTCTACGAGAAAAAGACCACGCTGCCCACGGGGCAGGAGGTGGAAGAAATGCTGTCCGGCGGCAATGCGCTGCTCCGGGAAGCAGGCTACCGGCCCTATTATCTCTACCGGCAGAAATACATGACCGGCAGCTTTGAGAATGTGGGCTGGTGCAGGCATGGATATGAGAATTTGTACAATATATATATGATGGAGGAGATGCACTCCATCCTGTCTCTGGGGGGCGGCGGCATGACCAAGCTGGTCCGGGACGGGAGGATTTCCCGGCTGTCCAATCCGAAGTATCCCCAGGAATACATCCGGGACATGGAATCCATCGCAGAAAAAAAGAGGGAGGTATCCCTGTGATTTACGCATTTGACATGGAAAAAGTGCTCGCTGACCTGGAGAAGGACCCTGCAGGGGCCATCGCGGGCTGGGAGGCAGGCTACCGGGATCAGATCCAGAAGGTCGCGGATTTTATCGACAAAAACCGTCACAAGAGTCCCATCGTGCTGCTGTCCGGTCCCTCCGGCTCCAGCAAGACCTCCACCGCCACCCGAATCCAGAAGCGGCTGGTGGAGATGGGGATCACGGCCCATCTGCTGTCCATGGACAACTATTTCATTGGCCTGGACGATGAAAACTATCCCAGGCTTGACAATGGAAGGCCGAATCTGGAGAGCCCCGACTGCCTGGATATGGCCCTTTTGGACGACCATTTCTCCAAGCTGGAGGCCGGCCAGGACATCTATGTGCCGGAATACGACTTCCACAACCAGCGCAGGGTGGAGGGCGCCGGTACCTTTATGGACATTGAGCCTGGCGATGTGTTTATCTTTGAGGGCATCCACGCCCTGAACCGGCGATTCACCGACCGCCATCCCGACGCCTGCCGGATCTATGTGTCCCCGGAGGCCGTCTACCAGCGGGACGGAAACGTGATCTGCACCACGGTCCAGCTTCGGCTGATCCGTCGGCTCGTCCGGGACTACCTGTTCCGGGGAGCCGAGGCGGCATACACTCTGGGCCTCTGGGACAACGTGTTGGTGGGAGAGGATCAGAATATCGCACCCTTCCAGACCACGGCCCACTGCCAGGTGGTGACGGCCATGCCCTACGAGCTGGGGGTACTGAAAAAGTTTGTACTGCCCCTGATCCGGGATCTGGGGCCTGACGTGCCCCGGGCCGATCAGGTGGAGGCCATCCGGGTCATGATGGGTGAGATTCCGATGCTCAGCGCCGCTCTGGTGCCCGACGATTCCATCGTCCGGGAATTCATCGGCCCACGTCCTGATAACAAGGAGCAGTAAAGAGGAGAACGGTCATGCAGTATCAGTTTTCGGATTATGAAAAGGCCGCTCAGGTGATTGCAGAGCGGCTGGACGGCTTCAGGCCGGAGACCGCCATGGTCCTGGGTTCCGGCCTGGGCAGCATGGCGGAGCTGGCGGAGGACCCCATTGTGATCCCCTACGGGGAGATCCCCGGCTTCCAGGTTAGCACAGCTCCCGGTCACAAAGGACAACTTGTGTTCGGGGTCCTGGAGGGACGGCGGGTGGCCGTCATGCAGGGACGGCTCCACGCCTATGAGGGCTATTCCTTTGAGGAGGTCTGCTTTCCGCTGCGGGTGCTGCGGCTTCTGGGCTGCGGTACGCTCCTCATCACCAACGCCTCCGGCGGCGTGAATTTCGATTTTCGGGCGGGAGATATCTGCCTGATCACAGACCACATCAAGTTCTTCCGGGATTCTCCCCTGCGGGGACCGAACATCCCGGAATTCGGCGTCCGCTTCCCGGATTCCACCTATCTCTATACCCCAAGGCTCCAGGATGTGGCCAGGGAGGCCGCCAAAAACCTGGGGATTTCCCTGGTGGAGGGCGTCTATATGTACTTTCCCGGCCCCTCCTATGAGACGCCCGCGGAGATCCGGGCCATCCGTGCCCTGGGCGGCGACTTGGTGGGCATGAGCACGGTACCGGAGGTCATTGCCGCCGGTCACGCCGGCATGGAGGTCCTGGGCTTCTCCCTGGTGTCCAACGCCGCCGCCGGAATCACCGGCGACCCGCTGTCGGAGCAGGAGGTCCTGGACGCCGGAAAAGCGGCCCGGGATCGCTTCTCCAGCCTGATCCGGAGCTGCATTCGGGATCTATGACCGCTTTTTTTCCTGAAAGGAGTTACTATGGATATTCTGTTTCAAAACATCACCGCCGTCACCATGGCGGACAAGCTGCCCGTGATTCTGGGCGCCTATGTGGGCGTCACCGACGGAAAGATCAGCTATGTGGGAAAGACAGCGCCCCAGGAGCATGCCGGTCAGGTGATCGACGGCCGCGGCCATGTGCTCATGCCTGGTCTGATCAATGCACACACCCACATCTCCATGACGCCGTTCCGGGGCTACGGAGATGACCACGATCTTGCGGAGTGGCTCAATGACTACATCTTCCCCAAGGAGGATCTGTGGGACGACCGGTCCATCCGGGCGGCCACGCTCCTGGGACTGGCCGAGGCCCTGCGCTTCGGGACAACCTCCGTTTCCGATATGTACTATTTCTGCGACACCATTTGCCAGTGCGTGGCGGAGTCCGGCATCAAGGGCAATATCTCCCGGGCCATTTCGCTCTTTGAGGAGGACTTCTGCTTCGATAAGTACGTGCCATGCCAGCAGATGGTGGAACTGAAGGAAAAGTGGCACGGATATGACGGGGGCAGGATCCGGATAGAGGCCTCCATCCACGCCGAATATACCTCCAATGAAAAACTCTGGAAAGCACTGGCGGAGTATGCCATCAATGAGAACATTGGCATGCACGTCCATGTGTCCGAGACGAAAAGCGAGCATGAGAGCTGTCTGGAGAAGTACGGCCTGACCCCGGCCCAGCTTCTGGACGTCTACCATGTCTGGGACACCCGGGCGCTGGCTGCCCACTGCGTCTGGCTGGACGAGGAGGACATGGATCTGTTTGCCCGCCGGGGCGTGTTCCCGATCCACAACCCCAACAGCAATCTGAAGCTGGCATCCGGCATCGCGCCTGTGCGGAAAATGCTGGATAAGGGGCTCCGCGTGGCCTTGGGAACCGACGGCGTCTCCTCCTCAAATAATCTGGATATGTTCGAGTCCCTGAAGCTCTCCGCCCTGCTATCCAACGCCTCCACCCTGAACCCCACATCCCTGACGGCCTGGGAGGCCCTCAAGCTGGCAACGATCAACGGTGCTCTGGCCCAGGGCCGGGAGGACGAGTGCGGCATGATCGCGCCCGGCCTGGACGCGGACCTGATCATGCTGGATTTCACCCAGCCCCATCTGATCCCCTGCCACAATCCGGTGAGCAATCTGGTTTATGCTGCCTCCGGCCACGATGTGGTGATGACCATGGTCCGGGGAAAGATCCTCTACGATCACGGGGAGTATCCCACCATTGATCTGCAGAGCGTTCTGCAGGAGTTCCATGATTATGTGATTCCCCGGATGTTCGGCGGGGAAGGAAAGGAGCATCCGAATGCCTGACCAGGTATCCAGGAAGCCGAAAAAGCAGAAGTTTCTCCAGGGCGCGGCCATATTGACCATGGCCGCCGTCCTGGTGAAGATCATGGGAGCCCCCTACAAGATCGTCATGAACCGGGTGGTGGGACCTGAGGGCTTTGGCCACTTCAACAATGCCTACAGCATTTTCAACGTGCTCCTGACCATCTCCACCGCGGGACTGCCCATTGCCCTGAGCCGGATGATTTCCGAGGCGGGGGCCTTGGGAAACCGGCGGCAGATCCAGAAGACCTATCGGGTGACCCTGGGGATCTTCATGGGGCTGGGCATCGTATGCAGCGGCCTCATGCTGATCTTCGCGCCCCAATTGGCAAGATTCATGCGGGACCCGGACGCGGTCTACGCCATCGCGGCCCTTGCTCCATCGGTGTTTTTCCTGTGCCTGGTTTCCGCCTTCCGGGGCTATTTCCAGGGCCAGCAGTACATGACGCCCACAGCGGTGAGCCAGGTCATCGAAGCTATGGCCAAGCTGATCGTCGGCCTTGGCATGGTTTATGTGGTCCTGCGGGTCATGCACTTGGGAGAGTCTCAGGCGGCAGGCGGCGCCATTCTGGGCGTCACCATCGGCTCCGTGCTGGCTGCCGTCTACCTGTTCTTTGTCTATCAGCACCGCCATGTGGTCCTGACCGAAGCGGATATGGTCATGCCGGTGAAATCCACCGCCGATACGGCCAGGCAGCTCCTTCGGCTGGCGGTGCCTATCACCATCGGCTCGGCGGGCCTCCAGATCTTCAATGCCCTGGACACCAAGATCATTCAGGGACGGCTCCAGGACGCCATCGGTCTGACCAGCCGGGCGGCGACATCCCTCTTCGGCACCTATTCCGCAGCTCAGACCTTCTATATGCTGCCCCCGGCCCTGATTTCGCCCATTGCCATCAGCATCATTCCCACGGTCACGGCGGCGCTGACCCTCTCCAATTTCCGGGAGGCCAGACGGACCGAGGAATCCGCCATCCGCATGACGGCCATGATCGCGTTGCCCTGCGGCGCGGGACTGGCGATTCTGGCGACGCCGATCCAGGAGCTTGCCTATAACTACAAGCCCGAAACGCTGCAGATTGCCGGACCCCTTCTGGCGATTCTGGGGGCGGCGGTGATCTTCAACTGCATGGTCAGTGTCACAAACGCCATTCTCCAGGCCCACGGGCTCGTCACGGTTCCCATCTTTACCACCCTGGTGGGCGGCCTCGTCAACATCATTACGGACTATGTGCTCATCGGCACCCAGGGCGTGGGGATCTACGGCGCGGCCATTGCCACCATTGCCTACTGTGCCGTGATCATGTTCCTGAACATCGCCGCCATGCACCACAGCCTGGAGCTTCCGCCCCGGATACTCCAGCAGTTCGTCAAGCCTATGGTGGCCACGGCGCTCATGTCTGTGGGCGCGTTTCTGAGCTATGAGGCCGTTCGGACGGCCACCGGCTCCCTGAAGCTGTCCCTGCTGGCCTCCGTTGCGGTGGCGGTGCTCGTCTATGCGGTCCTGGTCTACGGCATGAAGATCATCACCTGGTATGACTGCCAGGTTTTGCCCAAGGGAGACCTGATTGCCAGACTCCTGCGGGTGAAGGCGCCGGAGGGAGACACCGCGGACTGACGTGAAACAAAAGAGGAAAGAACATGGCTGATTTTACAATGCGAGACCGATACGGTTTTGAGGACCTTCGCCAGCTGGTCAAGGTGCTCCGGGCTCCGGACGGATGTCCCTGGGACAGCATCCAGACCCACGAGAGCATCCGCCGCAACTTCATCGAGGAGGTCTATGAGGCCTGCGAGGCCATAGACAACCGGGATTCTGAACTGCTGAAGGAGGAACTGGGAGACGTTCTGCTCCATGTGGTGTTCCACGCGGGCATCGAGGAGGATGCGGGACGCTTTACCATCGACGATGTGTGCGACAAGGTGGTCAAGAAGATGATCTCCCGCCACCCGGCCTTGTTCGGCGGAGAAGGGGGCCTGAGCTGGGACGAGCTCAAGCGCCGGGAAAAGGGATACGATTCCCTGGAGCAGGAGCTTTCCTCCGTGGCAAAGAGCCTTCCCGCCCTTTGGCGGGCGGAGAAGATTCAGAAAAAGACGGAAAAAGCGGGATTCAAGCTGGACCAGACGCTGCCCAACGCCAATCAGGTTCTCGCATCCGATGATCCGGAGAAGACCATAGGCGATCTGCTGTTCCGGGCGGTTGCTATGGCAAGAACGCTTGGTGTGGACCCGGAGCAGGCGCTCCACAGGCGCTGCGACGCTTTCCCGTCAGAAATATGCAAAGGAAACACTGATGAAATCCCGGCGCACGTCTTGACGGCAGATTTTCCTCCTGATTTCGTCTCTTGAAATACACAAAAACCCGACGTCGAATGACGTCGGGCTTCCTTTATCCTTTGGACAGCAGTTGCCTGGTCTCCTCCGAATTGTTCAGGATCTCCTGCCGAAGGGCGTCCAGACTGTCGAATTTCTTCTCCCCCCGGAGCATTTTGTAGAAATCCACCCGGATCCGTTTGCCGTAGAGATCTCCCTTGTAATCCAGGATCCAGGGCTCCACCGTAATGCCCGTTCCGTCGTCCACCGTGGGCCGCACGCCCACATTGGTAACTGCAAGACGGACGTCGCCGTCCGGCAGCGTCACCTTTGTGGCATAGACGCCGTAGGCCGGCGTCAGGACGCTGTCAGGCACGATCAGATTGGCAGTGGGCGTACCCAGGGTCCGACCAAGCTCCTTGCCGTGGATCACCTCGCCCGAAAGACAGTGCCGGTGGCCCAGAAAACGGCAGGCCTCGTCCATATTTCCGGCCTCGATCAGGCTGCGGATGTGGGTGGAGCTCACCGTGACGCCGTCCAGCGTGACCTTTGGCATCACGTCCAGGCCAAGTCCCAATTCTTCGCATTTCGACCGGAGCTTTTCGGGATTGCCCACGCCCCGGTCTCCGAACCGGAAATCATAGCCGCAGACCAGATGGGCCGCGCCAAGTTCGCGCACCAGGTAGTCCTCCACAAACCGGTCCCAGGGCATGTGCATCATGGCCTCGTCGAAATGGACCAGAATCACATCGTCCATGGAGAAGCACCGGTGCAGGATCTCCCGCCGGTCCTCCAGGGAATTGATCAGCCAGACCGGCTTGCCGAACACCACCGTGTCGGGATGATGGTCAAAGCTCATGACCGCCGCTCGAAGACCTTTCTCCGCGGCGCGCCGCTTTGCCATATTCAGCAGACTGGCATGGCCCAGATGGACCCCGTCAAAAAAGCCCAGGGCAATGACCCGGCGTCCGCATTCCTTCAACTTTCAACTCACCTCGAAAAAGCTCTTTACGTTTTTCAGCGTCCCGCCGGACAGGCGGCCCAGCATCAGGAATTCTCCGTCCGGCCCGTAGACCCGGTATTCTCCGTCATCTCCCGCCTGATTGGGAATCTCTCCGCCGTTCTTGCAGCGGATCGTCTCCTTTGTACCCAAAGTGAGGGCGGGAAGATGGGAAAACAGACTGTCCACGGGACGAATCAGCTTTGTTTGATCCGCTGCGGAAAGCACGTCCTCCAGGCGGACGCTGTCATGGAGGGAAAACCGTCCGGCCCGGGTCCTGCACAGCTCCGCCATGCAGCCGCCGCAGCCCAGCGCCTCGCCGATGTCGTGGCACAGGGTGCGGATGTAGGTGCCCTTGGAGCAGACGATCCGCAGTCTGGCGTCTCGGCCGTCAAAGGACAAAAGCTCCAGCGCGTGAACGGTGATGTTCCTGGGCTTTCGCTCCACGTCCTGGCCCTTTCGCGCCAGCTCATAGAGTTTTTTTCCGCCGATCTTCACGGCGGAATACATGGGCGGGATTTGCTCCTGGGGCCCCGTAAACCGGGCCAGGACCCTTGTCAGCGCATCCTCCGTGACTTCCACGGGACGCTCCTCCAGCGTTTGGCCGGTGGTATCCTGGGTATCCGTGATCATCCCCAGACGCAGGGTGGCTTCATATTCCTTATCGTCCTGCTCACAGCGCTCCACAGCCCGGGTTGCCCTCCCGAAGAACACCACCAGCACGCCTGTCGCCATGGGGTCCAGGGTGCCGGAATGTCCGGCCCGCCGTTCATGATAAACGCCCCGGAGCTTCGCCACCACGTCGTGGGAGGTCCAGTCCCGGGGCTTGTCAATGATCAATACGCCTGTCATGTCAGTTGAACGCCGCTTTCCGCAATGGCCGCCAGGATCCGCTTTTTGGCGGAGGCCAGGCCGTCCTGGTCCTGGGCGCCTGCCGCGGCCTTGTGTCCGCCGCCGCCCAGTCGGGCGCAGATCTCCGAGGCGTTGTAGTCCGGACCTGTCCGAAGGGAGAGCTTTGCGCCGCCCTCCCGCAGCTCCTTGATCAGCACGCCAATCTGTACACCGTATATGCTTCTGGGAAAACCGGAGATGTCGTCCGCGTCGTCCTCGGTTGCCCCGATTTCGTCCATGAGATTTAAGGGAATGCTGCACAGGCAGACCATTCCGCCGGCGTAGAATTCCGCCGAATCGGTAAGGGCCGACTCCAGCCGCAGCCGGGCGATGGTCTTAGTGTCAAACAGGGCCTTGTTGATGGGGTAGGTATCGGCTCCCAGATCCTTCAGTTCTCCCGCCGTCCGCAGGGTATTGCCCGTGACGTTGGAGTACCGGAAGCAGCCTGTGTCTGTGGAGACCGCCACATACAGCGCGTCGGCCATGGCAGGGGAGACGGGACCAAGCTGCTTCAGAATGTCCAGCAGCAGCTCGCCGCAGGCTGCGGCCTTGGGGTCCACGTTGGTATCCTCGGCGTAAAACTCGTTGGAAATGTGGTGGTCGATGGCCAGCCGGATCTTCCCGGCAAAGGCGCTGCCGTTAAGGGGCAGCAGGTTTTCCGTTGCCAGGTCTACGGAGACCAGTACCGCGTTTTCAGGGATTTCCTCTGTTTCGAGACCCTTCACATAGGCCTGATACCGCTCCGTGGTCTCCGGGTTTTTCCATACCCAGGCGGATTTCCCCATCTGACGGAGCCCCAGACAGAGCGCTGCCGCGGAGCCCACGGCATCCCCGTCGGGACGGCGGTGGTTGATGATCAGAAACCGGTCGTGATTTCTGAAAAACGCCGCCGTCTCACGGTTCGTCATTGTCTTCTTCATCCGGTTCCTCCTCGGGAATGTCCAGTGTGGAAAGGAGATCAAAGATCCTGGCGCCGTGCTCGATGGAGTGATCCTCCACAAAGGTCAGTTCCGGCGTATACCGCAGGCCCAGGGTGTCTCCGATATGCCGCCGGAGATAGCCTCCTGCGGAGCGGAGCCCCTTTAGCACGTCCTTGGTTTTTGTCTTGTCGAATACGGACACATATACCTTGGCAGTCCGAAGATCCGTGGCGGTGTCCACGGCCGTGATGCTGAGCATGGTCTGGACCCGGGGGTCCTTCATGCCGCGAATGGCCGTGGAGAGCTCCTTCATCATCTCTTCGTTGATTCTGCCGATTCTGGTCTGACTCATAACGTGTTCTCCTGATTGTGAGAATTATTCCTTGATCTGCTCCATAATGAAGCACTCCAGCACGTCGCCCTCTTTGATGTCGTTGAACTTCTCCACGGTCATGCCGCACTCATAGCCGGCGGCGACTTCCCGGACGGAGTCTTTGAACCGCTGGAGAGAGCCGAGATCGCCTTCGTAGATCACGATGCCGTCCCGAACCACCCGGACGCTGCCGCTGCGCTCGATCCGGCCGTCGCTGACGTAACAGCCGGCCACGGTACCCACGGAGGAGACCTTGTAGACCTGGCGGACGGTGGCGTGGCCGATGACGGCCTCCCGGAACTTGGGATCCAGCATGCCCTTCATGGCGGCCTCGATTTCCTCGATGCACTCGTAGATGACCCGGTACGTCCGGATCTCCACGCCGCTGCGGGAGGCGCTGGCGTTGGCGGCGTTGTCAGGCCGCACGTTGAAGCCCACGATGATGGCGCCGGAGGTGGAGGCCAGAAGCACGTCGGACTCATTGATGGCGCCCACGCCGGAGTGGATCACCTTCACCCGGACCTCCTCGTTGGAGAGCTTCTGAAGGCTGGCCTTCACGGCCTCGGCGGAGCCCTGCACATCGGCCTTGACGATGATGTTGAGCTCCTTCATGTTGCCCTCCTGCATGTGGGCGAACAGGTTCTCCAGGGTGATGGCGCCGGTGAGATTCTTCACCTGGCTGTCCTTCTCGGCCTGCTTCCGCTCGTCGGAGAGCTGACGGGCCATGCGCTCGTCGGCCACGGCGTTAAAGGTGTCGCCGGCCTGGGGTACCTCGGCCATGCCGATGATCTCCACAGGCACGGAGGGACCGGCCGTTTTCAGACTCTTGCCCCGGTAATCCGTCATGGCGCGGACACGGCCCACAGCCGTACCGGCGATGATGATATCGCCCTGGTTGAGGGTGCCGTTCTGGACCAGCAGGGTGGCCACAGGGCCGCGGCCCTTGTCGAGTCTTGCCTCGATAACGGTGCCGGAGGCCTCCCGGTTGGGATTGGCCCGAAGCTCCCGCATCTCGGCGGAGAGGACCACCATCTCCAGAAGCTCCTGGATGCCCATGCCGGTCTTGGCGGAGATCGGCACCATAATGGTGTCGCCGCCGTATTCCTCGGGGATCAGCTCGTACTGCATGATCTCCTGCTTGATCTTGTCGGGATTGGCGCCTGGCAGATCCATCTTGTTGATGGCCACGATAATGGGAATGTTCGCGGCCTTGGCGTGGTTGATGGATTCCACGGTCTGAGGCATGATGCCGTCGTCCGCCGCCACCACAAGGATGGCGATGTCGGTGCACATGGCGCCGCGGGCACGCATGGCGGTGAAGGCCTCGTGGCCGGGGGTGTCCAGGAAGGTCAGGGTGTTGCCGCCCACGTCCACCTGATAAGCGCCGATGGCCTGGGTGATGCCGCCGGCCTCGCCCGCCGCCACGCGGCTGGAGCGGATATAGTCGAGAAGGCTGGTCTTGCCGTGGTCAACGTGGCCCATGACCACCACAACGGGCGGCCGGGTGACCAGCTCGTCCTCCGTGTCCACATGGTCGTTGATGAGCCGCTCCTCGGTGGTGACGATGATCTCCCGCTCCACCTTGCAGCCCATTTCCTCGGCGATAATGGCGGCAGTGTCGAAGTCGATGATCTCAGAGAGAGAGGCCATAACGCCGTTCTTGATCAGGCACTTGACCACCTCGGCGCCGGTCTTCTTCATCCGGGAGGCCAGCTCGCCCACGCTGATCTCGTTGGGGATCAGCACCTTGACGGGCGCCTTCTTGGCGATCTCCAGCTGGAGTCGGCGCATCTGCTCCTGCTCCTCGTTCCGGCGCTTGTTGCCGAAATTGCCGCCCCGGTTCCGATTCTTGTTCTTGTTGCCCACGCGCTCCTTCTTCTTGGTGTACTTCTCTGCCCGCTCGGGAACCAGAGCATCCACCCGGTCGTCAAAGCGCGCGGCGTTCACCACCGCCTTGGAGGTGTCCACCACCCGGCGCTCCTTCTTCCGCTTGGGCTGCTGATTCTGGCCGGCATTCTGAGCGCCGCCGTTCTGCTGCTGGGCCGGCTTCTGCTGGGCCTGAGCAGGCTTCTGGCCCTGGCCAGGCTGGGCCTGTCCGGGCTTTGCCGCCTTGGCGGGCACCGCAGGAGCGGGGGCCGGAGCTGCCTCCGCCGCAGGGGCGGGCGCGGGCTCCGCCGGAGCTGCCGTGGCAAAGACCTCCTCGATGGAATCAATCTGATTATCCCGGGTGATCCGGTCAAAAAGCACGTTGAGCTGTTCGTCCGTCAGCACCTGGGCCGTGGACTTGGGAGCCTCGAAATACTCCGTAAACAAGGCGGTGATCGCCTTGGACGGCATATCAAAATCCTTTGCGACGTCGCGGATCTTTATCTTGATCAAACTGCTCATTGAGCCACCTCCAAATTACGTTTGTGTCCTTTCTTCTGCTTGCGGCGTTCCATGGTCTCCGCCTTTTCCGCGACCATCTCCAGTGCGCTGCCATAGCGTTCAGGATCCTCCAGCCGTTCCAGAAAGGATCGGGCCAGCCGGATGTCCGTCAATGCCGCCATAGCCACGGAGCTTCTTCCGAAGACCGCGCCCAGGGTCGCCTTGTCGGCGTCCAGAGAGATGACGGGGGTGTGATGCAGAGAGCCGTAGGACTGGGCTCTGCGCCCTGTGTGCCCGGCCGCATCGGAGGCGAGGATGATGAGCCTCGCCTTTCCTCCGTGGGCCGCGGCGCCCACCGGGTCCTCCCCGATGGCGATGTTTCCGCCCTTCCTGGCAATGCCAAGCAGGTGCAGGGCGTTTTCAAGCATCTCCGGCCGCCTCCATTTCCTCCAGCAGACGGTCATAGACCGCCTGGGGTATGGCCGCTGAAAATCCCCGTTCCAGGGCTTTGGACTTGATGGCCCGTCTGAGACACTCGGGATTGGGGCAGACGTAAGCGCCCCGTCCCGGGGCCTTGCCCCTGGGATCCAGGTCGATTTCTCCCTCGGGAGATTTCACCACCCGGACCAGCTCCTTTTTCGGTTTCATTTCCCGGCAGCCCACACACTGCCGCATGGGGACCTTCTTCATAGCGCACCTCAATAGAAAGTTTCGTAAAAAAGGACTTAAACAGAGGGTTCCGTGTCCTCCTGGAGCTCCGTATCCTCGTCCATGATGGTATCCTCGTCGGGAAGCTCCTCATAGAGCGGCTCCTCCACGGGAATGCCGGCCTCCAGGAAGGCGTCGTCGTCCAGGTCGTCCGCGGCGCTCTCCGGCTTGATGTCGATCTTGAAGCCGGTGAGACGGGCGGCCAGCCGGGCGTTCTGGCCCTCCTTGCCGATGGCCAGGGAGAGCTGATCATCCGGCACCACCACGCGGCAGTTTTTGCTGCCGGTCCGGGTGCGGACCTCCACCACGTCGGCGGGGGAGAGGGCGGCGGCGACAAACTCCGCCGGGTCCTCGGACCACTTGATGATGTCCATTTTCTCTCCGTTCAGCTCTTCCACCACGGCGCCGACTCTGGCCCCGCGGATGCCCACGCAGGTGCCCACGGCGTCGATATCGGGATCCTCGGCCCAGACCGCCAGCTTCGTGCGGCTGCCGGCCTCCCGAGCGATGGACTTGATCTCCACGGTGCCGTCGGAAATCTCCGGGACCTCCAGCTCAAAGAGCCGCCGGACCAGTCCCGGATGGGTCCGGGAGACGATGACCTGGGGCCCGTGGTTGCTGCGACGCACCTCCACCACATAGACGCGGATGGCGTCGCCTTCATAGTAGTATTCACCCTTGACCTGCTCTCCGGCGGCCAGCAACGCGTTGGTCCGGTCCGTACCGTTGCCGATGCGGATGGTCATGTCGCCGCTGCCCGGCTCAATGCGGAGTACGGTGCCGGTGATCATCTCCTGGGACTTGGAGTTGAACTTGTCGAAGATCACGCCTCGCTCGGCCTCCCGGATGCCCTGGATGATCACGTCCTTGGCGGTTTTGGCGGCGATACGGCCAAACTGCTTGGCCTCCACCTCCACGCTGATGACGTCGCCCTCCACGGCATCGGGCACGAGCTTCCGGGCCTCCTCCAGGGAGATCTCCGTCTCGGGGAGAATGACCTCTTCCACGGCCTCCTTCTGGACGAACATGCGGAGCTCGCCGTCGGTGAGCTGGATCACCACGTTGTCCGTGTAGCCGGAGTGATCCTTTTTATAGGCGGCCAGCAGGGCCTGGCTGATCTTTTCCTCCATATACTCCTTGGGGATGCCCTTT
Source organism: uncultured Oscillospiraceae bacterium (assembly GCA_905234425.1). Taxonomy (GTDB): domain Bacteria; phylum Bacillota; class Clostridia; order Oscillospirales; family Oscillospiraceae; genus HGM13006. Next base: position 18,666 of record CAJOHR010000003.1, on the reverse strand, counting down.
TCCCGTTCGAGCTGTTCCAGGGCGCCCATGATCTCGGCATTCATGCGATTATTCCCTCCTGTTAAAACTCTGCATAGAGCCGCACCAGCGCGGTCTCCGCCTGTGTAAATTCCATAGCCGTGTCTCCGATCTCCACCGTAACGGTACCGTCCTGATAGGACCGGAGCGTTCCCACAAATTCCTTTTTCCCGTCCCGGGGACGATACAGCTTCACCAGGACCTTACTGCCTAAGAATTGCTGAAAATCTCCCGGCCGCTTCAGCGTCCGCTCGCAGCCGGCGGAGCAGACCTCAAAGTGGTAGCTGTCTGGAATGGGGTCCTCCTCGTCCAGAATGGGGTCCATGGCCTGGGAGACCCGGACGCAATCCTCGATATCCACAGGCTCGTCCTTGTCGATATAGAGCCGCAGGAACCAGTCGGCTCCCTCCCGGACGTATTCTACATCCCACAGCCGAAGGCCGAGACCCTCCACCACGGGCTGAGCCAGGGACCAAACCTGCTGCGTGATCTTCTTGCTCATAAGAGACCTCCCAATATTTGTAAGCTCTCGAATCGCACAAAGAAGACTGGGCCGGAGCCCAGTCTCAATCGTTCATACGCTACTAACAGACGCATTATAGCACCTTATTTCAGGAATTGCAAGGGGTTTTCCATAGAAATCGGGACGCCTGCGCCTGTTTTTTTACTATCGCTTGTGGAAAGGGAAGATTTCAGCCCCATTTTATAGATGTCCCTCCGCATGGCGGGTGGCGTGGCAGCTCATGTTCACCACGCAGGGCAGCCCCGCAATGTGGGTGGCAGTGGGCCGGATGTGGACGGCCAGGGCTGTGACCCGGCCTCCCATACCCTGGGGACCGATGCCGAGGCGGTTGATCTTCTCCAGGGTCTTTTGCTCCATGTCGTCGTAATAGGGGTCCGGATTGGGCTGATCCATGGGGGCGAGCAGGGCCTTTTTGGCCTCCAGGGCGCACTGCTCGATGGTCCCGCCCAGGCCCACGCCAAGGATCACTGGGGGACAGGGGTTGCTCCCGGCGGTGTTCACGCATTCCGCGATCCAGTTTTCAATATCCTCCCGGGTGGCGGCGGGGGTGAACATCCGCATGGCGCTCATGTTTTCGCTGCCGAAGCCCTTGGGGGCAATGGTCACGGTGCATTCGTCGCCTTCGGTGATCTCAATATGGAGCACGGCAGGGGTGTTGTCGCCCGTGTTCTCCCGGCGGAGCGGGTCCTTCACCACGGAGCACCGGAGCTTTCCGTCCACATAGCCCCTGCGGACGCCCTCGTTTACGGCCTCCATTAGACTGCCGCCGGTGATATGGACCTCCTGCCCAAGCCGCAGGAACACCACGGCCATACCCGTATCCTGGCAGATAGGCACCCCCCGGTTTCTCGCCAGGGTGTAGTTGTCCCGAATATCTCTTAAAATCTCCCGGCCCACAGGGCTTTCCTCTTTTTCCTCCAAGGCTTCAATGACCCGGCAGAGGTCCGCCGGGAGCAGGGTGGCGGCCTCCACGCAGAGCTTTTCCACCAGCTCCGAGATCGCCGCGCATGTGATCTCACGCATCTTGTCCCACGTCCTTTCTCTATTCAGTATAGTCAAAGGCGCATGGAATCGCAAGCACAATTACGCTCCCAAAAGAGTTTTTTCATTTGCAGGTATATTTTGGACCGGCTCCGGTCACAATAGGGGTCGGAGGTGCAAAGCATGCAAAATGAAAAGAAAAACAGTCGCTTTGCGGGAAAGGGCTACTACATAGCCCTGATCGCCTGCATTGCAGCAGTCGGTATCTCAGGCTATGTATTCGTGCAAACCGCAAGACAGTCCGCCGTGGAAACCATGGCGCCGGTCCCGTCCCCGGCCATCAGCGCCGAAGGAAACAAAACCGCGGCGGCAGCCCCCGCAGTCTCGGCAGCTCCATCGGAAAAGCCGAAGACCAAGACGTCCGGAACCGCAAAACAGGCGTCGCCCAGCCAGACGCCCGCCGCTTCGGAGACGGCGTCCCAGGTCCCCGATCTCATGGAGGACGCCTATGAGCCGGCCATGGCGGAGACGCCCGTGGTGATGTGGCCCATCCAGGGCGAGGTCATGGCCACCTTCAGCCGGGACACCCTGACCTACAGCCAGACCATGGCGGATTGGCGGACACATGAGGGCCTGGATATCGCCGCGGAGGCCGGAGCTCTGGTGTCCGCCACCCAGGACGGCACCATCACCGCTGTCTATGAGGACGACTATCTGGGGAACGTGGTGGTGGTGTCCCACAGCGGCGACCTGGCCACCCTGTACGCCAACCTGACGGAGGAGCCCTCCGTATCCGTGGGGGACAAGGTCCTGGCCGGGGAAGTGCTGGGCCAGGTGGGAAACAGCGCCCTGCTGGAGACGGCGGAGCCCTCCCATCTCCACTTTGAGGTTTATGAGAACGGCACACCGGTGGACCCCATAAGCTATCTTCCCTGAAAAACGCTGCCCCGGACAAACCGTCCGGGGCAGTAAGCGTATTTCAGGACGCCTTGCCGTCCGGCGGATCGAGGCGCTGCCGGATATTGCGCCAGCCGTCGGGGAAGGCCTTGCTGAGACGCTTCGCGCCAAAGCTGTCCTTAGCCTGGGCCAACAACTCCTTACGCCGGGCCTCCAGGGCGTTCTGTCTGGCTTGAAGCTCTTCCCGTGTACCGGTGATCCGCTCCTCCAATCTGCGGCGGCTTTCTGCCACCTTTTCCTGGCCCGCGGAAACGGCGGCGGAAACCTTTTCCCGGCCCGCTGCAACCTTCTCCTGGCCCGTCTCCTTCCAGCCGTCCAGCCTGGCGTCCGCGGCCAGAGCGGTACTGCCGATTTGATCTGTCAGGGCGTCGCTGAGGGCGTGGAGTCCCTGGGTGACCTTCTCCAGTTCCCGGAGCTGCCGCTTGAGTCCGGCGATGGTCACCAGAGTCACGATCAGGTCCGCCGTGAACAGCACGAACAGAACGATTACCAATACCGTTCCCGGCGTGTGGGGGACCAGATTCACCAATCGGAACAGAGCTGGATGGATCAGCCGCACCACAAAGGCCACCGCCAGCCCCCACAGGATGGAAAATCGGAGACAGATGTAGCCGCCCAGGTTAAAAGGCTCCTGAGAATAGTCCCACCAGCGGGTTTCGAACACCCGCTCCAGAACCCAGCCGCCCACCAGCTCCACCACCGTACAGAGGATCATGCCTCCCAGAATCAGCAGCGGAAGGTTGGCGGAAACGGGGCCCAGGAGAAGGAGGACCCCCAGCATGCCCACGCCGTAGATGGGGCATACCGGGCCGTTGAGAAACCCCCGGTTCACCACCTGCCCTTTGATCAGAGCGGAGAAGCAGACCTCCGTACACCAGCCCAGAAAGGAATAGATCAGGAACAGCCCGGCAAGCTGATAGACGCTGTAAGTCATTCGGAATCCTCCCGTTGTGTGATCTAAAAACAGGCCGTCATGTATCCATGGCGGCCTGTCTGTCGTCAGTTGAATTTGAAGATCCGGTTGGCGACCCGATAGACGCTGACGCCCGCCCGCCGTCCGGCCCGGCCGGGGAGATTGCTCATGGCCGCCAGAGAGAACCGTTTCAGCCTGGGCTGGAGCTCCGGATGGGCTTTTGTCAGATCGGCCCAGAGCTGACGCTTCTTCTCCAAAGCCTCCGGGGAGCCGTCCAGATTCAGCAGGGTGCTGCATATTGCCAGCATCATGGAGAGATACCGGAACATATATCTGGCCAGCTTGGGCTGGGTCTTTTTCAGCTTGTCCAGGTCATAGTAGCCGAACATGAGCTGTGTCACCCGAATCTGCTGATCCACCCGCTTCATCATGATCTGCTCGTTGACGGACTGATCCTCCCGGCCGATGAAATAGCGGTACAGATCCAGATCCATATAGTAGATGGATTTCACGGCAGGCAGGGGATAGAAGACGAAGATGTTGTCCACATAGAAGGTGTGCTTGGGCAGCTCGATCCCCGTTTCCCGTAAAAGCGCCGTACGGTATACCACGGAGTGCATGAGAAGGTACTGGCTGGGCCGGAAGTGGCCGCAGTCCTCCCAGGTGAATACCTGCTCCACAGGGAATACGTTGCGATAGCCCATGGTGTGGCTGGTGTTGTCCACGGAGTGCTCGTAGACATAGTTGCAGATCATGAGGTCCAGAGGCGCAGGGCTCTGGGACAATGCCTCCAGCCGGTCCAGCATTTTCAGAAGGCAGTCCACATCCAGCCAATCGTCGGAATCCACGACCTTGTAGTACATTCCGGCCGCGTGCCGTAGCCCCTGGTTCACGCCCTCTCCGTGGCCGCCGTTGGGCTGATGGATCACCCGGATCATCTCCGGATGCTCCCGGGCCAGTCGGTCGCAGATGGCCGGGGTCTCGTCCGTGGAGCCGTCGTCGATCAATATGATCTCCGCCCGGTCCCCGGCAGGCAGCAGACTGTTTACGCATTTTTCCATATAAGCCGCGCTGTTGTAGCAGGGCACGGCAAAGGTGATCAGTTTCATTTTCTCGCTCCAATTCTGCAATGGTCAGGTTTCCATTATCGTATCCCACAATTGTGAACAAATTGTGAACAAATCCAAATTTGGAAATGGTTTCTATCCCGCCGGGTCCTCCGCCAGTTCTTTGGACTCCAGCAGCTTCCGGCTCCGCCACTTGCCGCTGTAGAAGTAGGCCCCTGCGATGATGGCCGAGAGAGTGGGCGCCAGGCCCATGCCCAAGTAAACGCCCACGAGACCCATGCCGAACACCTTGGTCAGCAGGAGACTCAGCACGACCCGCACTACAACTCCGTCCAGCACGTGGCAGAACATGGAGAAAGTGGTAAAGCCCACGGCGGTGGAGATCGCCACATAGATGAAGAAGAAGGCCGAGGGGAAGGCCATAAGGCTCAGATACCGCAGACAGCGCACGGATTCCTCCAGGGCGGCGGGATCGGAGTTGAACAGCCGGACCAGGGGCCCGGGAATGGCCTGAATGATGGCGAACATGACCACGGCCACGGCCAGGGCGCACCGGACGCCCACCCGAACGGTTTTTTCGGCCCGATCCGGCTTGCCTGCGCCGATGTTCTGACCGGACATGGTGCCCACGCCTGTGGCCAGGGCGGAGATGCCCACCTGACTCAGATTCACCACCTTGCTTCCCACGGCCACCGCCGAGGCGGCGATGACGCCGTAGCTGTTGATGATGGCGTTGACGAACACGAAGCTCAGGTCGATAAACACGTACTGAAAGGAGGAGGGGACGCCGATCTTCAGGACCAGCTTGGCTGTGGGCTTGTGGATGCGGTACTGCTTCGGGTCCAGGGTCAGCATGCCGGGCTGATGCTTCTTAAGATACAGGAAGGCCCAGATCAGGGCGAAAACTTCGGAAATCTCCGTGGCCAGAGCTGCGCCGGCGGCGCCCCAGGAGAAGCCGCCCACAAACAGCAGATCGAGAAAAATGTTGGCCACAGAGGCCACGGCCGAGAAATAGAGGGGCCGTTTGGAGTCGCCCATGCCGCGGAGGAAGGAGGTGATGGAATTATAGAAGAAAGAGATCAGAAAACAGGCCGCCCGGATCATCAGGTATCCGTAGGCCTCCTCCCGTGCCTCGGCGGGGATCCGGATCAGGGTCAGAAGGGGATTTGCGAAGAGGCAGACGATCAGGGAGATCACCACCGCCGTAATGGCGGAGATGGAGAGGGCCGTTCCCACGGTCCGGTGGATGCCCTCGTCGTTTTTGGCGCCGAAGTACTGGGCGATCATGACGGCGGAGCCTGCGCTGGCACCCAGACCGATGTTGCTGGCAGCGTTGCAGATAAAGCTGACATTGTTCACCGCCGCCAGTCCGGCGGACCCCACAAACTGCCCCACAATGATGGTATCCACCGTACTGTACAGGGTTTGGAGGATGCTGGAGGCCAGAAACGGCAGGGAAAAACGTAAAAGGCCGCTGGTAATGGGGCAGGTGGTCAGGTCCAGCGGCTCCTGTTTGGTTGACATAATATTCACCTCGTTGCGACATAAAAAGACGCGCCGCAGCGCTTCTATATCATAGCCCCATTGCGCCCAAAATGCAACAGATACTTGTAAAATGAAATAAATCTTAAGGGATAATTTAGCGTTTTCCATTGCGAAAATCCGCAATTGGGAGTATAGTGAAAGCCATAACGATATGCATCGGAAGGATGAAGACCTATGGATTATCAAAAGCTCTATGCGGAAAAGCTGACCTCTGCCGCCGACGCGGTGAAGCTGGTCAAATCGGGGGACTGGGTGGACTATGGCTGGTGCACCGGCACGCCCCGGGCGCTGGACAAGGCTCTGGCGGAGCGGTATGAGGAGCTGATCGACGTGAAGGTGCGGGGCGGCGTAATCTTCGAGCTCCCCGCCATCTGCGCCGTTCCGGATCTGACCGATCACTTTATCTGGAACTCCTGGCACATGTCCGGACCGGACCGGAAGCTGGCAGGCAGGGGAGAGGCCTGGTATATTCCCATGCGGTATTCCGAGCTGCCCCGCTACTACCGGGAGAATTTCGCCCCTGTGAACGTGGCCATGTTCCAGGTGACGCCCATGGATGAATTCGGCAACTTCAACTTCGGCCCCAACGGCTCCCACCTGAAGGCGCTTTGCGAGGTCTCGGAGCACGTGATCCTGGAGGTCAACAAAAACATGCCCAAATGCATGGGAGGCTGGGACACGGAGATCAACATCGCCGATGTCACATATGTGGTCGAGGGGGGCGATCCGCCCATGTGGGAGCTGGGCTCCGCCGCCCCTTCCGCGGTGGACAAGGCCGTGGCGGACCTGATCCTGCCGGAGATCCCCAACGGCGCGTGCCTCCAGCTTGGCATCGGCGGCATGCCCAATGCGGTGGGCGCGGCCATCGCCGCCTCCGATCTCCGGGATCTGGGAGTCCATACGGAGATGTTCGTGGACGCTTTCGTCGATATGGCCCAGGCGGGACAGATCACCGGTGCGAAAAAAGCTTTGGACCGGGGCCGCATGACCTACGCCTTCGGCGCGGGCACTAAAAAGCTCTATGATTTTATTCACAACAATCCCGCCTGTATGACGGCGCCTGTGGACTACGTGAACGACGCCAGGACCATTGCCCAGCTGGACAACTTCATGTCCATCAACAACGCGGTGGATTTGGACCTGTTCGGGCAGATCAACGCCGAGTCCTCCGGCATCAAGCACATCTCCGGGGCCGGCGGTCAGCTGGACTTCCTGCTTGGAGCTTACCTGTCCAAGGGCGGCAAGAGCTTTATCTGCTGCTCCTCCACAGTCAAGGGAAAGGACGGGAGCGTGACCTCCCGGATCCGGCCCACCCTGACGGAGGGTTCCATCGTCACCGACACCCGGGCGAACCTCCACTACCTGGTGACGGAGTATGGCATCGTCAATCTGAAGGGCGCCTCCACCTGGGAGCGGGCGGAGAAAATCATCTCCGTGGCGCACCCGGACTTCCGGGAGGACCTGATCCGTTCCGCGGAGTCTATGCGGATCTGGAGAAAGAGCAACAAGCGGTAATATGGAAAAAGGGCGGCGGGGATTTCCCCGCCGCCTCAATTTATGTGGTGTTACCGGATCAGCACTTCTCAAAGATGGTGGCAACACCCATGCCGCCGCCGATGCACAGGGTGGCAAGGCCCTTCTTGGCCTCGTCCCGCTTCTGCATCTCATGGAGCAGGGTGACGATGATCCGCGCGCCGGAAGCGCCGACAGGATGGCCGATGGCGATGGCGCCGCCGTTGACGTTGACCTTGCTCATGTCGAAGCCGAGCTCACGGGCCACGGCGATGGACTGCGCGGCGAAGGCCTCGTTGGCCTCGATCAGATCGAAGTCGTCGATGGTCAGACCGGCCTTGGCCATGGCCTGACGGGAAGCGGGGATGGGGCCGGTGCCCATGATCTTGGGATCCACGCCGCCCTGGCCCCAGGAAACGAGCTTGGCCATGGGCTTCAGGCCGTACTTCTCCACAGCCTCGGCGGAAGCCAGCACGATGGCGGCAGCGCCGTCGTTGACGCCGGAGGCGTTGCCGGCGGTGACGCGGGTAGAACCGTCGGTCTCCTTGGGCTCGCACTTGGCAGCGGCGAAGGTGTCCTCCACGGTGCCGCCGTTGGCCTGGAAGGCGTTGTCAGCGGAGAGCTTGAAGGCGCCCTTCAGCTTGCCCATCTTCTCCCGGTTGGGGTTGGCCTGGGGGAACTCGTCCACCTTGAACTCCACGATCTCCTTCTTGACCTTCACGGGAACGGGAACGATCTCGTCCTCAAAGCGGCCGGACTCGATGGCGGCTCTGGCCTTGCACTGGGAAGCGTAGCCGAAGTCGTCCAGCTCTTCCCGGGTGATGCCCCACACGTCGCAGATGTTCTCAGCGGTGGTGCCCATGTGATAGTTGTTGAAGGCGTCCCACAGGCCGTCCTTGACCATGGTGTCCACCAGGCCCTGGGTGCCCATGGCCACGTCCATCTTCTTGCCGTAGCGCAGATCGGGCAGGGCATAGGGAGCCGCGGACATATTCTCCATGCCGCCGGCCACGACGATGTCGGCGTCGCCGGAGGCGATGGTCCGGCCGGCCTCAATGACGGCCTTCATGCCGGAGCCGCAGACCATGCCGATGGTGTAGGCGGGAACGCTCAGGGGCACACCGGCCTTGACGGCGGCCTGACGGGCGGGATTCTGGCCCAGACCGGCGGTGAGCACGTTGCCCATCATGACCTCATCCACGGCGCTGGCGTCGATGCCGGCCCGGCGGATGGCTTCCTTGATGACGATGGCGCCCATTTCGGGAGCGGGCGTATTCTTCAGGCTGCCGCCCATGGAGCCGACGGCCGTACGGCAGCAGCTCACCACATAGATGTCTTTCATGCGTTATACCTCCAAATTATCATTTGCCCCGCAGCAGGGCATTTTGTGTATACTGGAATATTATACGGCAGGATTCCCGATCCGTCAACCGTTCTCCCTTTCAAAAATGCCAAAAAAAGATGGTCCTTTTCCAAGCCGGGATTCCTCCTTGTCAAGCGGGGAAACTTGTGCTATCATGGCGGAGAAGATTTTATTCATATGATGAGAAAGAGGGGATCACAATGGCAAGCATTGAAAATGTTGAAATATACGGGCTGGACAGCGCCATCTTCCGCAGCGGATACTCCATGCTGGAAACGGCTCCCACCGAGGAGGCGTTTCAGGCTGCCGTGGAGCAGATCCGGGCGGACCGTCTGGCGGGAAATTACGACAACCCCCATATTCGCCGGGCAATTAAGCTCTCCTCCATCCGGGAGGGCGGCCACGACCAGTTCCTCACCGGAGCCGTGGTCAACTTTGATCTGACCATTTCCAACAAGGCCTGGGTGGAGGCGGAGCGGTATACCTTCCTGAACTTCATCTCCTCCATGTCCACCATGCACCGGATCGCCCGGTTCAAGCTCGGGGATTTCTGCAACGAATACACCTCCCCCGCGGAGATCGCCGAGGCGGAGCGGCTCCAGGACGCTTACAACGCCATCGACGCCCAGACGGACCCGGAGGGGAAGAAGCGGGCCTATCTGGAGCTGCTCTACAACCTTCCCTCTGGCTTTGAACTCATGGCCGGCATGACCACCAACTACCGTGCCCTGAAAAACATCTATGCCCAGCGCCGGAATCACCGGCTGCCGGACTGGCATGTGGTCTGTGATTGGATCGAGACGCTGCCCCTGGCGGCGGAATTGATCACCGGGAAAACAGGGCAACCGTAATTTTGTTATGTAAACCTACAAACGCTGTTTTCTTACCTGTTAAGCATTTACACCGATGTGTGGATGTGGTACAATGAAATGGGGAGTTTGTTCAAACCCCGAAAACATGAGGAAACAGGAGGGAAAACAAAATGAAACGTATCCTATCCATGATCCTTGCGGCCATGCTGCTGCTGGGCCTGCTGGCTGGGTGCGGCGGAGCCAGCGTGAACAAGGACTATGTGGGCGTCTACAAGCTGAGCCAGCTTTCCACATTCAGCGTGGAGGAATACGCTTCTATGCTGGATATGGAGCTGGAAGAGGCCAAGGAGTCCATGATGGTGGAGCTGAAGGATGACGGCTCTGCGGTGTGGACCACCGACGGAGAGGCAGAGTCGCTTAAGTGGAAATCGGAGGGTGAGACCGTCACCCTGTTTGACAACGCCAGCGACGACACCATTGAAGGTACCTTTGCCGACGGCTCCCTGACCTTTGATTTTGACGGAGAAACCGTGATCCTTACCAGAGAATAATGGAACAGGAGAACGCCCGCTGCGATCCCAACGAAGGACGCAGCGGGCGTTATTTGCCCGTTAGACAATATATTGCAGCGTTTCCACCATGCTGCCGCCCTTATAGTACAACCTCGGCACACGCTTGTTGATGCCGCATACCAGCTCATAGGAGATGGTTCCAAGCTGATCGGCCCAGTTGTCCCAGGTGATCTCCCGGTCGCCGTCCCGGCCTACCAGGGTGACCGTATCGCCCGGCTTTGCGTCGGGGACGGAAGTTATGTCAACCATGCACATGTCCATGCAGATTCGGCCCACCTGGGGGACCCGCTGACCGTGGAGCAGGAAGTCCACCTGTCCGCTGAGCCGCCGCGGCAATCCGTCGGCATAGCCCACGGGGCAGACGGCGATCCGGGCAGGCGCCTGGGTTTTGTATGTACGCCCGTAGCTGACCGTGATTCCCGGGTCAAAGGGGCGGATGGCGGCGATGGTGGTTTTCAGGGACATGAGCGGTTTCAAATCCGCTGCGCCCCGGAGCTCGGGGCTGGGGTCCAGACCGTATGTGGCGATGCCGGGACGGACCATGTCGTGGGCGAATTCGGGATAGGCGATGACGGCGCCGCTGTTGGCACAGTGTAAGATTTCCGGGCGGACGCCCAGGGAAGCCATGGCCTCCAGGGTCTCCATAAACCGCCGGTGCTGGAGTCTGGTATAGGCTTCCTCGTCGGGGGTGTCCGAAACAGCGAAGTGCATAAAGGCGCCTTCAATCGTCAGGTTTGGCAGAGCAGCCAAAGCGGCGATCTCCTTGGGCGTCTCCGGCCGGTCGTAGGCGAAGAAGCCCAGGCGGCTCATGCCCGTGTCCAGCTTCACGTGGACCTTCAGGGAGGTGTTTTCGGGCAGAGCCTCCGAAAGTGCCTGTCCATAGGAAAGACAGTGAACCTCCTGGGTCACGCCCAGAGCCGCCTCCTCGGGGGCCAGCTCCGGGGGCGTATAGCCCAGAATCAGAATGGGCAGCTTGACGTCTCCCTGCCGGAGCTGCATGGCCTCCTCCAGGTTGGACACCGCCAGATAGTCCGCGGCCAGGGCTTCCAGCTCCTTTGCTATGGGAACCGCGCCGTGACCGTAGGCGTCGGCCTTCACGACCCCCAGAAACCGGGTGGATGCGGGCAGTCCGCTGCGCAGGGTTTTTACGTTATGTCCCAGGCAGTCCAGATTGATTTCCGCCCAGGTCCGTTTCAGCAGCTTGTTCATTTGTTCCGCCTTCTTTGGTAAAATTTGAGATCTCGCAGGAGATCAGCGTATTGGTCCCGTCGGTGATTTCCGCACGAAGGGGAAGCTCCCCTGAGAACCAGGTGATGATTTCCAGCTCTTTTCCGCCGTAGCCCAGAAGATAGTGGACTTCCTCGTTTTCCCCGTCCATCCCCACGGAATCAATGTACCCCTCGCTCCAGGCCGAGGTCAGGAGATAGGGCGCGGCCATGGGGGAAATGGGCCGGGAGGAGAAGTCCTCCACCGCCAGAATGGTATCGTCGTAGGAGACGTGAGCGTCCCCGCCCTCTACGGATGCGGTGATCCCGCCGGCAATCTCAGGCTCTACTACCGTCAGCATGGTTTTGCCGCCCGGCGTGCTTTCACAATTCAGCTTGAAATCCCGGACATAGTCACCGTAGTCCGCCCGGAGGGAGAGGGAAAAGCCACAGGCTCCGGCCTCCATTAATCCGGTGCGGAACCGGATGGGCGTCTGCGCCGATTCCTTCGCCGCTCCGCAGGCGCAAAGCAGGAGCAGCAACAATAAAGTCATTGGTACGGCAGTCCGCAGCCGCACATTGGTGTCCTCCGATCATCTCAGGATTTCGGACAGGGCCTCGATCATATCCGAGGGCAGCATGCTCCTCTGACCCAACCGGGCGGCGCAGAGATCCCCTGCAGCGCCGTGAAGCCAGACCGCCGCAGCGGCAGCCCTCACCGGCTCCATGCCCTGACCCAGCAGACAGGTCAGAATTCCGGCGAGCACGTCGCCGCTGCCGCCTGTGGCCATGCCGGCATTGCCGGTGGAGTTTACATAACATGATCCGTCGGGAGACGCCGTCACCGTACGGTAGCCCTTTCGGACCACCACAGCCCCGGTCCGCTCCGCCATGTCCCTGGCGCCCGTCAGCCTGTCAAGCTCCATGCTGCCGCCCAACCGGCGCAGCTCCCCGTCATGGGGCGTCAGCACCAGAGGGCAGGAGGCCTTGTCCAGTCTATCTATATGCCCGGCAAGGACGTTTATGCCATCGGCGTCCAGTACCACGGGACAGGATGCGTGCTCCAGGATCTCCCAAACGAGAGCCTCGGTGTCATAGCCTACGCCGATGCCGGGGCCGATCAGGCAGGCGTCCATATCCGGCAGCCGGTCGAGAATATCGGGCAGCCCGGAGCGGGAAAAGCGCCCGTTGCCGCTGGCGGGCAGAGGAAACACCACCGGCTCGTTCAGCTTCCCGGCCAGGATGGGGTAGATGGTCTCGGGAACGCCTAAATAGACCAGGCCCGCGCCGGTCCGCAGAGCAGCCTTAGCGGCCAAAGCCGCCGCACCGGTGAAGCCGGTGGAGCCGCAGAGCAGAAGCAGCTTTCCGTAGTCGCCCTTATGGCTCTCCCGCTTCCGCTTGGGCAGCCAGGATTTCACCATGCCGTCCGTCACATACTCTCCGTCGTAAGGAACCTGTTCCACGGCATCATAGGAAATTCCGATGTCGTGGACCACCAGCCGGCCCGTGTATTCCGTACCAGGCGGCAGAAGCTGGCCTGTCTTCGGAAGGTTGAAGGTGACAGTAGTATCCGCCGCCATGGCGCAGCCCAGAATCTCCCCCGTGTCGGCGCTGATGCCGCTGGGGATATCGCAGGCCAGAACGGGAATGTCCTTCGCGTTGACCGCCTCAATGAGCTCCGCGTATTTCCCGCTGATGGGACGGCTGAGACCCGTGCCGAACAGGGCGTCGATCACCAGAGACCAGGGCTTTTCTAGAATCTCTAGGTTTACATAATCTGAAAGAGCTCCCCCGGCCTTTTGTAGAAGCTCCTCCATGGCACGGCTGTCCCGGGAGAGCTTATTCTTGTCGCCCACCATACAGCAGGCGACGGTATAGCCCGCCTCCAGCAGCGCGGCGGCGGCGCCGATGCCGTCACCGCCGTTGTTGCCGCTGCCGCATAGGATCAGGATCGGGCCATCCTCCCGGGATACCATGCGCATGGCTTCCGCCGCCAGACCCCGGGCAGCCCGCAGCATGAGGGTTTCGCCGGGAACTCCAAGGTCCTCGATGGTGATCCGGTCCATCTCCCGCATGCTCTCGCTTCCGGCAAATCTCATGCGTCCATCCCCTTCATGCGGCTTTTCCGCAGATACTTGTAAAAGGCCTCCCGGAGCTTTGGCGAGGGCTGGATCACCACAAAGGCGCAGCCGCCCTCCGACTTTTCATAGATGAAAAACCACCGGCCTGCGGCGTTCTTGTGCCCGGAGAAGTCCTTGACCTCGGTTACATGATAATCCTTGGTTTCGTTTTCGTATTCCGCCTTGTAGGGCGCCATGACCTTGATCTGCTGCTGGTTGATCTCCAGCACGCGCTTCCGTTTCCGCTTGGCCTGGATCCGGTCCACGTCAAAATCCCCGTTGGTGAAGGAGTACTCGTATTCCACATACTGAAACTTCACGGCCAGGTAGGCTCCAAAGCCCAGAATCACCAGCATGGCGGGCATGATTCCCGGCAGCACCAGAAACACCAGGGCCAGCAGGGCCAGCGCCGCCAGCACCGCCGCGGCGCTGATCAGCAGATTGATAATACTCTTTCGCCGGACTACCATTTCCTCTACAAAAAGATCGTCTTCAAACACGGCTATCCCCCATTTCGGACAGAAATCCAAGGTCCTGTTCCATTGTATTTGTGTATTATATTCGATTTTTGATGGCGCGTCAATTTTTTCTTGCAAAGGCGGGATTTCTGTGCTATTATGCCAATTGTATATGCAAGAACGCGATGAACGGGCTGTCCGAAATCCTCAAAGGCGGTACAGAGAGAGCGGGTTGCTGGAAACCGCTTCCGCCGGATCAAGGGCCTTCTCCCTGGAGCCTCCCGCTGAACCCTTTGGGAAGTAGGATGGGACGGGTCGTGCCGTTACCCACGACGAGCGCACCTTACTATAGGTGAATTGCGGGTGGTACCGCGGAGGTTTTATCCTTCGTCCCCAGACGGGACGAGGGGTCTTTTTTTATTAAAGGAGTTTTGAACATGAAGCAGCAATTGGAAACCATTCAGAAAAAGGCCCGGGAGGCCCTGGAGGCCGCCGCGGCGCCGGAAGAGCTGGAGGCCCTCCGGGTCCGGTTTCTGGGAAAGAAGGGCGAGCTGACGGCAGTGCTGAAGCAGATGGGCTCTCTCTCTCCGGAGGAGCGTCCCGCCATGGGCCAGCTTGCCAACAGCGTCCGCGCCGGCATCGAAGCCGAGCTGGAGAGCCGGATGGAGAAGCTCTCCGCCATGGCCCTGGACCTGAAGCTCCGGTCTGAGGCCCTGGACGTGACCATGCCCGGAGCGGAGGTCCCCCTGGGCCACAAGCACCCCATGTCCATCGTCCTCGACGAGATGAAGGAGATCTTCATCGGCATGGGCTTTGACGTGGTGGACGGTCCGGAGGTGGAGCTGGAGAGCTATAACTTCACCCGGCTCAACACTCCCGAGGGCCATCCTGCCCGGGACCGTCAGGACACCTTCTATACTACGGAGGACGACAACGTACTGCTCCGGACCCAGACCTCTCCCATGCAGATCCGGGTCATGGAGAACAGAAAGCCCCCTATCCGCATCATCTCTCCCGGCCGCGTCTACCGGAAGGACGAGGTGGACGCCACCCACAGCCCCATGTTCCATCAGATGGAGGGCCTGGTCATCGACAAGGGCATCACCATGGCGGACCTGAAAGGCAGCCTGACCCAGATGGTGAAGCTGCTCTACGGCGAGGAGAGCGTGGTCCGGTTCCGTCCCCACCATTTCCCCTTCACCGAGCCCTCCTGCGAGGTGGATGTGCGCTGTTTCAAGTGCGAGGGCGCCGGCGAGGTGTCCGGCCGGACCTGTCCCACCTGCCACGGCGAGGGCTGGATCGAGATCCTGGGCGCCGGCATGGTCCATCCCACAGTCCTGGAGGGATGCGGCATCGACCCCGACGAGTATTCCGGCTTTGCCTTCGGCTGCGGCGTGGAGCGCATGACCATGAACCGGTTCGCCATCAATGACCTGCGTCTGATCTTCGAGAACGACGTGCGGTTCCTGAATCAGTTTTAAGGAGGGAAGGACGCATGAATATTTCGAGAAAATGGCTCAATGAGTATACCCCCGTCACCGTCTCCGACAAGGAGTTCGACGCTGCCATGACCATGTCCGGCACCAAGGTGGAGACCACGGAGGTCTGTCTGAATCCATCAAAAACGTGGTGGTGGGAAAGGTTCTGGAGATCCGCCGCCATGAGAATTCCGACCACATGTGGATCTGCCAGGTGGACGTGGGGGAGGAGGCTCCCATCCAGATCGTCACCGGCGCCCAGAACGTCCGCCAGGGGGATCTTTGCCCCGTGGCCAAGCATAATTCCTATCTGCCCGGCGGCGTCCACATCACCAAGGGCAAGCTCCGGGGGGAGACCTCCTGCGGCATGCTCTGCTCCCTCAAGGAGCTGGGCCTCACCGTAAACGACTTCCCCTATGCCATCGAGGACGGCATCTTCATTCTGGAGGAGCCGGACGTGTACGTGGGCCAGGACATCAACGAGGTCATCGGCACCGACGACTCCGTGGTGGAGTTTGAGATCACCAACAACCGCACCGACTGCTATTCCATTATCGGCATCGCCCGGGAGGCGGCGGCCACCTTTGAAACGCCTCTGACCCTCCATGAGCCAGAGGTGATGGGTTCCGATGCGGGCAGCGTCTTCGACTGCCTGGAGGTGGAGGTGCCCGACGCGGACCTCTGCGCCCGCTATACGGCCCGCATGGTGAAAAACGTGAAGATCGGTCCCTCTCCCAAGTGGCTCCGGCAGCGGCTCCACGCCCTGGGCGTCCGGCCCATCAACAACATCGTGGACATCACCAACTACGTCATGCTGGAGTACGGCCAGCCCATGCACGCCTTTGACTATCGCTACGTTTCCTCCGGGAAGATCGTGGTCCGCCGGGCAAAGGAAGGGGAGAACCTGACCACCCTGGACGGCAATGAACACGTTCTGACGGACAAAATGCTGGTCATCGCCGACAGCGACCGGGCCATCGGTCTGGCTGGCATCATGGGCGGACTCAACTCCGAGATCCTGGATACCACCACCACGGTGGTGTTCGAGTCCGCCAACTTTGACGGCACCTGCATCCGCCAGACGGCCAACGCCCTGGGTATGCGGACCGACGCCTCCTCCAAGTTTGAGAAGAACCTGAACCCTCTGACCACCTATCCCGCCATTCAGCGGGCCTGCGAGCTGGTGGAGCAGCTGGGCGCCGGCGACGTGCTGGACGGGGTCATCGACGTGCTGAACTACGTGCCGCCCCAGGTGGATGTGGCCTTTGAGCCCGATCGGATCAACCGCCATCTTGGCACGGACCTCAGCCGGGAGGATATGATCGCTCTGCTGAGCCGCCTCGGCTTCGTCATCGAGGGCGACGTGATCCATGTACCCGAGTGGCGCACAGACATCCACCATATGGCCGACGTGGCCGAGGAGGTGGCCCGGATGTACGGCTACGACCGGATCCCCGTGACCATGTTCCAGGGCGCCACCGCCCAGGGCGGCTATACCGAAGACCAGAAGAAATGGAATTTGACGGGCACCGTCTGCCGGGGCATGGGCTACAGCGAGATCCTGACCTATTCCTTCGGGTCTCCTGCCATGTTCGATATGATCCGGCTGCCTCAGGACAGCCCTCTGCGGAAGACCGTCACCATCATCAATCCTCTGGGCGAGGACACCTCCATCATGCGCACCACGACCCTTCCCTGCATGCTGGAGACCCTGTCCCGGAACAACGCCTACCGGAACAAAGCCGCCAAGCTCTATGAGCTGGCCAGGATCTATCTCCCTTTGGCGGGTGAGGACCTGCCGAAGGAGGACGTGATCCTGACCCTGGGCACCTACGGAGCGGGCGAGACCTTCTTCACCCTGAAGGGCGAGCTGGAGACCGTTTTCAAGGCCCTCAACGTGGAGCCCAGGACCTACACAGCCGTCACGGACAACCCCTCCTACCATCCCGGCCGCTGCGCCAGGCTGTCTGTGGGCGGCGTGGACGTGGGCTATATGGGGCAGGTCCATCCCCTGGTGGCCGCCAACTACGACATGGACGGGGAGATCTACTGCGCCGAGATCAACTTCACCACCCTCTTAGGGCTTCTGGCCCCCGAGAGCGTCTATCATCCGCTGCCCAGATACCCGGCAGTGGAGCGGGACATCGCCGTGGTTTGCGACGACCGTCTGACTGTGGCTGAAGTGGAGAGCTGTATCCAGGCCGCCGGCGGGCAGCTCCTCCGGTCCGTGAAGCTCTTTGACCTCTACAAGGGCAAGGGGATTCCCGAGGGCAAGAAGTCCCTGGCCTTCAACCTGATCCTCCGGGCCGACGACCGGACCCTCACCGACGCCGATTCCGAGGCCGTCATGAAGGCCGTCCTGGAGCGTCTGGAATCCAGCCTGGGAGCCGTGCTTCGCTGATCATACCGTCTTACCGCCGCCGGAATCCCGGCGGCGGTTTTTGTAAGATGACGCAATTTCTTCTCCAAACGGGTGTAATGAATTATCTGATTGCAGATTATGCATTACCATGTCGGAAAAATTGCATTTCAAGGGGTGATTTTTTATTATTTTCGCTAAATCTGAAAAAATCATCGGATTACTCTTGCAATATTATCGGTTTTGTTGTAGGATGTATGCAACGACAACGGGGTCGTCAGAACGCCTTTTCCTATGGAACGGTGGGGGGCTGCCCCGACAGATTCAAATTGGAAAGGGTGTTTTTTCATGTCCATTAAAAACGCTTATCTCAATGGCATCTATGAGGACCTGGCTGCCCGCTACGCCGAGCAGACCGAGTACCTGGAGGCCGTCAACGAGGTCCTGGAGACCCTGGTGCCCGTGGTGGAGGCCGACCCCCGTCTGGAGGAGCTCAACATCATCGGCCGGATCGTGGAGCCTGAGCGCACCATTATCTTCCGGGTGCCCTGGGTGGACGATCAGGGCAAGATCCAGGTCAACCGCGGCTACCGTGTTCAGTTCAATTCCGCCATCGGCCCCTACAAGGGCGGCCTCCGGTTCCGTGACAACGTGACTCTGGGCATGATCAAGTTCCTGGGCTTTGAGCAGATCTTCAAGAACTCCCTGACCACCCTTCCCATGGGCGGCGGCAAGGGCGGCTCCGACTTTGACCCCAAGGGCAAGTCCGATGCCGAGGTGATG
>CAJOHR010000002.1 GCA_905234425.1 uncultured Oscillospiraceae bacterium | reverse complement strand
CACATTTTTGCACTTTGTGCACCAAATGTGACACCCACGGCCGGAGGGAGGCTCTTTTGAGCCGCCCTCGCTGTCCGCATCCTTTGGGCGCTGGAGCTTTCGCTACCCACATTTTCCACGGCGAACGGGAAGAAATAATCGCTTCCGCCTGAGCATTCCGCAAGGCCGCAGCTCAACAGGTAGTTGAGCGTCACACGGACGTTGTCGGAATCTTCATCGAGATCCAATGCAAGTTCCTCTTCAAACGAGTTTTCGAGGCCGCTGTACTGGATAACGCCGTCCGTTTTCATGGCCAGGAGCTGCATTTTGAGATAGATGATGGTGTAGGTATCACCGCCGGCCAATTTGCGGAGTTTCTTTATTCTCTTGGAAGAAAAGAAGTCGTCCTTCAATTTCAGCCAGTAATACCGTTTTCCTGTTGCCATGATCCAGCCTCCTTAGAACGGCAAATCGCTGTCATCCTCCGGAATATCCAACTGAGAGAAGGTCCCGGACTGATAATTGCCGGTGGTGTCGTAGCCTCCGGAGGAAGATGAAGCCTGGCTGCCGGAGCCGTCTCCGTCCTTTTTGGAATCTCCGAAGTAGACGCTGCTGGCCACGACCTCGGCAGAGCGGCGCTTATTGCCCTCCTTATCGGTCCAGCCCCTAATTTGGAGCCGCCCATCCACCACGGCCATTCGGCCTTTGGAGAAATACTTGGAGACGAACTCCGCAGTGCTCCGCCAGGCCACGATGTCGATGAAGTCTGTTTCCTTCTCGCCGTCCTGGTTCTTATAATCCCGGTCAACGGCTATGGAAAAAGCTGCGACGGCAATACCGCTCTGCGTGTGCCGAAGTTCCGGGTCTTTGGTCAGTCGGCCCATGAGTACGATGTGATTGAGCATCTTCACATCCCCTTTCTGTAAATCAATTTGCTTTCATCCCAGTCGGGATACTGCCTCCGAAGGTACGCCCTGATCATCTCCCGGTATTCCTTCCGAAGCGGGGACTGATCATAATCAGCGTGGCAATCCGGACAGAGCGTGACCACGTTCTGCTCGATTCCAAGCCCTGACTGGGACCGGGCGATAAAGTGGGCGTTTGGGACCCCCGGGCGACCGCATAGGATGCACCGGCCTTTGTCCCGCTCATACACCCGGTCCTTGACAGACTTGGGAATCGCCAGAGCCTTAGTCCGCCTGCTCGCCATCAGCAGGGGACGGATCTACGGTAGCCGGCTTTTCCTTCCCGAGCAAACGCCTCGTGCAGTCTACCACGGACTCCAACCCATAGAGGGCGGTTCCACGCTCCCGGTAGTCCATGATTACGTCCAGCAAGGTTTCTTTCCGGATCAGGTCGGCGTACTCCCACTTGGAAATGATGAACTCGCCATAGGCAGCGCGTTCTTCGGTCTCACCGAAAATTGGGGTGAGGCCTGATACCTGAATTTCATGAATTTCCGGAGTGTTGTTGTTCTCAGGCAGATTGTTGATGGTGTCCATAGTTGCGCTCCTTTCATGTCATGTGGAATCTGGCTTTCTGCTCCGGGGTATCGGTGTCGATCCCCAGCTCCCTGGCCTCCGATACCGCGCCGTCGATCAGGCGGGACATTTCTGCGGTGTCCATCTCCGAGGACCGCTTATAGACCAGATAACAGTTGAACGTCTTGCCGTTTTCCTCCATGGATTTGTAGAATTTTGTGTATGGGTAGATGTTGGATGGGTCAACGGATGGCGGGAGCTTGAAGCCGATGATCTGATTGTCACCGTCTCTGGCCAGGGTGCCGTAGCTCACAACCAGGTGGCGCTTCACCGCGTCATCGTCCAGACCCTGCACTGTGGCGATCTCGTTGACCAGCAGATGGAAATAGGCGTTGGCGTCCCGGCTCCGAGCGTTTCGCCACTTTTTGACGCTGAGGTTCACGTCGGAGCCGGTCAGTTTTTCATAGCCCTCCCGGAAATCTGCGTCCAGCTCAATGGTCAGGCGTTGCTTTCCGTTGAGCCCCATGGACAGATCAATCAGGCGGCCTCTCATTTCGATTTCCAGTGCGCACGGTATAGGTCCGCGAGGCCCATGCTCTCGATGGACTGAAGAAACTGCCGGATGATCTCAGACACGTCCCGGCTTTCCTCCCGCTGGTACCGCTCGATGTACAGATCCTCTCCGTCAGAAAGGAGGTACTGGAACTCGCGGGCTTCCGGGCAGAGGTAGAAGTACATGGGGTGCTGGGAGCTGTCCAGGTACTTCCCCGCCGCCTCGACGCTGCCCATGGACTTGCTGGAGAACTTCACGTCGTAGATGGTCCCGGCTTTCAGAGCGTCCAGGATGCCATAGCACAGCAAGCTCCATCCGTCGATCTCCAAGGGCCGGCTCAACCGGACCTGGAAGGGAGCGCCCTTCACGATGGGTACGATCTTCTGGATGCCGTGCTCCCACTTTTCGTGAGGCTCCCGGACCACGCCACGGGCGGCATTGTAGATCTCATTCTCAAAGGCGATGCCGTTCAGCATGGCTGGGGTCTGCTCCTTGGGGGTTCGTTTCAGTGTGTTCACAAATTCCTCTGCGGCATCATCCTCTGAACCACTCCAGCAGTCGTACATGTACTGCCAGGAGGAAAGAAGTGAATGGGTAATCAGGAACCGCTCCATCCGGATCAGCCCTCCTTTGCCTCATACATCCCGGTCTCGCGGTTGAGCTTATAGCCCAGCTCCTTCGTTCTCGCCGCCAGCAGGGCGGAGCACTCCTTCTTTGAGGTCAAGACATGCTCCATGGCCTTGATTTCCTGCAGTGCCTCCGTCGCCTCCTCGGGCGTGGTGACGGCCTCCAGGATGGCCCGGACCTCCGTCATGATCGTCTCATACTGCGCTCGAACCGGGGCAAAGGCTTCATTCTCCCTGGAGATGTTGGCCTTGGCAACCTCAAACAGTTTGGTGAGGAAGTCGTTTGGGGTGCTGTCGGTCAAAGCCGGGATGACCATATGACCGGAAATGCCGTGGCAGCCTTTGGCGAAGAACTCCTGTTCCGGCGTGAAGCAGATGTTCCGCTCATTGCCGATCATCTGGACGTAGCCACCGAAGTCACAGGGGGTCCAGACGATGTTCTTGGTCGCGCCCTCGCACATGAGGCGCTGCACCGGGTTTCCGTCCTTGTCGGAGCCCTCCACGGAGTGGAACACATAGATCACGTTCTTGTTGAGGGCGTCCTTGATGTAGTTGGTGAAGCGCGTGAACTCGTTCTTCACCGCACCGTAGCCCTTGAGGGAAATGGCGCCGTTCTTCTGCCGGTTCACCTTCGGATCAGACCGCATGGCCCAATCCTGGAGGAAGGTGATGAAGCTGCCACCGGTGTCGATAACCACAGTCTCATAGTCCGCCATGGCCGGGGACTGTGCATCCTGCAGCACTTCCTCATAGGAGCTGCACACGGAGGTGTCCTTGCGGTGGGCCGCGCTGACACGGGAGATGCCCCGGTCAAAGTCGAACAGGATGGGCTTCGGGGCAGACAGGGCCAGGGTGGTCTTGCCGACGCCGGGGGAGCCGTAGATAATCATGGAGAACTTCTTGTCCTCAAAGGTCAGTTTTTCGGGTGATACGATCATGTTGATTGCTCCTTTCAATCTGCGTAGGGCTCACAAATTGTGAACTTGTAGCCTTTTTCATTCTTGCTGATGGTGTAATAGCCGGCGAAATAATAGGAATAGTCTCCACTATGGCCTCCGCCGACACGGATTTCCTTGTGCCACTCTTCCGAGGCGGGGACCCGGCGCTTATAAAGATTATCAAAGCACCAATTTACGGTTTCCTCGCGGCCCATGTCGGTTTGGATTTCCCACTCACGGAAGAAATCGCCGTAGCGTTTATATTGTCCGCAGTGGGTCTGTTTTGCTTCGATCATGCGTGTTGCTCCTTTCAATCGCAAAAACTGTAATGGCAGTGAGGGCATCCGGTGATAAGGCCGTTTGCCGCTGATCTCACTGTGATTCCCGTAACGGTGCCGGTGCTGTGCTGCACCGGCTGGTAGATGTTCTTCCCACAGTGCGGGCACAGGCCCCAGTGCGGAGCGAAACGAGGAAGCCCCTTTGCTTCGCAGTATCCAATTTGGGCTTTGGCCGCTTCCCCAGAATCGTATATGGCGCTATCCAGATACCGCTTGACCAGATCGGAAATGCAATCCTGTACGGTTCCATATCCATCAGCCTCCATGCGCTGTTGCAACTGGCCTAGCTGCCCCGCAGAGAGGCGGCAGTGGACGCGGCATGTTAATCTATGCCTGTCCCTCCGGCGGTCTTTGCGGCCCTCTGACGCGCCAGGCGCCAGAGCTCTGACCGCATCCATGCCCTCTGGTAACAGCATGATCCCGTAGGCCTGGCTGTTTTCGCATTTGCTCTGGAGGGTCTTGTCGTACTTCGGGAAGAGTCTGCGGACCGCCGAGACAATATCAGATGCCGTGAGTCCGGCAGATACGCGAAGGTCCCGCAGTTCGTTGTTCATTGACATCACCTTTCCTTTCTGGTATTATGGGGGTGCATATTTGTGCTTGCCGCCTTTTGGGTCTCGTCCACCCGGGGGCGGCTCTTTTATTCGATCACCGCCGCCCACTTCTCAGCGGCAGCGACAACCTTCCTGGAATACTCTGACGTGGTGTAGCCTTCGTCCCATAGCTCCGCCGCGCCAGCCTCCCCGCAGTTGTAGGCCATGAGGGCCTTGTGGGTGTCGCCATACCGGGCCAGCAGATCACCGATCATGTTCACGCCGGCCTCGATGTTCCCGGACTTGGTTTCCGGGTCTATACCGAGCTCCCGGAGCCATCCGTAATTGACGGGGTTGATCTGCATGATGCCGTAGGCGTATCCGGACCAGGCGTCAAAGTCCCATCCGCTCTCCACCTCTGCCATAGCCAGGGCAAGGGAATAGGGGACATCGTACTTCCGGCATGCGTCCTGCATCACGCACTGGTAGCCGTAGGTCATGGGGATCTCATCGGTGTAGACGTTCCCGCTGGGGGTGACGGGGAGGCCGGTCTCCGGCTCCTCGATCACGATGTGCGTTGCCTCGGGGACCTCCGGCTGTTCGGATGCTTCCGGGGAATCCCTGGGCCTATTGGTGATAGCGGCGCCGACGGGGAGGAACATCAGAATTGCAATGCCGATCACCGGCAGCAGGAACAGTCCCCGGAACGCGGTCACCGCCGCTCTTTCGATGTTGAGCGCCACGGTCAGTCCTCCTTCGCCAAGGCATTCCGGCTGATCCAGCGGGAGACGGAGTACATGCCAAAGCCACCGGCCTCCATGCCCATTGCGATCCACACAATGACCGGCGTGATCTGATCGATCATCAGCGGAAGATACACGCCGACGCAGATCAGGGCGGCAGCCAGGATCATGCAGGCGATAGTAGCGCCGATGCAGACGATGGCCTGGCTCCGGGCCTTGCCCGCCGGGAGAGCCTCCAGGTCTACGATTTTCCTCTTGGTGATGTCCATATTTGTGCTCCTTTCGTTTGGTTGGCCCAACCGGGCCTGATTACCGCTTCTTCCCGACGGGCTTGTCCACCAGGATTCGCTTGTCGGTTTTCTTCTCCAGCAGGAGAAGCCGTTCTCCCAAGTCGTACAACATGAGATAGGCTTTGGGGTTGAATCCCTGCTCGGAGAGCATGATCTTCTGCTCACGGGTTAGTCTCTTGGGCTGCTTCACTTCGCACCTCCGCACATGTACTTTGCCAGGGCTATCTTGCTGACCTGCTCATGGATGATGGGCAGGCGCTTTTTTATAGTCCTGATGTCCTTCCATCCAGTAGCTTGCTTCACCTGATCGGTGCTGAGAAGCGCAGCTCCGGGGTACATGGTGTTGAGCAGCTCCAGACTGTCCCTGTAATCTGGGTGTTCTCTTGGCATTGCTTAACCCTCCGTCAGTCCCAATAGTCATACTTGCCCGTGAGCGCATCCGCGATGTAGGCATCCATCTCGTCGATATCCGGCAGTCTGCCGTGATCGTTCATATAGGCGACAAGGGCTTTTCCTATTGCCACGGCATTTCGCCACTCCCAATATAGGAAGATCAGAGCAGCAGCCTCAGCTAATGCGATCACCGTAGGGATGATGGTTGTCATGTTTCACCTTCTTTCAGTTTTGTAGCGTCTGCCACGTCTGCGGAATCAGCAGATCTTCCGAGAACAGATAAGAATAACTGCACTGGTAAAGATCGCACAGAGCGTTTGCATCAGCGATTGAGAATCGTCCATCCTTCTTCTTTGCCTCATAAGAAGCTCTGGACATACCGAGTTCGGCGGCAACCTCCGTATTGGTGTGGCTGTGTCGCGCCTGCTCTGCCTCAAGATTAGGGAACATCTTATCACCTCCAAATTAGCGTTTCGCTGATTTCTTTAATCACCATACCAGCAAAATGCTAATTTGTCAAGCATTTTGCTAATAATTTTTAGCGGGATGGTGATTTTTCTATTGACAGTGCTAATTTTCGAGGATATACTTTATGTATGACATTAAAGGAGGTGCGCTTCATGACTCTCGGAGAGCGAATCGTTTACTACAGAAAAAAAGCGGGATTTAACCAGAAGGGGTTAGCCGAGGCGTTGGGCATCTCAGCTACCCGTTTGAATTATTGGGAAAAGGATAAGCGCGAGCCGGACATTTCTATGATCAATGCGCTGTGCAGAGCTCTTGGCGTTGACGGTGATACACTTCTAGGCCGGCTGGAGCCCGAAGAAAACAAAAAAACCCCCAGCACGGACGAATCCGCACCGGGGGATGATTTGACTGCCGAAGCTATGCAGTTGTGGGGCACTCTGCGTGAAGATCAGAAGAAGGCTGTTCTGTCGCTTCTTCGCTCAATGAGCGCAGAAGCATAATGAGCTCGTTTTTCTGCTCGTCAGTCATGACCTGCAACAATGATTGGAATTGACGATCCACGTCTGACATGTCTGTTCCTTTCCGCTTCGGGCCCACAGCTTTGAAATTTGCGCAACAAAATTATAACATAAGATTACAACTTTTTGTCAAAACGGAAGAATCTTACGAAGTTCGCAATAGATCGGAGGTTGCGGTATGCCCACATGTTCATCCTGCAAAAAGTCAAACGAAGCCTGGACACTGACCGAAGATGGACTGTGTCCGATCTGTGCAAGCATTGCCATGAAGGCACAGCTGTCAAAGGCCCGTCCTGTATTGCCACAAGAGAAGCCCCCGGTCGAGACCGATCCAGAACTGGCTGGTCTATATGGATTCGAGAAGCGCGAGGTTTTACGGCGCAGGGAGCGTACCGCAAAAAAGATGGACGCTTTGAAAGCGCGCGGCATGAACGGTTTCTATGAATACAAAGTCATCGACTTTCGCGATGAACGCAGCGGATCGGTGAATATTGAACGGATGACAAACACACTAAACGATTTGGGCGAAGACGGATGGCGCGTTATTACCGCCTTTTCGAACGACTTGGGCATTAACTCCATGTCTACATCAGTTGGCTCCATGCGCGTCGGCACCAATGCCTCCATAGCCCAGAATATATTTGTCCTGGAGCGATTTGTCCCGTTGAAAGACTAAAAACCCGCCCAGTGTCAACTGGACGGGGAGGAGAAATATATGATTGATGACTACAGCGCACTTAGAGAGGCAATGAAAGAGGCAGACAATCTGAATAAGGTGGCAAAACTGAGCAAGGCACCGCAAGAGCCTATTGAAGCAATCCCGGATATTTCGCAGCAGGAAATAGCCGCGAAACTATATGAGATGTCTGAGAACCTGGATGCCTATCACAACGAGATACGCGAGTATCATGCAGCTCAAGAAGCACACAGAGCCGATGAGAAAGAGCAAACGGTGATTGATACTCGAAAGCAACATCATCACAACTGGATCGTTGCCATTGTTGGCGGAACCATTGGTGCCGTAATCGGTACAGTTATCGGTACCGTTGTGCTGAACTTTATCATCACGCATTGTTAATCGCCTCACCGTCAATAAGTGCATAGATTCGTTCCTTCGATGCCGTTGCAGCCTCATCTTGAGTGCGGCACACACGAGGCTCTGAAATAGGTTTTTCACCAACGGGAATCGTTGATTGCTCTCTTTGAGAAAGTTTATTGATTGCCTCTGTAAGCGCATCCCTGAGCCGTTCTGCATCCGATTTCAAAGCTCCAAGTAGGATTACTTCTGTGGAGTTACCGAGATATATGTTGACGCCCCATTCAGATGGAGGCAGAGCTATTGGGTCCAGGTTATCTGACGGCCTGATCCAAAATGGGAGTACATGCACTATTTCGTCAAATCGTATTGATGCGATCAATTCTCTGCTCATACCGACACACTCCTTTATCTGAAGTGTGTCACACGAACCTCTTTTTGTCAACCTCCCGGCAATAAGGCCGGGTGGAAATAAAAAACTCCCCCAGGTGTTGGAGCACCCAGGGGAGGCAGAATTCAGGGCAGGTGTTGCCCGTCATCCCTGACTAAGATGATTATAACACCTGCCCTTGGATCTCTGCAACCTTTTTTTCAGAAAGGACAGGTGTTTTTATGGCGAAAAAAATCGACTATGCCAGCATGTTCACTCTGCGATCAGATGGCCGGTATCAGGGGTACTATACCGATCTTGGAGGAAAACGGCACTTCGTCTGTGACAGAGATCCGGAGAAACTGTATCTTCGGCTGATCGAGAAGCAAGCCGAGGCAGACGCCGATCCAGAGAAGGGAAAGCCAACGGCTCCAACCTTCCGGGAGGTTGCCGGCCGGTGGGAGATGAAGCACCGTGAGGAGATCGAAGCTAGGACGTGGAACAATTATGAGCCACATTACAACGACATCGTGGACCAGTACGGTGACGTACCCTTTCCCGATGTAGAGCCAGGAAACATTGCCGCTGACCTGGCCAGAGCAAAAGCAAAGGGCTTGAGCAGAACGGTAGTCCAGACACGCCGATCCATCTGGCGTATGATCTATGACCATGCTGTGATCGAGCGCGTGGTGATGTACAATCCTGTCACGTCCATAAAGCTCCCAAAAGGATTGAAGCAGAGCAAACGGAGCGCACCTACTGCGGATCAGATGAACGTCATTTGCAAGCGGATCGACGCTCCGTTCGGGCTCTTTCCTTTCCTGTTGCTGTGCACCGGCATGAGGAAGTCCGAGGCCCTTGCGCTTCAGTGGAGCGACATCGACCTCAAGACGAAAGAGATCCACGTTACAAAATCCATCGACTACACCATCGGCAGCAAGCCGCAATACAAATCGCCAAAGACAGACGCTGGTACTCGGGATGTTCCGATCTTGGACGTCTTACTTCCGGCTCTCAGGGAAGCAAAGATGAAAGCCAGTAGTTTGTATGTGTTCCCTTGCCCACCTAGCAATCGAGGCGGCCCTGGCGGTGGCCTGATGACTGATCGCGGGTATGAGGGTTCTTGGCAGCGGTATTGCGAGGCGGTAGGCTTTATTGACGAAACAGGGAAGCCTACCATTACAGCGCATCAGCTCCGGCATGGAACCGCTACCTTGATGTTCGAGTTGGGCGTGGACGAACTCACAGCGCAAAAAATCCTGGGCCATTCCAGGATTGAGATTACGCGGGAAATATATACGGACCTGCGGAGCGGTCAAAAAACCAAATCGCTTGGCAAGTTCAATCGCGGGATGGCAAAGATGATGGCAAAAGCCTCCGGACATTGAAAATAAACGGTTTTAATCAGGCTGTAAATCTGCTGGCTATGCCTTCGGTGGTTCGAATCCACCATCCCCCACCAAGCCCTGAAATCGTTGATTTTTCAATGGTTTCAGGGCTTTTTCTATGCTCTTTTTGAGCCACATCACATAGCACCAAATAGCATCAAAAAACACGTTTTTTGATGGCAATTTGATGGCAGCTAGAATGTGAATCTTTGCCGAATGGCAACGAATAAAAATACATGCCAGCCCGCGAGGGTAGCTATTGCTACCAGCGGACTGGCATTTTTGCTTTATGCTCCCCGATAGTTCCCAAATTACGGATTCCGGAATTATCCTCCGTATATCGGAATTATCTTCCTGTTCGCGGAATTTGTCGAAACAGGGTGATAAAATACATTGTTGGAGGAGCATGGCTATGATACGAATTTTACTTTCCAAGAAACTTGGTGAGGTTCGGTGGACACAAGCCGATCTCGCCAGGAAGACCGGCATCCGTGCCGCGACAATCAACGAGCTCTACAATGAGCTTACGGAACGTGTCAATCTGGCACACCTGGAGCTTATCTGTGAAGCTCTCGACTGCGACATCCCTGACCTGCTGAAGATCGAAAAACGGTAACAGCCGGCTTCACCCATCTCCCCGCCCTGGGCGCTTAGGCGTCCGGGGCATTCTTTTTGTCCAGAACCAGTTGGGTCCCGTCTGGAAGGATAAACGCCACTTTGCATCCGCAGACTTCGGCAATGTCAATCAGGTCATTTGCAGACCATCTTTCGTTTGAAAACTTGTTGCTTAGGCTCTGCCTACTGCTCATTCCCAGTAGTTCCATGAGGTCCGACTTTCTCTTTCCGGTCAGGTTGAGCATGGCATTGATCTTATTTGATACACCCATAAAAACACCTCCACACTCAATATACACGATAATCGTTTAATCGTCAATAAAAAAATTTACTTTTTTCACGAAAAAAGTTATAAAAACTATTGACAAGTTCACGAAAATCGTGTAATATATAGACAGAAAGAACGAAGGAGGTGAGGCCATGACAGACACGGAAAAAGCCCTGCAAGACCTGTTGGAGCTTATCGCGAAGCATCCCGAGTTAGCCGACCGGATCACAATCACGATAAAGCCCAGTAAGATCAAGCAGGGCGAGGCCAAGGGTAAGTAACCCCGGCGAGGGGGAGCGGGAAGCTCCCCTCCCCCTCAGAATAACACGCCGGGCCAGATAAAGCAAGGAGGAAATCGAAATGACAGCAAGCGATCTGAGAAACCAGCCGCTGGATGAATGGTTCATCGCGGTCATGGGACGCCAGTTCTGGACCCGACTGGATGAAATGGTAGCGGACATCGAAGAGTACGGATACTCGGCACTCGACGCCAACGATGAATACATCGTAGTTGATAACGACACCGCCGATGATGCAGATGAAACCATCCTGTATCTGGGCCACGCAAACACTACGATCTGGATTGACCGGGTCCGCCAGTGCTAAGGAGGGGACACCATGACAACGAAAGAACAGGAGCGCAAGGCGCTGGCCCAGATCAGGGAAATCGTTGACAGCCTGGGAGCGGACAGCTATATCGGGCTGGCGTTTGAAGGATGTTTTGAAGACGCGGAAACCAACATCGAAAACGACTGGGCATTGAGCATGAACGGCAGGTGGCAGGACGCGGAGCAGAAGCTCGAAGCAGTCAAGGCAGAGCGCGACGATGCGCAGCGGGCAGCAATCGAAGCCCAGGTGAGAATCGCAGAGCTTGAACCGCGAATTCTCTCGGCAGATGATATGACCGATTGCATTGGGCTCCTTACAGAAAAGATCTTTGAACTCAGCCAGGACCGGGATACAGCCGCCAAGGAGATCGTGAAACTGGCAGACAGCCCAGCAGCGAAGGAGTTCACCCAGGCTGTTCGGAATCACCGGAACGCGGTGGGGAATATCGAATACTACGAAAACCTTCAGAGCAGGATCCGCACTGCGAGAGACACTACGAACTGATAGAACACGATCCCGCCCCTCCGGGGGCGGGGACCCAACCGAGATTAAGGAGGAACACAAAATGACAGAAGAACGCAGAGCAGAGATCAAGAGAATCCTTGAGACCGATGACACCGCCATCTATTTTCAGCGCCTGGAGAAGTCCGGCAAAGCGACATGGGGCCAGGGCATCGCATACCGCGCCTGGAGGGACAGTTTGGAAAACGACACCAGCATGTTTGAGGTTCACGAGCTCCCTTGGGGGAGCAACGTGAACGAGGAAATGCATGATTTTGTCGAGACTCTCCGCGCAGCTGGAGTTGACCGCTTCGCCGTAACGGATGAATCCACAGCCCTGATGACCTCGCTCCACGCACTGATCGCCGCAGGTGGTATCCTTGAGGGACCCTGCACTGTAACGAGGCACCTGCCCTATTGGCCGGAAGAAACCCGCCTCGGTCTGGAAATCCGGATCGCCTGAAACCTATAGCCCGCCCCGGAGGTTACGAGGGCAAAGGAGGATGTTATGTACGTCTATAAGTTCACCGTGGAGGCTACAAGAGAGCGTTTCATGGAGCCTCCACTGCATGATACGTCAGATCACTATATCGCCGCCTATTCCTACGATCAAGCCCACAGCCATGTATGGAATCAGTTGAACCGGGCTGGGTGGAAGGTAAAGGAGATCAGAGGGAAAGAGATTCTTGTGCAGGACATCCGCGATTCCTGCGATCACATAACCGATTGAACATGAAACGGCTGACCTATCGGCCATACGGGGAGAAAGGTATTAACATGAAAGGCTTTAACTACATCAACACCGGGAACACGATCAAGCTCAAAGCGCTGATGGTTTCCAGTGACATCACCGATACGACCATCATCCAGGTATTCGATCAGGAGGGGAAGTTCCTCACCAAAGGCAACTGGTTCCAGGACCATGTGCTGGATTACTCCGATAAATACGGCGTAGCCACAAAGTTGGGAACCGGCTTGACAGTCAATTTCAAATTAGCGTAGCGCAGAAAGGAGCAGCCATGAACAACACTCGCAGAAAGAGCCTCAAGGCCATCATTGAGCAGATCGAGACACTGTCTGAGGAATTGGATGCCCTCCGGGACGAGGAGCAGGAGGCCTATGACAATCTGCCCGAAGGAATCCAGGATTCCGAACGCGGCGAAGTCATGGAGGAAGCAATCTCCAATCTGGAAGATGCGCTTTCCTCTCTCGAAGAAGCCACCAGCAGCATTGAAGCTGCCACGGAATAGGGGGCGCGCCATGAATAAGCCAACCATCCATTTCCACAGCCGCGGCCCCAAAGGAAATGTATTCTGGATTCTGGCCGCTGTCCGCAAGGCGTTTCAGAAGGAACGCCGGATCACCGAGTTCAACAGTCTCTGGGAGAGGGTCCAGAACTCCGGCAGTTACACCGAGGCCCTGGAGATTATCCGGGAATATGTCGATCTGATCGACGATGACGGCCGAGTGTGAGATCAAGATAACGAGGAGGTAAAATCATGCCCAAAGCAACAGCTACCTGTACCTGCCGCCACTGCGGGAAAACCTTTTACAAGGATCTCTTTGAATCCGGGAAGGGCGCTTCCCGGCACCTGGAGGAGAAGGTCCACTGGGCTGAAAATGGCGGCATTGACGAATGCCCGGACTGCTGGAAGAATCGCCAGCGTGCCGAAGAAAAGGCTGCAGGATTGACCTGTACCATCCGGCTGTCGAGCATCTATGATGATGCTCCGAGCGTCTATGCTATTTTTGGCGGAGACAGCTACAGCCACAAGGACGAGCTGAAAGCGGCTGGCTGCCGCTGGACGGATGCTTACCCCGCAGACACTGTAATCGCGGATATGCTTGGGATGACCCGTCAGCCGAAGGCATGGGTAATGACCAGCACTGATGCCGACGAGCTGATTGCAGCGGCACAGAAATTGGGCGCTCCCGTTGCGCTCCCGGACAACATGGACCTGGACACATGGGCCGCTGCCCGTGCTGAGGTCCTCCGAATCCGGGAGAAGGAGCAGGCGGAGCGGCAGAGCACCACGGCCGCTGCCCTGGAGACGCTCGGCCCTATCCCTGCATGGCCTGAGAGCATCAAAGTCAAATGGCCAGCAGGTGCAACGTGGAATGGCAAGATTTACGGCAAACCCGGAGCTCGAAACATCTACCTTTCTGGCCAAAGAATCAGCCTGACCGACGATGAGGCAAACAAGATGGAGTCCGTCCAACGCGCCCGCGCCCAATGGCGGAAGAAAAAAGCGGAGATCGAGAAAAACGCTTGACAAGCCCAGGACTGTCTGATATGATCCAGTTGAGAATATTCCTCAGTCGCCCATTGGGCGTGGATTAAAAAGACGCAAGTCCAAAAACAGAAAGCCGGCCTGAACAGACCGGCTTTCTCTCTTGATTGGAGTGATCCAAATGACTACAGAGGAGATTGTGGCCCGGTATCAAGCCACTGAGAGCCTCCGGGAGACAGCCTATGCCGCGAAGTTATCCCGCCAGAAGGTCCGCCGTATCCTGATCACAGCAGGAGTGTGGTCGTCTTCGCGTACCGATGATATCCATCGCCTGATGGGCGAAGGGAAATCCACTCGCGAGATTGCGTCAGAGCTTGACATGACAGAAAATGCTGTAATCAGCTATCTCCCATACACCAAAGGCATATATGGAGCAGACGAACCTACGGAAAATGCACTTGCAATCCGCCGTTGGCGTGAGAAACATAAATCCAAATAATGACGAAAAGGGGAGGCCCGGAAGCCTCCCCTTTAACACATACATAATGCAATTCCAACGCACGCCCCGTGTTGTCCAACGCCAGGCGTGCGCTTTTCTGCGTTGGATTGCCGATTCGTTGCCTCTGGGCCTGTTGCAACGCCGCAGATGGCCCGCTGTGCCATCTACCCGTGTTCCCGTATGGTCAGAGCGATCAAGGCGCACAGAGGGCCGTCAATCCTTCACGCCGCCATCATAGCCCACATAGCCCATCTTCCAGCGGTCCGCATAGCCGTCTACCTGGTAGAGCACTGCGTAGGCGTTGCCGTACCGCCCCATGCAGTAGCAGCTCTCCCAGGGATTGAGCTCGCCGTAGGGAGTGGCCAGGTCGCTGTCCTCGTAGACAGTTTCCTTGGTACTGCCATTCTGATACTTGCGGAAGGGATAGTAATGCTTGAGTTCCTTGGTTGATCCGGTCCCGCTGGAACTGGACCCGCTGCCGGTGTTGGCGGCCTGGGCTGCCTCATACTTCGGATGGCCATAACCGGCGATCCGGTTATAGCTCCGGCTATAGGACTTCATAGCTACGCCGCCGCCGTTCGCCACGACGCCGGACGCGGAACTGGTGTTGCCCTCAATGGTATATACGGTGGTACTGGTCACGGCATATACCAGACCAGTGTGACAGATATCCCCGGACGCATCCCTGAAGAAAATCTGATCACCAACCTGCGGGGTGGTGCTGAATCGTCCCTGGGCCTTGTAGTAGCCCATGGAATACTCGCACCCAGCGCCAAGGGTCCCGGTCTGGCACTGGACGGCCTCGGCAGCAGCCTTGGAGCCATATACCTTCCAGAAACACCAGTCCACAAAAACGTCGCACCAGGCATATCCATTTTTGTTGCCATTATAATAGCCCGCGGCCGCGAGGTCACGGGCGAATTTCGTAAAGTTATTATACCCGGCATTGCCGGTCATGCTGTCCAAGTTGGAGTTGCTGGCTTTCTCCAGATATCCCACCTGGCTCTTTGCCATTGCGATTACTTTATCTGCGCTCATAGGTTAGCCCTCCTTTTTTAACTCGAGCACGGTGCTCTCAATCATGGCGTCGATCAGCTGGCCCACCGTCTCCCCGGTGGTGTCGATGCCCTGCTCGATCAACCACTTGATGACATACGCCTTTTTCTCCTGGCCCTTCCCGGCCTGGCTGTAGATCTGCTCCGCAGCCTGCACCGCGATCCGGATGCTCTCGGCCAGGGCCTCCCGTTCCTCCCGGGACTTCTTCGCCCGGATGTACGGGATCACCCCGTAGGTCAGCACCGCGCCGAGAATTGCAAAAGCCAGTTTAATCAAATTGTCCGCCATCCTTGCGGGCCTCCTCTCTGTCTTCCTTCATCCACTGCCGGTCTTCGTGCCGGACCTTTGATGTCTTGATCCACCCCATGATCCCACACTCTCCGGCCAGGGCTCCGAACACGCAGGTGATCAGCGTGTCAGGTGTCTGCCCGTACCGCGTGAACAGGACGATCATGGTCACGGTGAACGCAACCAAAATCGTGAACACAAGCACCAGGATCAGGTCCATGGTCTTGATAGCCCGTTTCCGGCCCATGGCCCGCAGGACGGCATAGAGGCCGCCAGCCCCGACGATGATACCGACGATGGCGGTGATCAAGGCACTCATTCCGCATCCCGCCCTTCGATTCGGTCAATTCGGTGGTGGGCCTGTTTTGCCGACGCCTCCACCGCCGTAAGTCTGGATACAAACTCCGTGTTGGTTTTGCGCTGCTCCCGGTTCTCGGCTTTCAAGTCGTCAATGCCGCCCTTGATATAGCCCAGTTCTGTCAGGACAGCGCCCGTCTCCCGGCCTTCCGCCTCGGACTCCTTCTTTGTGGTCCGTAGGAAGGCCACATAGCCGATGACCGCGCCCAGGATGGTGCATGCCAGCCCCACGATGCTGGCGATCAATCCGGTTTCCATCTCCAATGCCTCCCTTCAAGCATAAGAAAAAAGCAGCCCGTCACCGGACTGCTTCTCCATGTTCTTCCGCGTGCTTTCGTATTAGCACAAAATCCTCCAGCACCTGCTCCCGCAGGGCATCGTTGTTGGTGTACTTCATAAGGCCGAGATAGCTGACAATTACATCATGGCAATACTGATATGGCAGCTCTCCGGTGGCGTAATGCTCCCGGACAAAATTCAGATGGCGTTTCATCTGCAAGGACGTTGCCCTCCGCAATTCCATCTTCTCAGGCCATATCCTGCGGCCCACAAATTCCACCCCGGTACCCACGGGCATGACCGCGGTCTTGGTGTTGAGTTGGAGGCCCAGATGCTCCCGAAGAAAATCATCAACGGCATAGATGGCGTCCCACGTTGCCGCCTTTGATGGTGTCAGAATCATCATATCGTCCATGTATCTGATGTAGTAGGGGACGCGCAGCTCCCGCTTGATGAAATGGTCCAGTGGCGTCAGCACCACATTGGCCGTGGTCTGTGAGATCAGAGATCCAACTTGCATGCCGATTCCGGCCACTCGCTCCGCCGTGGTCACATCGGTGCAATCCAGCGGCAACCCGAAGGGCCTCCCGTCGCTGTGGATTGCTTTATCCAGGAACCACAGCATATCAGGATCATCCAGAGGACGGCCCATCTCTCTGAGTTGTACGCTGACGGGAACACGGAAAAAGAACTTTTGAATATCCATCTTCCCCAGATACCACTTATCGGGCTTTCGCCGTACCATCCGCATCCAGCTTTGGAGCCGCTTCACGGCCCGGAGAGTTCCCTTGCCTGGGATGCTCCCGTAGCTGTGCTCATACATGCTCCTGGCGTAGATCGGCCACAGCACCTTGTATGCCGCGCAGTTGATTACCCGGTCAGCGAATGGCGCCGAATGGATCAATCTGACCTTTGGAAAATACTCATAGAACGGGTGCAGATCCCCAGGTTCATAGGTTTTCCATTGGAGCCGGTTCACAGCGTCGATCAGGTTTTCTTCGAGGTTCGCTGAGTATTGCAGCACATTATCGTTGTACCGCTTATTTTTGCGGGCCAGCAGATAACCGTCATACAGGTTTTCATAGGTTGCAAACTGACCAAAAACATTGGTGTGCTTCTCCACGCAGTCCATCCCCCGAAGGCTGCACGTTGCAGGCGCCGTACCCGGTGGGCCGGAACGCCGGCATTTGCAGCATATATTTTTGGGCCATTTCTGACCGAGGGAACAGGCCCCTTTACTCACCGATGCACTGGAGGCGTACCCGGTAGGTGCGCCACATCTGGCGTGGCGGTGAAGCGGAGCGGAAACCGATGTTCGTGTTCGAGTTGGACCGGGGATTGTTGCCATTGAACGAGGCAAGGCCATAGGAAGAGTTGTTCCAGTTGCCCCCGGAGTAGAAGAGCCGCAACAGCCTGTTCCCTTGTTAAGTGGATTTGGACCCGTTGACGGCCTTGATCCATCCACCCAACATCTTACCGATTTCCACCAGCATGTCAGACCAAATCTCATATTTCTTCATAGGGAGAAATCCGAGCAGAAATGACAGCCGGATATAGGCCCGGAGTTTCATAATCTCCACGTCCATATCCTGCAAGGTGGTCTTCTTGTAATACTTCTTTTGTGCTTCGATGCACCGCTCCAGCAGAGTGTCCATACTCCGCTTGATGTCGGTGACGAGCGCAAATTTTTCGCTTTTGGGGAACTGGGCCAGAGCGCCGTAAGCATACTGCATCATGTCAAATATCTTCTGCATGATCTTCAGATCTTCGGCCATACCGTCGCCCCGTTCCGACACAGAATGATAAAATTATAGCATCGGATTTGGGGCGACGGACGGTTTCGGAAGAAAATTACGGAATACGTAATTTTGCAAAAATTCGTATCCCCGCTATCGCGGGGATAAACAGTATGCAGTTAAGCAGTAGGCAGTTTGACATAAGCGGAGCGGAAACCGATGTACGCGTCCGAGCGGGACCGGGGATTGTAGCCAAAGAACGAGGCAAGGCCAGAGGAAGAGAGGTTCCAGCCGCCCCCGGAGGAGAAGAGCCGCTCTGCCTGCGTGTTGTCGAAGTAGCACTGATGGCTGGAGAACAGTTCTGCGCTGGAACCATACATCAGCATGCCCAGGTTCTGGAGCAGCAGCTTCGCATTGTCTCCGATGGTGCTGTCGCACACAATGTTGGCAAACGTGCAACTGGAGTAGGTACTGGACCCGCTGCCGGTATCGTTGGTCTTGCTCGTAGAGTAGGTCAGCTTGGAGCTGATCCAGTCCATCTTCACAGATCCGGGTGTAGTGCCGGAGCCGTTGGGTTCGATCAGTTCGCCGTCGGATGCCCGAATCGCCATCCATACGGTGGATGTGGCGCTCTGGCTCTTGGCGGAGTCAGCGCCGTTGTTGTTGGCCAACACCTGCAGCTCTCCGTAGACTGTCCGCACGCCGCCGGTCCACTCCCAGACGTTGCCGCACAGATCGGCAATGCCGGAGGGCGTCTGATCGTGATACCAGGTCAGCGGGCCGGTGCCGGTGGCAACACGGCATGCGTAATGCGTATCATCTGCGCCATAGGTCGGGATGGCTTTATAGACCATTTCACTGGAGTGCTTGCCGTAGTTGTTATTGCCCAGAGGCATGACGCCGTTCTTCTGGCACCACCGGACAATCAGCCCCCACTCCATACGGGTCATAAGGTGCCATCCGTCGCCCTTTCCCTCACAGGCGGTTTTGGCCGCGTCAAATGTGATTTGAGCTCGCGGATCACAGCCCGGCAGCGAGTAGGCAAGGCTGTTCTGGATGATGTTCTGATATTTGCTGATATAGATTGCGTCCACTTCGGAGCCATTGATGATAAACGCCGGGTGGACGGCGGTGCTTTCCCCCATGCCCAGCTGGGCGTAGGTCAGTTTTGGAATTTTGACCATGATGCTGGGCATTCCCAGCTTGTCGTACAGGATTTCATTGCTGGGGCATACAGCCTGCAGGGCCATTGCCGAAAGGTCAAAGTTTGCAGCCATGTGATTACCTCCTATCAGTCGATGGCCCAGAGGGTCAGAGTTACCTTGTCCATATCCAGAGGCACCGGCTCGGTCTGGGCATCCTCGCCCTCGCCGGTGGTGACATACTCCCGGGCCGGAATGTCGATCTCGGCAACATAGGCACGGCCGGCAGCTGCGCCGACACAGAGATCACCGTACTCGTCATAGCAGACGTCCTTATGAACAGGATCGTCACGCTGGAGCTTCTTGAGATTCAGCGAAAGCTCGTCATCGAAGTTGATGACCGTTCCCTGAACCTCAAAGGGAATCTTGGTTCCTGCGTTCTTGTCAATTACGATCATGGTGCGATCCTCCTATCAGGAAATGTTTGTTGTGACCACCTGCGGCGCCGCAACCCACGCGATGGTTGCACTGGATGCGCTGCCGGTGAACTGCAACTTGAACCCGTTGGTCAGCTTGTCGGTCACTTCCACTTCTCCCACGTTGCCCGTGAACGCCGTAACCTTGGTGTTCACGTCATAGTAGGTGTTGGGAAGGGTTGCCCCCAAGGAAACTGTCTTGACGCTGTTGTTGAAGGGGAACTTCTGGCTGTTTGTCAGCGTGACCGTACCGACGTAGACTACATTCTTCGTCTGGACATACGCTTTGAGATCGTCCACGCTCCACCCCAGCTGACGGGCGAAGTTCAGCAGAAGGTCGCTGACGATCTCGGAGTCCAAAATCCCGTTTTCGAGGTTCTGGAAGTGGGTCTGATCCTGGGGAGTACCAGCTACCATGACCGTTCCTGCTTCGGTGATGGTGTATTGGTCTTCGGCCTCGTTATAGGCCCGGATCACATACACGCCCGGCATGGAATTGGTGTGGTCCTCCCAAAAGGTCGGTGTGAACATTATTCCGCCTCCTCCGTGATGTTGAAATCAAACCAGAATAGAATCCCGGTTTGTCCGGCGGCCACGGTGATGCTGCAATCCTGGTGGCAGAACAGCACCGCGTCGGTGTTATAAAGCTCCACCCGATTGACCGTGATCTGATTACCGCCGGAGTTGATATGCAGCCGCGCCCGGACCACGCCGTTGCTCTGGACGTCGATACCGTTGAGAGGCACCTTCGTCCAGGTATTCCCGACGCGATACCGGGCATAGGAAATTCTGCGCTTGAGGAAGTTCCGCATATCAACGAAACCCTGCGAATCAAGCATTCTTCATCCCTCCCTGTCAGTGATAAAAAATCAGGCCATCTCCGCACACCTTCCCGGTGTAACCGATGCCCTGTCCTTCCGATGTTGCGCTGATGGCTCCGCTTTCCGTAGAACCCGGGATTGCCGTCTCCGGGAATTCACCAGCCATGATCTCGCCTGTGGCGGGATTGCGGTAGACCATGTTCCCGCCTGCGGTTCTGACAGCGACCATTCCCTCAGAGATTTCACCCATCGTCCTGGCCTCCGGATACGTGCCGCTGACGATCTCGCCGGTGTAGGGGTCCCGATAGACGATGCTGCCGTTGGAGGTTTCCACGACAATATCACCGTCAATCAAATCACCCGGTACCGCCGGCTGTGGATACGTGCCGGCCGCAATCTCTCCGGTATAGGGGTTGCGGTATCCGATGCCGCTGGAGGCAGTGTGGATCACGATGCCGTGTCCCTCGATGCTTCCGGGCTGAGTGATCACGGGATATGTACCGCTGAGCCTCCCGGAATAGACCAGCCAGGAGCATTTGGTTTTTACGATAATATTCTCGGTGCTGCGGAAGATGACCCCGTCCAGATGGGACCGCAGGCTCTTGTAGATGCCGACCTTCCGAATAATGTCCGTATTGGAAACCGGAATGATGGGATAGCCTGATTCCAGGATCACCCGAAAATGATAGGGCTCCCCCTGATACCAGTCCTGCCACCATTCCTCCACGTCAGACCGTGGATAGACCGCACGGATCGCCGTCCGGACCGCGCCCACGGTGCCCATGTGCTTGTGGACCTCCCAGTGAGTCTTGACCAGGTTGCGCTTAGCTTCGATCGGATAATCAAAGTCGTACCAGTCGATCTTGAAATCCCGCGCCAGAATATCCAGCAGGTCCTCCGGAAGCTCGTCGATCCGGTTGTAGATTCCTGCCGCCTGGATGTCCGGATGCAGGTATTCCATCAGCTTTGCCGTGGCAGTTCCCAGGGCGTGGAGCTTTTCGTCGCTGTCCAGCACCGCCGGGTAAGTCTGCATCATGGCATCAGCGGTGAAGCGATTATTCATCTTCAACACCGCCGTTCACAAGGTTGATGGTGTCTCCGTCTGCGGTGTCGCAGATGCCGACCTGGGGGATGGTCTCCTCCAGGTCGTACTCCTCACCCTCGTCCAAGATACCGTCCTGCAGGGGCGTAAACGCAGGCTCCCGGACCACCACCCGTTTGATGCCGGTCTCCATCAGCAGTGAGATCAGCTTCGACGGGTTAATGTCACGGCCCAGCTTGGCCGTCTGCCACGTCCGGAACGTGTCAACCGCTGCCTTTACATTGGCCTCGATCTCCGCGCTGGACAGTGTGGAGTTCTCCGGGATGTAGTAGGTCAGGTCCACGTTGTAGTGGACTACCCCCGGATCGTTAACCACCACAAAGTCCGTCAGCGGCCGCGTCAGGTCCTCGTTCAGTGTTGCTAGGATCCTCGCCTTGAGCTCCTCCGTGGCAATGGCCCCGTCGCTCGTCATGGCGTAGACATAGACACATCCGGGGATCGGACTGTTGACCAGCACATTGGATATCTCGCTGGAGGTTCTGAGCGTGAAGTACTCATAGGCCCCCATTGCCCCCGCCGTGCTCAGCGCGTCCAGACTCAGCCGGAGCAACTCGTAGAATGCGTCATCCTCCGGACTGTCTGAGCCACCGTCACTGTCTGTGAGGTTTTCGCAGGCTGTGTAGAAATCGTACACATCCACGATGGTGTTGATGTCTCCCGCAATCCAGTCGTTTCCAACCGCTCCGGCGGTCTGGCAGTAGACGGTCCCGTCCACATACAGGCTCCCGGCCGGGATGTACAGATCCTCCTGCAGCTCCCAGTAGAGCGTGGACGCGGCATCCGTCACCCGTGTCCCTTCCGGGACCAGGATAGCCGTATTCTGCGCTTGGCTGATATAAAACCGCATGGTGCAACTCGCCGCCGTGGGGTCCGGGCGGCTCTCCTGGTAGAAGGCTTCCGCCAACGCGTCCAGGTCCTCGCTGGTGGCTCGGCTGGGAAGGTTCTGGTTCGCCTTCTGATTGAATTCGTTCCGTTCATAGAGGAACAGGTTGGCAATCCATTTAATAAACAGCAGATCCGGGGAACCGCGGCGGACGGTGGTGTTCATCATCGTCTCGTAGATGCTTATCAGATACCCCTCGATAACGGTTGTGTCAGTTGTGATAAACTGATAGGCTGTGTTTCTAAGTGCCAATTATTTTCACCTCCACCACGGGGATCAGCCGCCCCGGATCAGATGGGTCATTGCGGCAGCGGATGT
Source organism: uncultured Oscillospiraceae bacterium (assembly GCA_905234425.1). Classification (GTDB taxonomy): domain Bacteria; phylum Bacillota; class Clostridia; order Oscillospirales; family Oscillospiraceae; genus HGM13006. Next base: position 34,549 of record CAJOHR010000002.1, on the reverse strand, counting down.
CCACCACCTGGGCTCTCGGCTCGAATTCCTCCACGTTTTCCCGTACATCTACCAGCATCATCTGCCGAGCGATCTGAAGGGGCTTGTCCACAAAGGCCATTTCCAACCCGAATTCGCGGTACAGGGGGATCGTTCCCTTTCGCGTGCGGAGAATGCACTGGATGTTTTGCAGAATAGAGCGCACGGTGTCCGTTTCTCCGAGGCTGATCGGCCCCAGGTCCGAATCCGTGGCTACGATGTAGTTTGCCATCGCGCACCCCCTATTTTTTTAGGTACTCCACGAGCGATATGCTCATGGTGTAGTGCATGAGGTTCCCGTTTCTATCGTAATGCTCCATTGTGGAGCTGTGCGACTCGACGAGCCACCTGTATTTACCGTACCCTTTTTCGCCGATTGTTAAAGGGACCGCTTTGCCATTTCGCTCGTAGTCCCATATCTGATTGACCGCCTCTTGAGGGTTTTGAATGCCGTTGTACCAGCTGACCACAATATCGAATGACATGCGATCCGGGTCCCGGCCCGTCCATTCCGTCAGAGCGTCCTGCAAGTGCCGCTGATGGGTGCTGACTCGGCCGGAGCCGGACCACTTTGCGTTGGTAATCGTCAACTGTCGCTCGTCCGACACCTCAAAAATAATGTCGCCAAGCATGCCGATCTTGCCCATCACACACCTCCCAACACATATCCGTCTGAGTTTTTCGCCGGCACAAACAGTACCAGCACGTTATCTCCTACAGAGGGCATCCACTGCTTGATAATCAGGTTGTGCTTATGGCTGGCGAAAGCTGCATAGCTGCTGCCTCCGGATTCATATTCCGTTCTCTGGGCGGTATTGTAGTCCGGGATGAACGGCCTGTTGTCCAGCACTTTAAGCCAGTTGGAGGTGTACCCCCGATCCAGATACTTTACCCGGCACAGATACTTGTCGAGGTCCACATCTGTGACCATGCCGACCCGCACCAGGCTGGCAATGTCCCGCATATCGTCTCGCATTGCAGCACCCCCTAAGTGTAAAGGTCGCTGGCCGCAATAGCCGCTGTGACCACGCCGTTGATACCAACGACCACCCGATCATCCGGGAGGCCTTCACCGCCCACTTGAATGACCTCGAATTCATATCCGCCATAGCACCAGTCCTGCAGGGTGATTCCCATGCCGTAGACTGGCGCACCGTCGGCGATTTTTACTTTATCTCCGACACTGAACCCGGAGGATTTCTCCACCACGGCCTCTTGTACCTCCTCTTTGACAGGTTCAGCCTCGATCCATCTGCCGTCCACGCTCACCCGGTATCCGCTGCTGGAGACAGCGTGCTTGGCGGTGGTAATAGAATACTTTCCGTCAAAGCTGCCCCATCCTTCCACCGAGTAGTTGGCCCCCGCCAGTAGAACCGGGTCCCCGGCCATGTCAAAATGCGTCTGCTTCCCGTATTTGTTGCGGAGCCTGAGATAATAGCTGGCAAGGGCCTGGGCCTCGCCGATGCTGGTGACACGATGGGAGATTTCCAAGACCTGATTCGTGTCCGTGATCTCCCCGGTCTCGGTGTCCTGCGTGGGGTCGGAGTAGCCGGAGGCATAGGCGGTCCCCTCAATGAGTTTGCCGTCCTTGTCCACATAGCTGACACGGCAGGCATTGTAATTGGCATCCGTGGCGGCAATAGTGAGTTTATACCCGGAATATGGACTTTCCCCGTTGGTGATGGTCATCACCGGGTCCTTGGCCTCCTCGTCCTTCTGCGAGAAGATCACCAATTTCCCGTCTGTGCATTTGAGCGAAAGCCCGGCCTCATGGCAAAGGCCAGAGAGAAAATCAATATCGCTCTGCTGATCCTGCTCCTCATAGTCATAGTACGGGTCAGTGGATGCCAGATAGTCACACCCCAGACCATTCTTGCTTGCCATCTCAGAGGCAATCCCAGAGAGGTTGTAACTCTCCCACGCCTGACTGCGCTTGGTCTGCCGAATAGGCTGCCCGTAGCTCAGAGACGTTGCTTTGATGGTGATGGTGTTCGGTGGCCCGGAAACGATCAGGCTGTCAAGCTCAAATTCACCGCAGGGCAGTTTGTCCTCCTCGCCATGTCCGGTCCAATTCTGCCGGATGATGGTGGCGGATATTTTGAGCCCGGTTGCCATGTTCCTGACGCTGGCCTCATACGCCTCCCGTTGCTCCGTGCCGATGGTTGCCTTTTTGGAGTTCCCGGAGGATTCCTGATTGCTCTTGAGACTGGCTGCGCCGCCGGATACTGTGCCGCCGCCCTCACCGACCAGGGAGGCCGCAGCCTCAACCATATTATTGAGCCAGCCCTTGGTCCAGAGCATGGCCCGGTCCTGTAATACGATCTGAAGATCGTCGCATTCGTCCTCTTGGTTGTCGGTGTAGGACAGAGAAATCAGATATGGCTTTACATCGTCAGTCACGTCAGCGCCGTCAATCACAAGCTCAAAGTCTGTACGCCTGGCGTCGTATTTGTCAATCGCCATTGGAACTCACCTGCTTCCATGGAGGCAGCAATGTGTTGAGGGTGATTGTCGGTTCCGGCATAGTCAACTCAATACCAGCCGGGAAGATGAAATAATCGTGGTATTTGGGGTTTAAGCGCATCAGTTTCCCGGTGTAGCTCCGGTCTCCATAGACCTTATAGGCTATGGAATCCCACATGTCCCCTTGGATTGTCGTATATGTACTCATCGTGAATAGGCCCTCCGTTTGGCGTCCTGCCGTTCGTTGTTTACCACGTCCAGCAGCCACCGCTGCAGTTCCTCGGTGTAGATATCCAACTGTTCCTGCAACTGTTCTCTGTTTTCCACACCTTCGAGGTTAAAGACCGGAGAGAAATTGATAATAACCGGCTCCTCGCGGTCAGAGGCAGACGGAGACTCTACGGCAGGAACGGCCGAGGTTGCCCCTTCCCACTGTGCCGTAAGCATCCTGCTGAGTTCTGCGCTCAAGACGATGCTTTGAATCTCGGGAAGGTTAAAACCATCATAGGCCTCTCTGTACGCTTTAACGCCGGATTCTGCCGCCGCAGCGAAGGCCCGGTTGGCATCATCCTGATTCTTCTCCAGGCCCTCAATGGCCCCCTGGATGTCCATCTCGGAAAACCAGGCGAACAGTTTGGATGGAGAGTGAATATCCTGTGCAGCTTTGTAGGCGTTGGCCGCCTGGAGACCGGCATTTCGCGCCGCTGCCACCAGAGAGGGGATCATGGCGTTAATGCCGTTGATTGCGCCCTGCATGGCCGCGACACCGGCGGAGTACAGTGACGATGCGTTCATGATTGCCTGGAACGCAGTTATGGCATTCTGCCCGGCAGTTGCCAGTGCGTTTGAAGCATCTGGCGCCGTCGCATCCACGCCGTTGACAAATCCGGTGATGGTGTCCACGCCGGACTGGATGGTGATCGTGGAGGGAGAGTGGGTCCCCAGGGCTCCGTTGAACATTTCCAGCCATGCCGCCGCGTCAGTCGCCAGCTGATCACCCACGGCTCCCTGGCCGCTGGTCCATGCGTCGATGTACCCCTGCAGGGTGTCCCCGGCGCTCTCGGAAAATGCCCCGGCCAGGTCTGCGTCCGCCATGCCCTGCTTGACCGCATCCCACACGCCGTTGGCCGCGTCCACGACCTCCTGGCTGTTGGTGGCAATGGTCTCAGCAGTGTTCCCCATCGCGTCCTGGAGTTCCTGGTACTGGTCCACATATCCCTGGAGGGATGACGCGCCCCCATCTGCGCTGGAGGCGATCTCTTGAGCGATTCCGGCCACCGCCGCAACCGCTCCCGCGTCTCCGCTGGAGAGAGAGGACCAGATGCCGGAAATGTCGATGCCCGCGGACTGGGCCGCCTGGGCCACCGCCGCCAGGTTGGAGTTGTAGTTGTTCCAGTAGTCAATCTGCGACTGTAAATTGCTCTGGAGGGTGGACATGCTCGTGGCGCTGACCTCCGCCGCCTCGTCCCACAAACTGTACTGTTTGCTCATGGACTCATAGGCTGCCGTGTAGACTTCGCCGTAGGTGCTGATCAGATTTCGCAGGGCGTTTTCAAAGGATTCCACATGGACGTCTTCCAGTGATACTCCGAACCGCTCCGACGCCCCTGCCGCGCTCATGGCGCCGCTCTCATAGGCGGCCACCGCATTGGCCAGACGCTGGGCCTCGTCCTCCTGCTCCTCCATGTAGGTAGTCAGATCCTCCACGCTGACGTTGAACGCCTGGGCCGCGCCCTCCGCGTCCATGTATCCGTCAACCACCAGTTGCGAAGCATACTGAAGCTGAAGCTGCTCCCGATAGGATCGCTGAGCGGAAGTGCCAGCTCTATCATTGGCCGCCGCGCTGTCCTGGGCTGCCTGCGCCTCTTGGCGCTGAGCCTCGGCCAGCATACGAACGTCCTGTTCATACAGCCCGTAGATTCGGGCTGCTTCGCTGGCGCTCATGCTGCCGCTGGCAACCTTCGCCGCCACGTCTTCCTCGGTAAGTCCGAGATCCTTCAACGAAAGATCAGTGCGCCCGGAGGCTTCCCGGAGCCCGTCCATCGTTGTGATGCCGCTTTCCAGGAACCCTTGGAACATCCGCTGCGATTCGCTCAACTTCTGGTAGGAATCACTTACCGTGTTGGATGCCTCCGCAACGCCCTCGGACAGCCCCTGCACCTTGTCGGATGTATCCAGCGCTCCGGACCCGATCATCTGGAGGTAGCTGTCCACATCAGAAAGACCCTCGATATGGACCTCGCGGCCAGTCAGTTGGGTCAGAGCGTTATTCAGCTCCGCAACTCCGTCCAGGTATTCCTGATCGTCAAAGTAAATCTCTCCAGCTTCGATCTTCTCCTGCAGCTCGTCCTTCAGCGTTTGAACCCGCTCAATGGTCGAATCCACATCCAAGTCAAAGCCCTGGGCCATGTTATCCTGGGCGGTTTGATATGCGTCCTGAGCTTCCTCGTAGGCGTTCTTCAAATCCAGCAGGTTATCAATGGCGCCGGCGGCATTGGTGTTGAACTCCACCATGGCGGCCGCCTGCTCCGCGTTGATCGTGTCCTGGATTGCCCGCATCTGAAGGTTCCAGGCGGTGGTCCCTGCGTCGATCTGCCCCAGAAGCTCGGGATATGCCGCCTTGAGCTGTGCAGTAACATTGTCGAGCTCCATCTGCTTCTGCGCCAGTTCCTCTGCACTGAGGGAGGAATCCTGTACCGCTTCGGACAGTCGGTTATATTCGCCAATCAGGTCAGAGTTGACACCAAGCGTTGCAACCTGCCCGGACAGGCTCTGCATCTGGGCAGCGGCTTCTTCTGCTTCGTTCCCCATGTCGGAGAGCAAACCAGCGACAATACCGATGCCTCCGGCTGCTGCCGCAATCGCGCCGATGCCGAGGGCAACGGTCCCAAGGCTAAGACCCAACGGAGCCAGGAACATAGATGCAGCTCCAAAGGCCACCATAGCCCCGGTTGCAACTGTCAGAGCAGCTGTTGCCGCTGCAATCCCGGTCACAAGCGCCGGATGTTCGTTGATGAATTCCGTCACCGGTCCCAGGATATCGGTCAGTAAGCCGATCGCATTGCTGAGGACCGGGCTCAGATCGTCGCCGACGGCGATCTTCACGCCGTCCCATGCAGACTGCAGCAGGACCAGCTGACCGTTCAGATTGTCCAGTTTGATGTCAGCCATGCGTTCCGCTGCGCCGGAGCAATCCGTGATGGCATTTGAGAGAGATGCAAAGTCACCCTCTGCTGCGTTCATGACAGCCAGGAAGCCGCTCATACCTCTCTGCCCTGCCAGCTCGGCAGCGTAGAAGGTCTGTTCCTGCTCTGTCAGTCCGGCGAACCGGTCCCGCATGATTTCCATGAGCTCCATGAAGGTGTACATGCGTCCGGAATCATCCGTCAGGGAAATCCCGAGCGCGTTCATGGCGTCAGCACTCTCTTTGGTAGGCTTCACCAGACGGGTGAACATATTCCGCAGAGTGGTACCCGCTTCTCCGCCCTTGATGCCCGCATTGGCCATCAGGCCGGTGGCCACCGCTACATCCTCCACCGCATAGCCCAGGGTTCCTGCCAGCGGTGCCGCATACTTGAAGGTTTCTCCCAGCATGGAGACGTTGGTGTTGGAGTTGGTGGCTGTTGCCGCCAGAACATCAGCGTAACGCCCGGCGTCTGCAGCGGAAAGCCCGAAGGCTGTCATACTGTCGGTGACAATATCGGAGACGGTAGCCAGGTCCTCTCCGGAGGCAGCAGCCAGGCTCATTGTGCCAGTGATACCGGCGAGCATCTGATCCGCGTCCCATCCGGCCATTGCCATATAGCCCATGGCGGCAGCGGATTCCTCGGCGGTGAACTTTGTGGTGGCACCAAGTTCCTTGGCCGTGGCTGTCAGCTGCTGCATCTGCTGATCGGAGGCCCCGGACAGGGCCTCCACATTGCTCATGGCAGCCTGGAAGTCTCCGGACGCCTCCGCGCATTCCCAAAACGCTTCTGTGATCTGCTTGAGGTGGTTGTAGATCTCCCTGGAGGCAAGGAGCGTGCCGACGGCAGTGAGCGCAGCGGTTGCCTTGTCGCCAAAGCCCTCGGACTTATCCCCGGCGTTATCGGCTTCCTGACCAAGCTCCCGGATCTCGTCTCCGGCCTTGTCGGCCTCGTCGCCCAGTTCCTTGGTGGCCTGTTCCGCCTGCTGCTCCTGCTGTTTCAGCTCCACCATTTCGGAGTGAAGCCGTTCGGATTCATCGGTAAGGTTTTCGGTGTCCACGCCGGCCTCGGTCAGCGCGTCCCCCATTTCCTTTAGCTTCTGTTCCTGCTGTTCCAGCTTGGCGTTGCCCTGCTCATACTGCTGCCAGACCTTGGCCTGCTCGTTGGCCAGCTTCGCCGAGAATGTGCCGGTCTCGTCAAGCTCCCGCTGGTAGTTGTTGTACTGCTGCTCCAGCAGGTCCAGTTTGGATTTGGTGGCCTCTATGGCGGTCTGCTGCCGCTCATAGGCGGAGACGTCCGATTGCAGGGAGGCAAGCTCCTTGACCTTTTCCCCGGTCTGGGTAAGGGTCTGCTGAGCCTGGGTGAATGCAGACGAAAAACTGGAGGCTTCCGCCGCCAGCTTGTATCGCATCTCATATTCCTTCTGCGCCACGGTTCCACCTCCTGATTATCTGTTTTGAGCCGCTTCCTTGGCCCGCTGTTTCGCTTCCTGTTCTAGTTCATTGTTGGTGGCAATCCAATCGGATAACTCCGACAATCTGAGCCCAAGCCAGAAATCCACCGGCGTCTTGTTGTTCCGGGTCATAATCAGGCACTGCTTGCGGAGCCATGCCCCGCCGTCCCCGATCAGGACTCCGACGCCAGTAAAAAACTTCTGGCCTTTCCGGTGATGGCCATGAAGTCCTTGGATTTGAGCGCATAGATTACATCCGCGCCCACAGGCTCCACAGAAGCGTGGGCCACGAACCGGACCAGATACTCGGAGTTCAGCGCCGGTACTACCACGTTCTTGCCGGTGGTCACTTCTACCTCCCGTTCGATTGCCAGGCAGTCCTTGCCCGTCAGTCGCTCAAAGTCCAGATCGAAGTGATCATAGCGCTTCCCGGCGTAATCGACGGGCCGTTTCAGATCATAGTGAACGGTGTCCTCCGCGGCCTTTGCAGCCTGCTCTGCCGCTGCCATTTCCTCCGGATCCACCTTGGTATCTTCGTCAACACCGCCCAGAGCGGTGGGGTTTTCGGTCTTAAATGCCATTGTGATAGTCTCCTTTCAGATAATTGGTCCCCGGACCGGGATGACCCGATCCGGGGATGGATTGTCAGTGGCCCAAGGCCCTCCGGATGTCAGCGGTGTAGTCCACACCATTGACCTCCAGTTTGTGGTTGAACGGGTCAACCTCCCACTGGCGTACTCCGTCGATGTAGAAAGCCCAGTAGCGTACAGCATACTCGGACCCGGCATCGCCGGTAGAGGCCGGAGCCAGCTTGCCGCCGGTGATGCTCTTGGGGATCACCACCATCACATGCTTGATAGCCCGGAACTCGATGCGGTTATTGATGGGGTCCTCCACCTGGAGGGCGGCCCGCAGATCGAGAGCGTGCCGCTTGGGGGTGGAAAGGCTGGCGGACTCATTGGTGAGGTTTCTCCAATGCACCGTGGTGCTCATTTCCTCCATCTGGCCCACCATAACAGCGGTGATGTTGCCGCCGATGCCGGACCCATTGAGGATCTGGGTCAAAAATGCCAGGTTGGGAAGGTCCACACTGGCAACGCCGAGGAAGTTGACGCTGTCCTCGTACAGTTCAAAATTGTCGATCGCCTGATCTCGCCGATCTTGAGTCATTTGTCAGTCCTCCTCTCTTAGCTGAAAAGCGTCTCCAGATAGTCGGGATCATACTCCAGAATGAAGTCGATCTCCTGAGCCGGTCCGGGAGGCGTCATGTAGATGTGGAACTTGATGATACCGGCCATCAGGTCGGTGGTGGGGTTCTCTGCGGACAGCAGTTCGCAGCGGGCACCAATTAGATAGCCGGCGCCGACCAGGCCGTTGAGCCACTGGTTGACGCTGTCATTGACAGAGTCCAGCAGCCGCCGGTCCAGGGGCTTGTCCACCTTGTCCCGGAAGGTGTTGGTGACCACTTTCCGCACATAGTCGAACATCCGGGCCACGGGAATGAAGTACTCCACCACGTCGGAGCTGGCGGGATATGCGCCGGTGTAGTTGCCCCAGGCGGTCCACTGGCCGCCCTGGTTGATGAAGGTGCAGATGCCCGCGGCGTTGAGCAGGTTGGCCTGGCTCTCGGAGAGGTCCAGGACGGTGCCCGTGCTGGAGACCAGGCTGTCCATCGGGACATACTTGTTGGAGGGGGACTCGTAGGGGATGCCGCCGTTGTCGTTGTCCGTAGAGGTCATCCGGGCCGCCTCAAACAGCGTGCCGTGGAACTGCAGATCGCCCAGCTTGGGGTAGCCGTAGGTGACGATGCCCCACTCGTTGAAGGACCCGGAGTTCTTCGCGGTGATGGCGGCGGTGTAGGTCGCGCCGTCCACGGCCACCAAAGCCCTGGCCTGGTACTTCTCGTTGATGCTTGCCGCTTTGGCGAGCATGACCGCCTGCACGGCGCTGACGTTGTCCTTGCCGGGGCAGAGGATCAGATCGGGCACCAGGCCCAGCTGGGTCTTGCACAGCTCGATGTACTCGATACCGGCGATCACCTTCGTCTGATAGTCCTCGGCAGTGGCGTCCTCGTTGACCGCGCACACCACGATGGGGCCGACGTTGAACAGCTTGAAGTACACATAGGCCGCCTCGCACAGGGGGTACTTGGCCCAGTTGGTGCTCTCGCCGAACTGCTCCGCGAACTCTGCGTAGGTGTAGCAGATGTAGGGCTTGTTCAGATTGGCCCGGGTGTCCGCATCGGCGTCAGAAACCGGAGCTGCACCGACGATGAACGGGATGCCGACACTCACCGACGCCGGAGTCGAGACCGAAGTGTCCTGGACCCTTGTGTATACGCCATGATTCATAAGGTTTTCCTCCTATCTGCGGGCTGCCGATTTCACAAGCGCCCGGTTGGCCTTGTACAGATCGGTTCCCCGCGTATTGATGTCTTCAAGGCCCTTCATGATCCCGTCCACAGGAACAATCAGGCTGGCAATCTCCGGGTACTTGGCTACAGCCATCTGGAGCGCAACATATCCTGTCACTGCATCGACGCGGCCTTTCTCCTCGAAATTGTCAAGAGCAGCTATGAGGTCCGCCTCTGCGGTCTCCAGCTGCTCCTTGCCAAACATATAGATTGCACTCTTGTGGATTACGCCCGGGATCGTCGGGCCGATATACATGGACTCGCAGATTGCGATATCCTTACCGGTGGATTCCTCCACCGTCTCCGCTACCCGCTGTAACTCGGGTTCAGCGGATACGCTACGTTGTCTAGCCATGGTCTACTCTCCATTCTGATTGTCGGGATTTCCCATACGGACTCCATTTCACCGCCGTAGTAAGGCGCTGTGTCTCCGTCATACGGGACAGCCTCCATGCCTTCCTCCAGAATCAACTTGTATTGGCTCCCGATGATCGGGTATCGGAGAATACGTTCTCGCACCCGCTGCATCAGGTTCTCCACATACATGGTGCCCTCAGTCTCGTTCTCACAGTAGAGGCAAAAAATCAGGCGGACCGTGCAGGCGGCCTTCGGACGCTGGCCCTCATTCTGGTAGTCCTTCCAGCCCCTCACCTGCACCAGGATATAGGGCGCCTTGCTCTGCCACGATTTGCTGTCCGGGAGACGATTCATATGGACGTCAGCGGCTTTCGGAGACGGATTCGGATCCGATTTAGATGGGCGGACTGGGAGTAATTCTTCCTTTACTACGTCCTTAATAAAGTCCGTCATACGCTCATGGAAGTCTGTGACGTTCAATCGCATTCCTCCTTAAAAGCCGAGCAGCCGCTCTACCTCATGGGCAAGCCGGGTGTCAAATTCCTGTATTGCCTCCTCGCCGATCTCGTCCTTGATGGCGTCGCTGCCGACCATCTGCGGGACAGAAAGGCCCATACTCTCTGTGATGGACTCTGCACCGTTTTCCGTTGTTCCTCCGTCACGGTGGAAAATGCCTGCGTGCCCGGAGGAGAACTGGGCCACAAACGATCCGGAGATCGTCATAGGGCTGGTGGATTTGAGCACATGACCCTTTCCCTCCTGGCCAGGGTGCGCCCAGAAACCGCCGTTTCCATTTCTGGCATCTGGCTTCTTAATTCGCACCTTCCGGCTGGTGTCCCATTTGGGAGTATTGGAGCTTCCGGAGAATTTGGATAGAGAAAACTTCGTGCCCTTCCAGGACACGTCCGCATGGGCGGAGCCGCCGCCGGTACGGATGTCGATCTTCGGGGCGTTCTTTGAGAAATTGCCCGCAGAGATCGCATACCGCTCTCTGGCCTTCCGGGAGGCGGTGGTTTTGAGTTTATCGCTGGCCCGCTTGGATGCCTGATACAGTGCCTTGTCCAGGCCGCCGGGGACTCCGGCCAACCGCGCAGCCGCCACGTCCAGACTGTTGCCGATGGGAATGATCTGCAGATAACCGCTCATTCGCTCACCGCCTCCAGCTCGATCCGGAGCATTCCGGACTCGGAATCAGACTGGGCAACATAGTAATCATTGAGGTATCCGTCCTCGTCCGATACCCAGATCCTTGACCCCTTCTCCGGTTGGTTTCCACCCAGGTGCTCCTTGGCGCAGTGGAGGATTTTGGAGACCAGGTAAAGCCCCTGCATGTGGTCAGAGGTTCCCTGGCTCCTGTCCTTCTCCACGTTCCCGTTGATCACCACAGGGATGTCCTTATACTCCACACCGTCATAGACAATGGTACGGAGATCGGCAAACTCGTCCGTGTTCAGAAACACGTTGAGGTTGTCCCGGGCGACCATATCCTTGAACGCGCTCATTCCGGCATTTCCGGCGCGGGCTCCGGGGGCAGCTCGTCAGAATCAGCCTCGTCGCCGGTCTCCGCCAGAATCAGATCCACAATATCGGCGTTTCTGGTGTTCTCGTCCACGTCGATTCCCTTCTGGGCAGCGATAGCGAGCAGGTCAGCCTTCTTCATCTTCCGAAGCTGTGCCTCGGTGACTTCCTCGGTCTCGGTGTCGGCGGTGTCCTCCTGGGCAGGCGGCACCGGCGCGGGCTCCGGGGGCCGGTTGTCGGGCTGGACCTCCACGGCCACGCCCCTGGAGATCAGCTCCGCGCCGAGTTCCGCGTCCACCTCAAAGGGCGGGTCCGATCTGGTCTTACCGGCCACATGGACGCTGCCGTCCGGCATCTTCTCCTTGAGACAGAAAGAGCCGTTTGTCATTTTTACCAGCATGATTGTGCTCCTTTCCGAATGTGATCGATCAGCTCACAGCGTTGGCAGCGTAGACCCAGGGCGAGTAATTCTTGGGGGCGGCCAGGGGCCGGGACTCCAAGATCAGCTCGCGAATCTTCTTGCGGCGGTCAACGAACAGATCAGGTACACGCTTCCCGGTGATGGTCTGGATGTTGCCGTCCTCGTCCATGTGGACGATGTGTGCGTACATCAGATGGCCGCAGCCGGGGGCTGTGACCATGACACCCTTGGCGGGGAAGTAGTTGGTCCACACGCCATTGGCGTTCTTGTACTGCTCGTCGCAGACGATCACGTTGAGACGATACCCGCCGAAGTTGACGACACCCAGCAGGGACACGCCCTCATACTGGGTCAGCTCCTGAACGATGGGAGAGGCAATGATAATACCGCTGTCCCGGTTGAGCAGGGCCTTGAAGTCGGCGTTGGCCAGCAGCACGTCCGCCACGTCCTGGCCGATGACCAGATCAGTGTGGGGCAGACCTCTCCGGGCCAGGCCGCGGCACATGGTCCGCACGTCGCCCACGATCACGTCCCAGCCGGTGGAGGTGGTCCACTTGGGGGAGATAGTGTGCACACCGTCGTTGCCCTGGTTGGCATCGTAATACTGGACCGTGGCCACGTTGCCCACAGTGTTGGCGTCCAGCATCTCATTGACGGAGAAACCGTTGTTGAGCATGGTCTGGGCGCACAGCAGCTCCTCGGCCCGAGTAAACCGGCGCTCCAGCAGTGCCAGGTCTCCCGCTACCAGGCGGGCGGCACGCTCCGCCTCGGAACTGTTGGAGAGGATCGCCTCACCAAAGCCGCGGGCCTTGAGATCGTCAGCGGTAAGGTTCCGTGCCTGCTTGATGCAGACCGGAGCATAGTCGTGGATCTCATATCCCTGCCGAGAGACGTTGATGGGATCTGCCCTGTCCACCATGAACGGGGCCATACCGTTGTCGCCGTCCTGATACTCCACCAGGACCTTGTCCGCGGCGTAGATGTCGCCGTCCCCCGTGGGGAAATACCGGTCACGGAAGAAGGTGGTGACCGGAGACAGGCCCCGCCAGAGGCCCGCCATGAAGTAGGTGTCAAGGATGTTGATGTTAAGTGCCATCGTGCATTCCTCCTATCAAGGGTTCTGGACGGTGCCCAGGATGATGCCGCGCTCCCGCAGCGCATCACGGTCCGCCTCGGTCAGGGACGCGCCGGAAGCCATAATCAGGGCAGCTTCGTTGAAGTTGCCGGAGATATAGACCAGCGCATTTTCATCGGTGCTGGTGCCGACGTCCAGATCGTCACACAGGACGCAGTCGGCGGTCAGCGTTTCGTTGGTCCCGGCAGAGGTGCCGAAGATCACCAGTTTGCCGTCGCCTCCGGTGCCGGAAGACTTGGCCAGCAGAGTGCCACGCTTCAGCGTGGCGGCAGAGCCGAGCTTCCTCACCGTCGCAGGATGGGTCAGTGCCTTGGGCTCCATCCCGGCAAACAGCTTCTCGTACTCCATGGAGCCGAGCTTCTCATGCAGATCTCTAGTCATGATTGGTCCCTCCTTCTCAGGTCTTGGAGAACAGTTTCTTGGCCATAGCCTCGCCTGCGGCCATTCTGTCCTCGTTGGTGGCGGGCTTATCGTCGCCCTCCGGTGCGGGGGATGCACCGACGCCGGCGGCGCCGGAGGCGTTGTTGTCAGCGCTCATGCTGTCCAGGAACGCTGCACCGATCCTCGCCTGCTCCTGGGCAGCGCGGTAGGCCAGCTCCTGCGCGGTGCAGGCGTTGGTTCCATACTTCGCCTCCCGTACCTGCTCGGCGGTGTAGAGACTGGAGATGCTGTCAATCTCCTGCAACCTGGTCCGCTCTGCCTGGACAGCGGCGTCACTGTCATTGGCGGCATTTGCCACCGCAGCCGCCTCGACCTGCGCCACGAGATCCGGATGCTCCTGTCTCAGTTCTTCAAGGGTCATAGGATTTCCTCCTTCGTTGCCGGTCTGAGCCGGCTGATTTGTATTTGTATCGTCGAGTCCGGGATTGTGGCCTCCCGCACTCGCTTCTACCGTTGGAATGGCGTCCGGCAATCTCATTCCGGGCACCAGATGAATGGTGCGGCCTGCCACGAGGAGGCTCCCCCTGTCAGCAGAAGCCGCAATCGGCGGTGCATCCGCATCGTCCAGGAGTTCGTCGGCAAAGCCCTTTTCCACGGCCTCCTTGCCGATCAAATAGGTGGTGTCAGACATCATATGGGAGATCACCGTGGCGGAGAGGCCTGTTTTCCTCCGGTAAATCTCCACCTGGGCCTTGTCCCATGCGTCCATACCGGAGGCGGTTTCCCGCAGTTCGTCGGCGTTGTAGCCGCCGAACATGAACGCCAAGCACTTGTGGATCATCACAAGGGAGCCGGGGTTGACCTTTACATGGTCGCAGGCGCACATGATATGACTGCCTCCGGACATGGCCACGCCGTCAACCACACAGGTCAGGTTGACACCGTCGCGGGCCAGCTCCCGGAGGCGGTTGTGGATCATGATCGACACGCCGGCATCCCCGCCGTAGCTGTTCAGCCGGATCAGAACGTTCTTACACCCGGCGATCTGCTCCAGATCATCCAAGAATTCCGTTCCGATGATGTACTGACCATCCAATGGATTGCCGTACCAGTCGGTGGGCTGCTCCTGTACGATGTCGCCGTACAGGGAAATCTCCGCGTCGGTGTCGTTGACGGAGGCCATCGTGTAAAATGGCCGTTGGATGTTAATCGGCATCGCTTCCATCTCCTTCGTCTGATGTATCAGTTTCATCCCCCAGGTTGGTAGTGACGGCCTTGGCGCCGCCTCCCGCAGCCCGGAGCATTTCGTTTTCGATGCGCAGCTGTTCCACGTTGCTCTCCCAGTCTCCGCCGGACAGCTCGCGGGTCACTTCCGCATAGGTCTTGATGCCCCGGTCTACCATCAGGATCGCGGCCTTTGCTTCCTTGAGCGGGTCCAAAGATCCCTGGACGGGGCCGATCCATTTGGCGCCGCACCAGGCCGCCCGGATCAATGGATTGGTGAAGAAGCCAGGGGCACGGATGCGCCCTCTTGCCACTGCCTCTGTCAACCACATTTCATAGATCGGCTGGCAGAATCCGTCCGTGAACCAGGCGCGCTTCATCTTGAACGCCTCCCAGGCCTCCAGGAGTGCGCCGCGAGATGCGGAATAGGAGGAATTGAACTCTTTGAGCAGCACATCGGAGGGCTGTTCAAGGGAAGCACCTACCTGTCTGGTCACGGACTTGGTGAACGTATCGAATCCGGCGGAAGGGATGGTCGGATTTCCGAATTTGACATCTTCCCCAGGCTCCAGAATGTTGATGGTGCCGGGGCCCATCTCATATTCGTTTTCGCTGCGGGAGACACCGGCCTCCTGCTCCGCGCTCTCTCCATCCATTTCCCCGGCACCAACCTCATTCCACGGGTATTCGGTGCTGTCTGCATCTGTGGTGACCCAGGCCGTGTGATAGCTCTGGATCAGCGCGGAGATCAGTTCCGATTCCGTGAACCGCCGCAGCTGCAGCAGAGGCTCCACCACATGGGCAAGATAAGGGACGCCCCGGTACTGATCGGGGCGTTCGGCAGACATAAGATGTAGGATATTGGGGAGGCCCGTACTCTCGCCGTTTACGGGAATACGGGTCCAGTCCGGCATTTCTGCCGTAATTTGATTGGGATAGGTGTTTCGGATGTGGTACGCCACCACGCGGCCATCTCCATCCACCTCCACGCCGTCATAGATCCGGTTATTGGTTTCAGGGTTCGTGCCATCGGTAAATCGGTCATCCACATGGCCCTTGTACTTGTTCGGGGTACTGATCCGGTCTGCCTCGATCAGATGCAAACGCAGGGAGTAGGGCATCATGGCCGTGGTATCGTACCGTTTCACCACAGAGAACACATCCCCGGACAGAAGCCAGCTTTTGAGGGCAAGCTGCTGCAGCTCGTAAAAGTTGTTCAGGGCCAGCGCGTCGCAGGCCTGGGCCTTTTCGGCCCATAGCGCAAACTCTGATTCGGTCCTCTGCTGCCATTCCTTCGCTGCCTCCTGGCTCATGCCCAGCAGTTGTGCATTGATGGTAGATTTCAGAGTGAGGCCAGTCCCTATGATCTTGGTCCGGTTTGTCTCCACCGCCGCAGACGCGATTGGGGACGCCATGTAGAGCATCCTGGACCTTTGACGCAGGGTATAGTTGTTGTAGTCGATGTCCTCTCGCGGAGATCCGCTTTGAGCGGTAAATCCTTTCAGGCCGCGCTTGGTGCGGGACGCTCCGGCTTCGGAGTACCCCTTGGCATTTGGCGCATAGATCGTGGTTTTGAATTCGGACACCTCTTCGGACACCTCCTTGTGATTTATTAGGGGCGGCATGAGTACGAAAGGAGCAAATGACCCATACCGCCGGTGATAAAACCCTTACGGGTAATATCCGTTACCAATCCCGGGGAATCACGCCCACGGCCTTCCGGGGACGCTTATTGCTCAGAAGCGCCGTCAGCTCGTCGATCTCTTCCTCCAGGGCCTCGATCTCCCGCTTGAGCTTGTCGACGTCGAACCGGGTGAGCTGTCGATCGTCGATGGAGTAGGACTTCACCCCGCCGTCAATCAGGGCCAGGTATGCTGCCCGGAGCTTTTCAAGGGCCTGCTGTCTGAATTCCAGACGTGCCCGGAGTTCAACCTTGTCTGCCATTACCATCCGTCTCCTGTCAGTAAATCATTCTTCCGGACTTTCTTCCGGGGCTTTGGTTTCGATTTCGGCTGTGCGGTCTGTGAGGTCTCGGATGCTGTCCCGCGGGTGGCTTTCAGCCGCCGGTCCAGCAGGTCCAAATCAGGGGCCAGAGCCTTGAACGCTGCCAGCGCGTAGTTCCGCACGTCCAGGTTCTCGTTGCGCTCATGGCCGGGGATCTTCTCCCACTGCCAGGGATTCTTCCGACCCTCCTTGTAGACCAGATGCTCCGAAAGGAGCCCTTGGAAATAGGTCGTGGAATAGTCATCCCGCTTGGGGAAGTGACAGTATTTCGGCCCCGGAGTCTGAACCGCCAGATTGTCCATGATGATCTGTTTCCCGGAATCCACGCCAAGCTGGTACTGCCAGCAGGTCCCAGTGGTCGTCCCCCGGAACACAATCTTCATCTTTTTCGGCGGTGCGGTATAAGGGCGGTCCTGGCCGGAAAAGCCCTTTATGCAGAACGCCCGCTTCCCAAGCCGTTTGGCACACTGGGAGCGGACCTCCATGGCGAAATGGCCGCCCTCGTCCACGAAGGTCATGGATACGCGGAGGCCCTTTCCATCCTCGAAGCGATAGACATGATCTATGGCCTCGTCCAGCCGTTCCCACACGGTTTCATCGTCCGGACGACCCAGAATCACGCCTTTCTTGATTCCCCAGGTTTCCCCGAAGTGTCCGTGGCCCAGGATTTCGTATTCGAGGCGGTCATCCTGGGTGTCCACGCCGCAGGTCAGGCATAGCACGCCCTCCGGCAGCTCTGCCTTGTATTCCTCCCGCCGCGCCATCATGGTATCTTCATCCTGGATGTCACCGCGATCCTCCCACAACTCGCCAAAACAGGTGTTGTAGACCACCTGCATCTTCTTGGTGCTGCCGATGGCTTGGAGATATTTGAGGATGATGGATTCCCATGAGGCCCACTGGCTGACAAAGGCGTTGAGCCAGAAGGACCGGGTGCCGTTCTCATACCCCTTGGGGTTCTCAGCTTCCCATTTGGCCGGCGCTCGCTTCATGTCTCTCTCCAGGGAAACAGCCCCGCAGCTGGGGCAGATATAATAAATGTCGTTGACGGAGTACACCTTTGCTCCGGCAACGACCTCGGTATCATATTCAAATCGAATGTCCTTCCAGCGGATTTCGTTGTATTCTCCGCAGTGGGGACATTGAGACTTCCACCGCTCCATTGTGCCGGTGGCGTATGCTTTTTCGATGGCGGAGGCGCCCTTAATCGTGGGGGTGCTGACCTCCACAGCCTTTGCGTTGTAGAAGGTGGTCTGTCTGGCCATTGCCAGGTCCCATGGATCGCCCTCTTTACCCGCGGACACCGCCCACCGGTCTCTCTCGTCGCCCAGCACATATCGGATAGGTTTTGACGCCAGGGAGTGAGCCTCCGTGGACCCACAGAGCGTCAGGATGCCGCCGGGGTATGTCTTTTGGAGGATGGTATTGCCGGTGTCCCGGCTCTTCGGGGCGGCAACCTTCTTCTCAAGCGTGGGGGAATCCCGGATCATCGGCGCAATCCGGAGTTTGGAGTAGTCCTTCCCGTCGATGGTAGTCGGATGCACAAACAGGATTGAGCCGGGGTCTTCGTCCATGATGTAGCCGATCACGTTGTTCAAAAACTCTGATTTCCCCACCTGAGACGCCGCCACCATGACGATGTGCCGGATCTTCGGATCAGTGAAGCAATCCATGACCTCCCGGAGATACGGGGTGCGCTCCGTTCGCCAGGGTCCAGGCTCCGCAGAGGATTCCGACGATAGGCGCCGATTTTTCTCCGCCCATTCCGTCACCGTCAGGTCATCCGGCGGCATGAGTTCCTTGGCGATCTTCCGGAACAGGGCGATGGTCTGCTTGCGGACAGGCTTACTCATCGTCTGTCACGCCCTCCCAGTTCATCCGCTCCCGAACCAGCTCCATGTAGCGTTCCTCGTCATAGTGGTAATCCGCCAGCTCTCGCATGAGCTTGTGGACCTCGCGCTTGATGACCTCGGAGGCCTCGGCAGGGGTCTTGCAGTCCACCACGTCCACCGCCAGCCGTCCCGGAAGGGCGTTCAGTCCGGACCGGAAGGAGAACAGCATGTCCTCTGTGACCCGCATGACGTCCTCCGCTCGGTGCATCTTTCCGGTCAGCTCCGACGCCTCCAGCGATGCCACCTTTGCCCGTGACGCTTTGATGGTCGATTCCGCAACCCGCGTTGCCTTTGCCAGTTTCACGTCCTCCGCAGAGGGAAGGGACTTCTGGAGAAACTTGATATAGGCCTGTACACTGTCTGCTAGGGGGTATTGGTTCTTTTCTTCGATGACAATGGTGCCATCCTCCACCATTTGGCGGATTCTTTTTGAGGTCAGACCCAAAACCGTTGCCAGTTCGGACAGGGAAACCGTGGTTTCCTGGGTGATTTTGTCCATAAATGCTCCTTTACGTCTGGTGATTCGCCTGTTTTGGCTGTACTGAAACGGCCAAAAAATTGTTAGCTAACTACGCAAATCCTGGGGTCGTCGGCCCCGCTATGCTCTCGGCTGCGCCGCGGCAGTACCTTTTTTCGCTGAGGCGCTTGTCAGAATAAAACAAAATGCTTTCGCTCCTCGATAGGGGGGAGGACCATCACCATGCTCTATGTCCACGGGCGTGGTGATGATCTCTCCCCGGCAGGAGGCGTACTACTATCTTCAGCGCGGCGAGCGCGGCGCCTGGGTGATGGATGCTGTGGGGGTGTGGTGTGTTCGCTGCGAGCTGACGATTGAGTAGGCCGCCAGGGGGCCTATGGCATGCTGCGCATGTAGGAACATTCTATTTTTCCAGAGCCCGCCTGTGTATACTCACGCGCCGCTGTGTTGTCAGCGATCCTCGAACTGTGCCTCTGCCTCAGCGACAAACATGATGTGTCCGCAGTTTTCGCAAACTATCTTGAAATACCGCTTCGGCTTCTCCGGTACGGACTGCTGCTTCTGGACAGCACGCTCGATACTCTCTTGGGTAGTGGCGGGAGGTTGCTGGGGATTTGACGGATTCTCGTCAAGGTATTTCTGGAATGCAGCGCGGCGCTCCTCGTCGGTCATGGTCTCCTCGTCCTCTTCATCTTCGATCTCCTGGAGGAAGTCGTCGATGACAGTGGTGGGGAACCCCAGCTCCGACAGATCGAAGTCCACGTTCAATGCGTCCAGCTCATGGAGCAGCTCGTCATCCACCCACTCGGAGAACTCCGATACTTTGTTATCCGACAGCCGGTCGAGCTTGATGCTCTCCTCGTCAGCGTGGGTGATGACACACGGTATCTTCTCCAATCCCAGGCGGATTGCGGCATAATACCGGGCGTGACCTTTTACGATTACGCCATCCTGATCCAGCAGGAGCGGGACGTTGAAGCCCACCTTCGGGATCAGATCCACCAGAAGCGATACCGTCTTGTCGTTTTTCCGGGGGTTGCGGAAGTATGGGCGGATCTCGCCCACAGGCTTCATGATGATCTCGTTTACCATCTCGACCATATCACTGCGCCCCCTTCCGATACTCCGCCGAAACCATGGCCTGCTTCTCGCTGACCTTGGCTTTGCTGTACTCGTTGTTCTCATACAGCTTGGCATAGCCGGTGATGTATTTGAGGCGAACAAGCTCCTCGGCCTCCAGGCCGAGCTCGTTGCAGACCTCCACGTCGGAGGCACCGTTCAGCAGCATCTCCATGACGATGTTGGACATACCGTTGATGGAGTGTTTGCCACGGGCGCGGTTGTGCCGGACGGTGCTGGCCATGAGGTCGTTCATGGTCTTGCCCTCCAGCACGACGCAGGGCAGCTTTCCTTCGCACATGGCGTAGATGTCCGGATACCGGCGCATGATCGAATACCGATGGAATCCATCGACGATCACATACCGATCCTTCTTCGCGTCGTAGATCACCACGACGGGCTGGGTATATCCGTCGGCCTTGACCGATGTGTAGAGCAGCTTCATCTCCGGGGGAGCGACGCTGTTCGGGTTGTAATTATTTGCGTGGACCTTCTTGATGGGAATCCACTGCACGTTGCATACGGGCTGATCCTTTATCATTGAGCTTCTCCTTTCGCACGGAGGAACTGGGCCTTGTCTATCTCATGATAGATGCCCTGATCCTTCTTTTCGGCCAGTCTGATCTTGCTACGGGCATTCGCGTTGATGGTGCCGTCAATATCGTTCACAAGGATTTCCTTGATGTGGACCTTGTACCATTCCTCGCTGTTCTGGTTCTGCCAGCGTCGTCGGAACAGGTCCCAATACTTCGGCTGCGTGATATGCTCCAGCAGATAGTCCCTGTACTCGATCCAGGAGGCGAATGCAAACGGGAGCTGCCGCACGATCACATCCCCGCTGTCGAAAGCGTGGTTGAAGGTGCTGACCCCGCTGATCCGCTTCACGAATCGGTCATAGGTCTGTGGCTCGAATTCCTGGAGAAACTCGATAGAGTGCCATGCTGTCTCATGGATCAAGGCGGAAACCCGCATTTTCTGCTTTGCAAGCCCCGCCTGATACTGATAGTCATAGATTTTGTTGTACGGCCAGTGATTCCGGGCTAAAGCGGTCCAGATGTCATCATTGGTGAAGTCATAGATCGGCCAGAACACTTGGATGGGGCCGTTTTTCTTCTTGCACCAGGTAACGCCCTTGTAGCGGACCTTGCCGTGGGCGATGGCTGCCCGGCGGTTGAGGGATTCGGTGATCCGCATACCGACCAGCACTGCGCAGTTTTCGGAATCGGTGCAGTATTTCGGCAGCTCGTTCACCAGATCATGAAACCGGTTTTCTGTGCTCGGATTCTCGTGAATGGAGATCGTGTCCTTCTCATGCACCCAATCCTTTTCGCTCTCCGGCCCCCACACATGGATGTAGTTAGCCACCGGCGACAGGCTGTTGGTGAAATCGAAGGGGATCTGGAACCAGTACGGGTCCACATCCTCCCTGTGCATCACGGAGCGCATATAGTCCACCGTAGCCTGCCATTCGGCTTCCTGGTCCAGCCAGAACACCTTGACAGGGAGGCGGTTGCGCTCCGCAGCTACCATCAGCGTCAGGTGAAACAGCACGGTGCTGTCCTTCCCGCCGCTCATGCTGACGATCACATCATCGTGATTGTCGTACAGGAAGCGTATCCTGTTCAGAGCCTCGTCGAACACATTTGTCTCAAGGTAAAGAATCGTAACCACTCCTTATTTGCTCCCATCTGGGGATGGGGCCGTTTTTCGGCGCATAAAGGAGCGAAAGCGCCCTGGTGTTCACCTCCTGCAATAAAATTGGGGACGCCGTTTCCGGCGCCCCCTTGGCATGATCGAATTTTACATGCTACACGATAACACGCCCTATGAGGCTGTTGCAACCCCGCGTAGTCCCGTTGTGTCCGGCCCCGCCTGTCTACGCATCCCCATGACACACAGCGCCATACAGAAGCCGTTTGACGCCTTTCTCGGTAAATGCGGGGCCAAGCAGATCGGCGGTATCGCTCCAGGTGAAGCAGGATATGAACCGTGCCTGGATAATCATCTGGAGGCGTTCATCGTCGAATGAATTTGCAAACTTCCGGATTTCCTCGTCGCCCTTCTCGGTTTCCTCTTCCAGCCATTCGATCCTGGCGGTCAGGTCCGCGATCTGGATTGCCAGGTTGCCTACCTTGTCGGACACATCGGTGCCACGAGGCATCCCGTCCAGGTTTTGGCCCCCGGGATAGGCGCGTTCCCGCAGAGACTCCACCATGTCATAGGCTCGTTCCAGGCGTTCATGCAGTTGGATATTCCGGTTCAACGCTTGCAAATCCACAATAATCACTCCCCCTGCCATTATGCCAAAAACACCGTTGTTATGCAAACTCATTCAAAGCCAGCATCAAGCAGCATGTCCGAGACCGGTTTCCGCTCCCGAAGCGGGATCTCTTTCGTGTGCCATAGTTGCCCGCAGAATCGGCACTTTCGCCTCCTGACAATCGTCCCGTCTTCCCGCAGGCGGCTGTCAACCACATATCCTTCTGCCCCACAGGCCGGGCATTGCCGGACATTCGGGTTAATGGTTTTCTTCGGCTGATCATTTGATCCTTTCATATTTTGTCCCTCCCAACGCTTCGACGGAAGCTCAGGCCGCACCTTACAGTTGAAAGTCCCGCGGCAGCTCTTTGTTTGCGATCTTCCCCCGGCAGCACTGGCTGGTTACTGTCCTGCTATACGCGTCTCTTTCCGTAGTCCACTCGCAACCCCGAAAATCATGCGCATGTTGGCATTCATCACAAAGGAATATCTTCTTGCCGCAGGTCTTACAGATAGCGATATAGCCGTCTTTCTCCACATCCCATCCGGGATATGTGTTTTCTGTCTCGCACCAGGGACAGGTTTCCGTCGCTTCGGTGTTGTTGGTCTCCATCCTTCTGATGCCAAAGACAACATATCCCTCCTGGATGCCCCAACCTGACAGCACATAGGTGATTTCGTACTTCACACCTGTATGCGACAGTTTGTGGTTGACGGCGAACCCCGCCTCGTCGACGACACGGAAATGAATCTCGTCGCCTTTCTGATAGCCCCGGTCGTTCTCCCTGATCTCGAAGTTCTTCTCTCCGGAGAGGACCGCATCGGCGAACTCCTCCCGTAACTTGATCTTATGTACCATCATTGTTTCCTCCTTTGTATCTCACGATCTCTGGCTCCGTCATGTCGGACAGCGCTTCATCCACGCTTTTATATAGCCCGCAGCTGCTCACGGGGTAGTGAATCCACCCCTTCCCGCTCATGCGTCTTACCCTGCGAGGCTCCTTGTAGACCATGTTGCCGGTGAGCCCGCAGATAAAGAAGTGATTACCGTCCCGGTCGAGTTTCCCGGGGTATCTGTCATAGCATCTAGGGCAGGTGTCGCATCTGATGTACTCAGGCATTACGTCCCTACCTCCGTTCCTCCGCTGTCACTGTCCTGCACTTCCGGCAGACCCACAGTGTATGCGCATATCCGGTTGCAATATCGACGAGGCTGAAAATTCTATCCCGAGTTGTGATCCGCCCGCACACCGGGCAGAAGGTCTTGCACACCGTGGCGATGGTCTGATATTTGTCCTGGTCAGTTGTCATGGGGCTGTCCCTCCTCCCGTAGGCAGGGACCACCACGTCACGGGCTTTCCTCCGTAATACGGGTACATCCATCCAAACTCACCTGTGTATGTCGCAACCAGGTATTCTCCCGTGTCTGTTTTGACCAGGGCCTTGGAACCGCTCCTCGGCGGGCAGTCTATTGGACGCGGCAGAAAACGATTGTAACGAAAGCATTTACCGGTCCGGTCTGCCTCTTCACTCCAGGTTTCTTCCGTCCAAACCGGGGCAGTCGGATCACACTCTTTCTTAAACCATTCTATTATCCCGTTGGTACAGTCCTCATTGCACCGATCTTCGCGGTCTCGCGGGCATAGAACGCAGGAATTATCCCCTATGTTCAAGATTGCCAAAGCCTTCTCGAACCACTCCAGAGAGTTCAGATACTCATAGTTCGTCATAATGTCTCCTCCTCCGGCGGCTTCGGCAGCGGCATCCAGTGGGCGACATACGCATCGACATATCCAGCACCGTTCCAAAAATGCGCTCCGCCTCGCCCTATCCGTCTGCCGTACTTGTACGGCCTTACATCCCCAAATGTGGTAGAGCATAGTACATACTCGAAATCAAGCGTATGCTGATTGATTCTTTGCTCCGGTAACCTCTCCTCCACGCTGATCCACTCCTGCGCAGGGCGGAGAGGGCACCAGTCGGGACGAGTTGTCCATAGTACTCCAATATCCAGAAGGCCCTCGACCGCTTGGCATACTACCTCGTCACCATTCAGACACGGGCAGTCGGGCCAGCAGCTCTTCGGCATCTCCATGCCCTTGATGATAACGTCAGGCATCGTAGCCACTCCTTCCGGAATCTGGGTCTATATAGACCACATCGTTATCGACCTTGAATTCATAGTTGGTGCCGCAACTAAGGCAGTACACCATATCGTCTTCGTGTTCGTAGTGTTCTCGGCAAACCTTTTTCCCTATAGTCCCAGGGCGTTTGATACCCAAGAGAAAAACATCGCCGTATGAGCCAATCGTTTCATAGAAAAGGCGACCCCAGCATTTGGGGCATTTTGTCGCCTTAATTAGCATCGTGGTCACCTCCCTCCGCTGGGCTTTGGAGCCATTGGAGCCAGTCTTTTTCTGTAAAGTCTCCAAATTCATCTTCATCTTGGTATGCTTCCAGAAATCCCTGGCAGTGGATATACAGCAGTTCGTCCGCCAATTCCTTGTCGCTCATAGCCCGGATGCGGTCGGCGTTAGTAGGTGGCTTTTCTGTAGAAATCGCATACCCAAGTTTGGTATCCTCAAATCGCCTCCCGCCTGCAATTTCAGCCTCGGTTTCACCCAGTATTTCCAGTATTGGCCTGCCGGTCTGTTGTGAGTAGATCAATGCGGCATTTTTTAATCTCGTGGCTTGAGCGTCACTCAGCGCACACACTGCGGCAATCTCTTCGTCGAGGGCCGCCGCACTTGCAACTGCTTTGGCTAATGGATTAGCCATCCCCGTCACCTCCCGTGTCTCTTCCGCTTGCCTGTCCACCACTCATATCCCGGGCAGTTCCAAATATCGCTGATCCGTACACGCCGCCCCAGGAATGGAGAATGTATGCCCATCAACGCCCGGAGCAGGATAATCAAAGCTCGTTTCACTCCCCGTCACCTCCCGTTTCCGCCTCCTTTGACGGCACCAGCGTCGCCTTCAGACCAGCGGCGGCAAACCTTTCCTTCAAGTCCGTCAGCCAGTCCACCGGCGGCAGACTCTCCAGATCCAGCTTCGGCACCGGCTCCAGCTTTGGCTTTTCCATCAGTTCCGGGTTGTCGTGGATATTGCCGACGATGACATAGGGTCCGGCGTCTTCTTCTTTTTCAAAATCCCGGATATCGCCGCAGTCTCCATTGAGA
This sequence comes from uncultured Oscillospiraceae bacterium, assembly GCA_905234425.1. Lineage (GTDB taxonomy): Bacteria > Bacillota > Clostridia > Oscillospirales > Oscillospiraceae > HGM13006. The sequence continues at coordinate 9,050 of CAJOHR010000002.1, read as the reverse complement.
TACCAGCCATATACTCCGTCGCAGCATGTGCAGTTGTATGTCCCGAATGCCACCTCGCAGCACCACTCCGAAAGAGTTCCGTCATCCATGACATAACGAAGGATGTCTCCCTCGAAGATCAGCCTTCCGTCCCGATCTCTCAGCCCGGTGCATTCGCCCACGGTGTTGGGATCAATAAGTCGGAACATAAAGCAGTCGGCTTCTTGGATCGCTGGCTGTGGATAGTTATCTCCTGTCCAGCGAAAAGCGCGGCAGTAATACCCAGTCACCCACTCGCCGTTATCCGTCCGCTTACCCCGAAACAGTCCCATGTGTTTACGCATTGATGATCCCTCCCGGTTCTTGGAATTGATAGTTGAGGCAGTCTCCGATCCGGGCAATAAACAACTGTCCGAATCGGTTCTGGAAGCTTTCATGCCCCAGGTATTTCTTGAAATACGGGTCAAACAGGCGAGGCGCGTCTGTCTCCGAATCCAGATGCAGGCCGGTTTTGGCGTTCGTAATCTGGAGCCGGGGCGTATGATAGCCCCACAGGAGGAAAGTCGTTCCGTCATTCTTGCCGTCAATGCGGATTTCCCCGCTCACTACCGTTTCATAATCCCCGTCACCGTCCACATCCACAACATCACCGCCGCCGAAATAGCAGGCGTATTGTTCTGCTACTTGGATGTGATCGTTTATGACCCACTCTCTGCCTGGCGAAAAAGGAGCATTGCCCTCCCACTGGGCATCGGGTATTTCAAATAGCTTAGGGTGTCTGCTCATTATCCTCGCCCCCTTTTTAATTGGTCAGCCTTGGGGCACGTTGCCCAGTGGGGTCGATACCCGATTCCAGTTGCCGCCTGCGGATCACCGTCAAGCTCACAGCTGAGTACCAAGCCGTTCGGCGTGACGATCTTCTCCCTGGCCTTTGGCTTCTCCCAATAGGTGACCTGCTCCGGGTCACACGGCATTGACTTCCCAGTGTCCATCTTGATCCAGATGATTTTAGCCCCGCAGCCTGCATGACCTCGGCAGCGATATACACCGCCCTTTTCAACGTCCTAGCATCATCTTTTGGCAGGTCGTTCGTTATCATGCCTCCACCCACATCCTTTCCGGCAGGTCCCGGGTCAGCCGTTCAAACTTCTCCCAAAGGGGCTCTGCCTCATAATTCCACTGTGCAGACGCAGCTGCATCATAGGCTGCGTCCACGTCCTTCATGCGCTGGATCACGCTGTGGTTCTCGTCCCGCAGAACGTCCATGGCCGCCTGGAGGTAGTCATATTTGTGCCGGAGATCATAGAACGCCAGGAGAATCCCAAAGGACATCCCGATCTGGGCAATCATTTCCTTCTTGGTCAGCCTCATGAGCCGTTTCCCGGCTTCTGTTTCTGCCAGCTCCGCCTGGTAGCCGGTCAGGGAAACATAGTCCTCCTGGAACCCGTCAAAGCCGACCAGATCATAGCGATTACCGATCAGGGCCACAGTGCAATCGTCGAAACTCTCCGCGGATTCAACCGAATCATAGATGCAGTCCGACAGCTGATAGCATCCGGCGGAGAGATCCCCGAAGGCAAGTCGGAACTCCCACTCTGCCTCGGTGTCGCCGTCGAAGGCGTCCAGCAATGTGCCATCATCGGTGTTGACCCAGTATGTCACCTCGTCGCATGCCTCCTGGATCTCCGACAGCTCCTCCATCATGGCCTGATAGCCCATGGAGGAGAGGGCAGGACGCTTATAGGCCAGCGCCCGGGCTTTCTCTGCTTTCGTTGGATTTGTCATGTCCATCCCTTTCTCCGTGATTCCAACTATGTAAAGCATTCTCTTTGGACAGCGCAGCACCCGATCTGACCCCGCAGCGGCACTCATACCAGAACAGATACGGGTCCGTCTTGCCCTGCTTCGGGACCCACTGCAGCTTCGGGCGCTCGCCGCATTTGCACATCCTCACCATGGTCAATCATCCTCATTGCCGGAGGTTCCCGCGTCTTTGCCCCTGCCGAATATCATTGCGCCAAGATAGGCTTGCGTGATTGCCGTGGCCTCTTCCCGTGTTGCTCCTGCACTTGCCGCGCTTCGGTAGAATACCAACGCCATTTCTGCCATGGTCCCAAGGGCATTTATCATTTTCTCTGCGCCGTCGCTGTTCATATGTGCACCTCCTTGATGTATTTCCCTTCCAGAACCCATTTGTCATCGGTCCATGCTGCCCTTGGGATATGTTTCCCTGTCTGGGCCTCATATCGCTTCACCGCATCAACGAGTCCGGCCCCCTCAACAAACATTCCGCCGGCCAGACCAATAACCTCTTTCCCGTCACGCCTGCCGACGAATAGAATCTCACAGGAGTAGGAAATGTTCTGGTCCCAAACAAAGTTTGCCACAGCCAACCCCCTCACAATTTGTTGATGCTGATTACATCTGATTTCCCCGGAGCCCTGGTGTATTCCCTCTGCATAAGGCTCTTGGCTGTGTACGCTTTCATTTCTTCCTGCACAGCGTCCAGGGCTTTGCGGTATTCAGCTTCTCCGAAGTGATCTCTGACATATTCTTTGAGGCACTCGTACTCATAGTGTTTGAGCTGTTGGTCGCACGCCTTCCGAATTGCTTTCAGATGTGATACTTCGGCTTGCAGCCCGGTCAATTCCTTCACCAGTGCACAGCGGCGTTTCCAAGTAAACTTGTCCCACCGTTCTCTGCCCAAGGCCTTAATTTCGGCCAGCCGTCCGTTTATTTCCGTTATCCGCTGGCTCTTGACCGATATTTCACGATCCATCCATCCATTGTCATAAGGAAACTCTTTCTTGCAGTACGGGCACGTCATTTGTACAGGCATCGTTTCGCTCCTTTCCGTTGGGCCGCCCCGCCGTGGAGGCGGCCCGTTCTGTGTTTACGTCGCGGAGGCCAGCAGAGGCACTTCCCGCATTGGCTCTCCCAGGTAATAATCTTTCCGGGCGAGGATCTTCTGGTAGGCGCCAGCACCGGCCCCGGCACTGCCGTCTCCGTGGAATCCATCGACCACCGCCTTTTCCTCGGAGGTCATTTCCCCGTAGGTGGTTCGCCCGTAATTGGGAGGCAGCCACGCTTTTTTCCGGGCGCAGTAGATGTTGAACCGGTCCACCAGCTGCTGGTTGTGGAATTTGATGTGCATGGTTCCCTTCTTGTACAGGGTCACGGAGAAGAATTTGCACGGGATATTCTTCGTGCGCCCCTCGTCGTGAGCGGACTGTAATACGCCGTGAAGATCTACGTTGGCGGTCATATTGCCATCCAGGTACTCGAAGACCTTCTCGATGTCGCTGATCGTACTCTCTGCTGTGTAGAGGTTAAACGTCTCTTTGTCCCAGGAATAGCTTGAGAACATTCCGTAAGTGGGCAAGATGACCTTGCTGTTGATCTTGTGGACCTTGTTGGTCTTCCACCCGTTGAAGTAGTGGACGTTCTTTGCGCACTCCGGATACCAGGAATGCTCCTCCGTCATCTTGTCGAACAGGGCCACGATGGTGTCTTCCACGCCCTTTCCCATTTCGGCATTCATCTGAACGGAAACCTGCTGGATGTTGTACAAGGTAAAATCGTAATCGGCCAGCTCGTTTACCATGTTGTAATACTTCTCCCGGAGGTTGCTGGTCAGTTTACCGATGAACTCCTTGTTGGACAGGAGCGCCTGCCAGTATTTACCCCTGACCAGGCGAATATAAGCATTGACACTTGGCGTCTCTCCCCGGGCAAGGCGGCTCGGCTCTCCGACGCACAGCGTCAGCGTCGTATGTCCGAATGAGTGTTCCTTGTCAAAGCTGGTGAGCATATACCGTTTCATGGAACTGTATTCCCTGATCAGCTCCAGGCCGGCGTCCACTTCCACGTTGAAGCGAGACACAATCTGAGCCAAGAAATCAGTCACCGTCATATCAGTAATGTCCTCTGGTGGAGTTTCTTCGATCTCGGCGGCCTTGCGAAGCCTCTCATAGATCTCGCTCTCTCGCTCCGGCTCCGGGATGTCGATTCGGATGATGGCCACGGTTACATCGGTTTCGCGTTCTGCCGTGGAAAAGGCGTTCTCTACAATCTTGACTTCGGCCTCGTACTCCTCCAGTTTCTTTTTCAGCAATTTCCGCCGGTCAGTGTATGGATTCAGCAGGGTTTCGGCATTGAGGATGCATCGGATCTTCCCGCCGCTCCGCTCCTGCATCTGGATCGCACGGAGTAGATGGGCGTCGCCGTCGGCGAAAGGTGGATTCATGACAATCAGGGAATAACGTTTCCTGGTGTCGAAGCTCAGAAAATTGTCATGCACAATGCGGGCTTCCACCCTTTCGAGCAGTTCTCGCTCATATGCGAGCAGCTTACACTCGGCCTCTTCCTCTGGGGACAATTCGCGGTACGCGCGGGCCTCATAGTCGTACTTACGCTTGTCCTTCAAAACTTCCAGACGATCGTCGTATTCCTCCTCCCTCTGACCGCCAAACTCATACTGGAAGATGGATCGCAGATATGGGTCGATTTCCACGCAGTCTACTTCCATTTTCCGGCCATTCCCGTATCTCGATCTGCGAACCTTTTTTGCAATGCAGCGTACCAGGTTTCCCTTTCCGACGGAGGGTTCCAGGACATTGTTCACCTTGTCCATGTCGATTCCCTCCAGGAGCATATCGCCCAGGCTCTCTGGCGTGGGGTAGAACCCCTTATCCGCTTGGGGCGTAGTTGTAATTACAGCGGTGTTCATATCATTCCTCCGTTTCGATTGCCTTGAAGCCCTGGCGGAAGCCGGTGGCCGTGAATTCAACTTCATACCACAAGTGCTCCCGGTTGACGTATGTAACCACGCATTTCCGAAGCGCCCGTTCCTCCATGCTGCCATAGCCCAGGATCGTTGGCTCCCGGTCCAGCACGTCCCCCACTTGGGGGAGACGTGCTCGGGCATCATCAAGGCTCAAACCGGGTATTGGTCTCTTTGATCTCATGGTGCCTCCTATACGATGGGCCGGAAACCCTTTGCCTCGACATAGCACCAATCATTTGCCTCCTGGCAGAACACCAGGAACTCCACATCCCCGTAATCGTTGCTCCGAATGTCATATACCGTGTAGATGTCTCCGTTGGAATTGACTACAGAAAACACGATCAATCCTCTCCTTTCATGCCCCGCCATTCCGGGGTGCAGGCTTCGCCTGGTTCAAAGGAGCAGCTCCAGTGAACAGCTCCAGAGTATTCTTCTTTCCGGCCAAAAGCGCAGTATTCACAGTTGCCGTTGAGCCACAGCAGGGCGGCAATGTCGCGCTTGGCTGCTGCCAGTTCCGGGCTATCCTCTGGGGCGTCGGGCTCACCATCCGGATATTTCGCCCATGCTTCGGCAAGGCGAGCCATTCCTTCGGCAGCTTCTGCAAACGTAACCCCGCTCACAGGAGTGGAATTATCATTATCATTCATCATCGGATGCCTCCTGATTGTCGGATTCCTCTCGCAGCAGCTCATGGGTGCCGCCCTGCATGGCCTGTTCCTCGTCGGACATTTCATAGCCCAGGGCCTCCAGCAGTGCATAGCACTTATCCAGGCTGTCGTTCTGCTTGTAGATCATCTTGTAGCACCGATCTTCGGGACTCCAGTCGCTCTTGAAGTATGTGCCGGGCGGGTTTTCAATCATGCTGAATGCAAAGGCCAGCAGCGTCGGTTTCGGAGATTCCATGCAACGCTCAGACACCTTGGCAAAGTCGATTTCATCCCCGTCATTGTCGATGCCGAGGAGCTGCGCGAACAACGTATCGTTGATAATCTTCTTCCGGTAGTAGGAGTAGGACATATCATCCGTCCCGGCGTCAGCCAAAATACTGACGATATCCCCCATGTGCTTCTCCACATTGGTCTTGGAGACACCCCGCACAAACTCGCACCGGAGGGCAAAATGCCGGTCCGCCATCTCCTGGAGCTGCTGCTCGATTGCCTTGTGCCGGGCCTGGGCTTCCTGCCGCCGGGCGTTCTCCGCTTCTACCTCCGGATCAACCGGCGTGTCCTCCCGATCCCGATATACCGTCACGCTGGTGCTGTCCACTATGTAGTAATACCTGGCGGTTTCGCTGTCCTCCGGGACTTCGACTTCCCGCTTCCGGTTCCATCGGTCATAGCTGGCCGTGCGTTCCATGGTGGAATACTCCGCCTTTTCAATCAGCGTTGCAAATGTGCTGACTGTTGCCACTGCACCGTCAAGGTACTTCTTGACCTCCTCTGCCTCAATGGCCGATTTCAGATTGTTCTTGAAGTTGGCTGTGCCGATGGATTTCAGAACCGCATTCTTGCGGTCCGGATCTTCGATCTTCTCCAGCTCGATATAATCCTGGAGGGTGGCGCCGCGGGCTTCGGACTTTTTGAACTCTGCCTGATCCAGCTCCAGCAGCTTCACCCGGCGGCGGACCGTGGTGGTTGAAAAGCCGCTCTGCTGGGCAATGGTCTCCACGGTTTCACCCATATCAAGCATGAGCTGGAAGCCCTGGGCCTGCTCATACACCGTCAGGTCGGACCGCTGCATGTTCTCAATCAGCATCGTCTTGACCTGCTCTGCCTGGGTCATCTCCACCACCACGCAGGGGACGGTTTCAAGTCCGGCCTTCTTCGCCGCTGCCAGACGGCGGTGGCCAATGACCACCCGGTAGGTTTCGCCGTCCCATTTCCCGGAAATATTCCCGATCAGCGGAACCACGGTCAGGTTTTGGAGAACGCCGTTTTCTCTGATGCTCTCCGTCAGCTCGGTAATGTCGCCAATGTCCTTCCGGGGATTGTCCGGGTGTTCCCACAGTTTCCTAACAGGGATATATTTGATCTCTTGCATATTCGTGCTCCTTTCACAGAGGCGGGGCCGAAGCCCCGCCATGATTCATTTACGCCTCGTCATCCAGGCCGTCGCCGTCCAGGTCCGGGATGTCATCCTCGGTCAGATCGTCCAGAGGATCGTCCAGATCGTCGGCATCCTCGGGGACCTCCTGGGGCAGCTTCTCCTTGGGGATATTGGAGTGCTCCATCAGATCCCGGAAGAAGTACCGCTGCCAGCAGTCCCGCATGTTCTTGAAGTAGTTCTTGAGCTTATTGAACAGTGTCTCGGAGATCGTGAAGGTCTCGGAGGTCTGCCAGGTCAGCCCGTCTTCGCCATAGGCGAATACCAGAGTGGCATCCGGGTTGATGTAACTGTGATCGTCCTCCATCATGGAGATCTGGCCGTCCATCCCGCCCGCGGGCTTGATGGTCATGGTGATGGGGTAGCGGTCCTTGTTGAAGCTGAACACCAGGTCGTTTTCGTCGCATACGCCCTGGAGCTTCTTCTTGTAGATCCCAAACTTTGTGATTTCATTCATCGTGATCGCTCCTTTCGTGTTTGTCGAGCAGCAGGAGCCGCCCTTGTGCATCCTCCTGTACCCGGTATTTTGTAACGTCGGCCTCGGTGATGTACTTCCGGCCGAATCGTTCCTTCATTTCAGCCCACACCCGCCAGGGAATGCGGTAGACGTTCCCGGAGGAAAACCCAGCCAGGACATAGCACCATGCGCCCAGCTTCTCCCGCTCGTCCAGGTAATCGGACTGTTCCGGCCTGACCCGATTCTTGTCCATGCGGTCCTTGTCGGTGTATTTGGCCTCCAGCATCAGGGACCGGCCACCCCGGAAGGTTCCCTCATAGTCCGGTTGGGCTTTCTTCACGAAGAACGCCTCAAACCGTCCTTTCCCGAGGGGCCGGATTACCTTCATGGGCTCCGGCGTCTTTTCCACGGAGGCAACGCCTTGGGCTTTGTATGCCTCAAAAGCCGCATCCAATCGAGCCTCGAACCGCTGGCCTTTGGCCTTGGACGCCTTGCCTTGCGCTTGCCATTTGGAATCATGCATTGTCTTTCACTCTCCTAAATAGATCGCCGATGTTACAGCCGAAGTGGTTACACAGGACATCGACGGTCTTAAACTCAACTCCGACACCTCGATCATAGTAGAGATTGGAAAGCGTAGTTCTGGATAGTCCTGTGGCTCTGGAAACATCGGACATGTTTTCTTTCCGTTGCCCCATAAGTGTCGAGAGGTTGCATTTAACCAGGTCACTCACCCCCTTCCGAAAGCGCCATCCGATCACTCCCCGGCAGCGGTGTCTTTTGCCGGAGCCTTTGTGTAATTGCCCTCCGGAGAGGATCGAACTCCCAGATTTCATCTCCGTTACTGAGTCGGCGGATCAAGCATGACGGCCCTCCAATATCGCCAATGGCAGCCCGGACAATATCTCCCTGCGGGATGGAATCGCAATAGGCATCCAGAGAACCCAGCATATAGGCGCCCTGTTTGATCCTTCGCTCCACTTCGTCCAGGTATAGGGTCATTCGCTGCATGAATTGTTCGGCCTGCTCCCGGAACTCCGCTATCGTCGGCGGGTATTTACTGGTTTTGCACAGCTCCTTGGCTGCCTGCTGACCTGTCCAGAAATCTATGTCCGTGGTACAGGAGGTCCAGAGTTCAATGGTGGGCTTCAGTTTTTCCAGTCCGCCCTTGAACAGCTCCGCACTGGGGAACGCCAGCATCATCACGCCGAAGATCTCTGTGACTTCTTTACGATTCATCAGCCGTCCTCCTCGTCAAAGAGTTCATGGAGCGTCCGAAGATCATCCATGGCGGTGCTGCGCTGCCGGGGCTTGTCCGATCCATCCGGAGGGAACACGCCCTGCCAGCAATTCATGATGCTGTTCTCCAATGCCCTGATCCAATCCCTCTGAGGAATCTCGGATTTCAGTTTGTTAATCAGCATCGTCTTGGCGCGGTCCGTGAGCGGACGCTTGATCTGCTTCCGCATCTTTTCAAAATCTCGGAGAGCGGAGAGCAATTCGGCGTCATCGCCGGCGAAAGATTCAAAGGCGTCAGCCGTCTTCTTTCTCTTGTCTCTGTTCTCTGTCTCTACTCTCTTACTCTTTTCTCTTTTCTCTATCTCTTTCTCTCCGTCACTATGTGCGCACATTTTTGCACTTTGTGCACCAAATGTGACACCCACGGCCGGAGGGAGGCTCTTTTGAGCCGCCCTCGCTGTCCGCATCCTTTGGGCGCTGGAGCTT
>CAJOHR010000001.1 GCA_905234425.1 uncultured Oscillospiraceae bacterium | reverse complement strand
CGCTGCGGTGGACTATCCAAACTGCTGTATTCTGTGAAACGCCGGTCACGGGGCGCTGTTTCATTGAGCTGGTAGATCAGCAGAGCATCTTTGGGGTTAGGCTAAACATTCTCAGACTGTATATTGACGCGAGGGAATAAGCGGCCTTAATCGAGCTCATGCTTACGGCTCTCAAGGCATTGCTCATAGAAACGCTCGATATGAGCGATGGAGTGAGCGATGCAGAGCAGGACAAGTCTGTGACCCGTTGGAGCAAGATCGAGGACTACTTGAAAACACATTCCTTCATCATGAACGCAGGTGTCCGCGAACTGTGCGGCATTTCCGCAGCCACAGCGAACCGCATCCTGGCGAAGCTGGTGGAGGAAGGCAAGCTTATCAAATGCCGGGAGGGTGGACATTGGGCATATCGGCTCAATGATCGATAGCAGCAATACGCACGAGATATATGAAACGGGCGCTCTTGAAACGCCCTCAGAATGATATGATTTTGTTCCTGGGTGGACGAACACCCTCAAAGCATCTGTTGCTTTTAGCTCGATAATCTGGCTAATATTTGGCTAATAAGGGCCTTGAAATTGGCACCAAAAACACGCATATTAGCACAATGTGAGGAATAATACCGCAACACACGGATTCTCAAAAAACCCAGTGTTCATGCGGGTTTTCGGGCATTGTAAGGCGTGGCGTACGAGATGGTACGGAGCGCGGGTTTTAACTCCTAAGCGGCAGGTCGGAGGTTAGAGTCCTCTCTGGGGTGCCATTTCCCGCTGTAAGCCCTGTTTTCATGGCTTACAGCGTTTTTTTCGATCCTGAGCGTTTTTACGCCTCTTTCGGCTTTCGCTGTACGCCTTCCGCAGCTTGCCGAAGGAGAGAACCTCCCAGCGCTTGATTGCCCGGGAGCGTATCAGGATGGCGGTAAATCCGGTGTTGTCTGCGATCTGGGACAGAGTCATGTTAGCGCCTGCATATGTTTTTAGATGGAAACATCTTTACAAGTATGCTATAATCTCATAGAACAGGCTGCTTAGACGGTAAAATTGAGAATCACTGTTCATACAAAGGAGGTACACCATGAAGATTGGAATTGTCGGATACGGAAATCTGGGACGCGGGGTGGAAAAGGCGATCAGCGCCAACGAGGATCAGGAGCTGGTTGCCGTTTTTACCCGGAGAGATCCGGGCAGTGTAAAAATCGCCACGGCGGGTGTGCCAGTTTATCACACGGATAAACTGGAGGAAATGCGGTCTGAGATCGACGTGCTGATTCTGTGCGGCGGAAGCGCCACAGACCTGCCGGAGATGACGCCGAAGTACGCGGCAATGTACAACGTGATCGACAGCTTTGACACCCACGCGAACATCCCGGCCCATTTTGCCAACGTAGACGCGGCGTCCAGGGCGGCCGGAAAGATCGGGATCATTTCCTGCGGCTGGGATCCCGGGATGTTCTCCCTGAACCGGCTCTATGCCCACAGCATCCTGCCGGACGGACAGGATTATACGTTCTGGGGCAGAGGCGTCAGCCAGGGACATTCCGACGCCATCCGCCGGATCGACGGCGTGCTGGACGCCAGACAGTACACCGTGCCTGTTCCGGAGGCTCTGGAGCGGGTGCGGAAGGGGGAGAACCCTGCGCTTACCACCCGTCAGAAGCACACCAGAGAGTGCTTCGTCGTGACGGCGGAGGGCGCGGACAAGGCCAAGATCGAGGAGCAGATTAAGACCATGCCCAACTACTTCTCCGATTATGACACCACCGTGACCTTTATCTCCCAGGAGGAGCTGAACGAAAAGCACGCAGGACTGCCCCATGGCGGCTCCGTGATCTACTCCGGCCAGACAGGGGAAAATCACCATGTGATCGAGTACCGGCTTCAGCTGGATTCCAACCCGGAGTTTACGGGCTCCATCCTGGCGGCCTGTGCGCGGGCAGCTTATCGCATGAACCAGGAAGGCCTTTCCGGCGCAAAGACCCTGTTTGACGTGGCGCCCGCCTATCTGTCTCCCTGCTCGGGAGAGGAACTGCGGAAGCATTTCCTGTAATACATAAGAAAAATTGTACCCGGGGCGGATGTGCTGTACGGCACATCCGCCCCGGGTTTTGAAAAGAGGAGCGTGGTATCATATTAATTGCGAGATCATCCCGGGAAGATCAGGGTCACGGTGGTGCCCACGTCCGGCTCGCTGGTGAGATCCACCCGGGCGCCATGGAACTGGGCTCCGTGCTTGACGATGGACAGGCCCAGACCTGTGCCGCCGATCTCCTTGGAGTGGCTTTTATCCACCCGGTAAAACCGCTCGAACACCCGTTTCTGGTGCTCCGGCGGAATGCCGATGCCCGTGTCAGAGACGGCCAGCCGGGTTTCCGCCTCCAGCCTGGTCACATCCACGGTGACGCTGCCTCCGGGACGGTTGTACTTGATGGCGTTGTCGCACAGGTTGTAGACCATTTCGCTGAGCAGCTGATAGACGCCTGAGATCTCCGCCGGTTCTCCGGTGAGCTTCAGAGATACGTTCTGTTTTTCCGCCACAGGGCCCAGACTGTCCAGTACAGACCCGGCCAGCTCATAGAGGTCTATGGTTTCCCGCTCGGGCTCAATGGCCTCCTCGTCCAGCTTGGAGAGCTTGATAATGTCCTCCACCAGGGTGATCATCCGCTGGGATTCCTTGAAAATGTCCCGGGAAAACTCCTGGATCTTGTCGCCCTCCACCACGCCCTGGGCCATGAGCTCCGCAAAGCCGGAAATGGAGGTCAGGGGCGTTTTCAACTCGTGGGACACGTTGGCGGAGAACTCCCGCCGTAAGGATTCCCGCTGGGCGACCTCCTCCTGGATGGTCAGCTTCTGCTCCTGGATCTTGCCGATCAGAGGCGCGAGCTCCGGGTAGGTGTTGGCGTCGGGGTGGTCCAGATCCAAATCGTTGATGGGCCGGACGATCTGGGTGGCGGCCCGGAAGGCCAGCACGCCGGAGATCAGCAGGACCAGCACCAGAATCCATAATACGGGACTGACGGCCAGAAGGGCGTACCGCACGGCGCTCAGGGGACGGCTCAGCCGGAGTACGGTTCCGTCCTCGCATTTCCTGGCGTAGTACATGGTGGATACTCCGCTGCTCTCCGATTTCCGAATGCCTTGACCTTCGCCGGTGCCCAGGGCGGAGCGCACCTCGGCAAAGCCGCCCTGATTGGCAATGGGAAGGGAGAACTCACTGTCATAGAGAACGCTGCCGTCGGCGTTGATCCAGGTGATCCGGTTCACATGGCCCAGGGCCTCCAGGTATTCGGTGCCGCTGAGCATGAGCCCCTGCTCGGCGTAAACCGCCTCCTGCTGTAGGGCAGCGTAGGTCTCTTCCTTCGTTTCGGTGTACTGCATCCCGAAGAACAGGAGGCCGCAGAGCAGGAGTACCGAAAGCCCCACCAGAAAGGTGTTCCGAAAGATGGTTTTTGTCATGCTTCTTCACCTGCAAATCGGTATCCCACGCCCCGGACCGTCTGGATGAAGCCGCCTGCGATCCCCAGCTTGGCCCGAAGCGTGCGGATGTGCACATCCAGGGTCCGGTTTTCCCGCTCGGCGCTGAGGCCCCATATCTTATCCAGCAGAACCTCCCGGGTCAGAACCATGCCCCTATGCTCCATCAGGAGCCGGAGCAGCATGAATTCCTTGTAGGTGAGCGCCACAGGGACGTCCTCCACCTTGACCTCGTGCCGGTCCGGGCAGACGGACAGGGGACCGGCGCGAAGCTCTGAGGCGGCGGACCGCTTTTCGCTCCTGCGCAGCACCGCCCTGACCCGAGCTACCAGCTCCATCATGCCGAAGGGCTTGGAGATGTAGTCGTCGGCGCCTGCGTCCAGGCCCTCCACCCGGTCATACTCTGTGTTTTTCGCGGTCAGCATGATCACCGGAAGCAGGGCTGTGGGGCCGCTGTCCCGCAGACGCTTCAGAATGGAGATACCGTCCTCGCCGGGGAGCATGATGTCCAGCAGGATCAGCTCCGGCAGGGATCGCCCCATGGCGTCCCAGAACTTCTCCGGCGCGTCGAAGCCCAGCGCCTCAAAGCCCTGGCTCTCCAACGTATAGATCACCAGCTTCCGGATGCTGTCGTCGTCCTCCAGCAGATAGATCAATTGTCTCACCTCCCGTTTATCCTAGCACAGACTGACTCCGCTGAACAGCAGTTTTTGTCGATTTAACATACATTTAACATGAATTGGATGGCAGATTTAACATGGGGGCAATATAGTGAAGGCGAAGGAAGTGAGACAATGGGTATTTCAGAGGTCATCAGCCTGCTCGGCGGCGTGGCCATGTTTCTCTTCGGCATGTCTCTCATGGGGGACGGCCTTAAGCGGGTCTCGGGGAATAAGCTGGAGCCGATTCTGTTCCGCCTGTCCGGGACGCCCTTGAAGGGGATTCTGCTGGGAACGGGGGTCACGGCGGTGATCCAGTCCTCGTCGGCCACCTCCGTCATGGTGGTGGGCTTTGTGAACTCCGGCATGATGAAAGTCCGGCAGGCGATCTCCGTGATTCTGGGGGCCATCCTGGGCACCAGCATCACCGGCTGGGTGATCTGCCTGAGCTACATTGACGGGGCCTCCGGCTGGAGCAGCCTTTTATCCACCGCATCCCTGACCGGCATTATCGCCGTGGTGGGCATTCTCCTGCGGATGTTCAGCAAGAATCAGACCCATCACCACATCGGGGACATTATGCTGGGCTTCGCTGTGCTGATGTTCGGCATGAGCAGCATGAGCGGCGCGGTCAGCGGTTTGGGGGAACAGCCCTGGTTCACCGGGATGCTGACGTCCATGACGCTCCCGCTGCTGGGCATTCTGGTGGGGCTGCTGTTTTCCGCCCTGCTCCAATCCGCCTCCGCCGCGGTGGGCATTGTCCAGGCGCTTTCCATTACAGGGGCCATGACTTTGGGCTCCGCGCTGCCGCTGCTCATGGGCATCGCCATCGGTGCTTCGGTTCCGGTGCTCCTTTCCGCACTGGGAGCGAACACAGACGGAAAACGTACTGCCTTCAGCTACCTGGTGGCCTCCTTTATGGGCGTCATGGTCTGCGCGTCTCTGTTCTATATCGGAGACGCCATGTTCCGGTTCCCGTTTTTGGATCGGATCATGGATCCTGCCTCCCTGGCGCTGACCAACACGATCCTTCGGCTGGCGATCCTGTGTCTGCTGGCGCCCTTCACCGATGTGCTGGAGGCGGTGGCGTCTCTGATTGTACCGGAAAAGCATGCCGAGGCGGACCCGACGCTCCGGCTGGAGGACCGGTTCCTCGGCCATCCGGCTCTGGCCATCGAGCAGAGCCGCCAGACGATCTGCGACATGGCGGAGAAAACGGAGGAGGCCATGGCCGAATCCATGAATCTTCTGTCCCGGTACAGCGAGTCAGGATTTGAAATGGTCCGGGAGCTGGAGACGGCAGGGGATCACTATGAGGACGCTTTGGGCTCCTATCTGGTGAAGCTCACCGGTCAGGAGCTGACGGAGCGTCAGAGCCGGACGGTTTCCATCTTCCTGCACACCCTGTCGGACTTCGAGCGGATCTCCGACCACGCCCTGAACATCGCCAAGAGCACCAAAGAGATCCACGACAAGGAGATCGATTTTTCCGAGGACGCGGAGCAGGAGCTGAGCGTTATGGAGCGGGCGGTCCGGGAGACCCTGCGGGTGACGGTGGAGGCCTTCGTAAACGGGGACCTCTCCCTGGCCCGGCGGGTGGAGCCCCTGGAGGAGGTTGTGGACGATCTGTGCGACGAGCTGAAGCTCCGACATGTGGATCGGCTTCAGAAGGGCCAGTGCACCATCTCACACGGGTTTGTGTTCAACGATCTCATCACCAACTTTGAACGGGTTTCGGATCACTGCTCCAACATTGCGGTGGCCATGATCGAGCTGGAGGGCGGTTCCTTTGACACGCATGAGTATCTTGGAAAGGTTAAAGAAAAACGCTCTCCGGATTTCGAACGGTATTTCCGGGACTACAAGGAGCGATACGCCCTGGGCTGATCGAAAGACCGGAAAACGTAAAATGCGAAGCGCCGCGTTCTATGTGGAGTGGACCGGCGAAGAGGAAATCGAGACAATTCTGGAACTGCTGAGAAGGGAAGAGGCAGAGGTCTGGGAGATCGACGGGGATGTGGACCTGGAATATTGCCCGGGTCCCGGAATCAAACGCGCGCACACAGTGTTCCGGCTTCGTGCGGACCGCGAACGGGAGATTTTGGAGTTGCTTTCCGCTGTGGCGGAGCACCCGGCCGTCCGGTCTGTGGAAAAATGTGACAGCCTGGATGAAAAACACTTGATAAAATGCCTCCGGCGGGTATAATAATGCCGGGACCTGGTAGTGCTCTCCGGCGGCACGGAGCCGGTGCCCCGGAAATGCGCGGAGTTTATCGGCGATTGCCGCCGGGCGGGAGACGTCCACAAGGCGGTTACGGCGGGCTGGGCCGTTGCCAATCAGATCTGACCAATAAAAAAGCCCTGAAACCATAGCGTTCCAGGGCTATTATTGTATCATGCATCATTCAGGACAGGCCACTGCCATGGTGCGTTCGATCATCAGATGCAGAAGCTGGGCCTGCTCGGTGGAGGCGGCCTTGTAATAGACCTCCTTGCCCTCCCGCCTGCTGACGATCAGCCCGCCCAGCTTGAGCTGCCGCAGATGATGAGACACGGCAGGGGAGGACATCTGCACCATGGCGGAGATGTTCAGCACGCATTCCTCACAGTGGCACAGCAGCCAGAAGATTCGGACACGGCTGGGATCGGCCAGTTGCTTGAACACCCCGGCGACAGTCTCAAAACGATCAATTTGATTTACATAATCACAAAGGCGCTCCGCCTTCAGTTCATCGCTGTGGTGATGGGGCAGGGAAAATTCCGACATGGAGTTTACCACCTTCCGTTTATGAATCGCCCGGGATTTGTTATGCTATGCTATCATCCTACGATCAATTTGAAAAAAAGTCAATCACCTGTTGACATTTCCCGCATGGTTGATTATAATAAGATCAAAGATTAAATAACTATTTAATCGTTTGAAGGGAGCAAAGAATCATGAAAAAGACCTATCGGATCGAAGTGGACTGCGCCAACTGCGCAAACCTCATGGAGGATGCCGCCAATAAAACCCCCGGTGTGGACAAGGCCGTTGTCAACTTTATGACCCAGAAAATGATCGTGGAGTTTGCCGAAGGGCAGGAGCCGGCTTCTGTGATGAATGAGGTCCGGAAAAACTGCAAACGTATTGAGGACGACATGGAGATCTATCTCTGATTTCCGAGGCCGGGAAGGGGGGCGTTGCTGTGACAAAAAAACAGAAAAAGGTCCTGTACCGGATCCTGATTTCCGCACTGCTGCTGATTCCCGCCAATCTGACCGTGCTTCCCGGGCCTGTCCGGATCCTGCTGTACGGGGCGAGCTATCTGGTCATCGGCTATGATATTCTGAAAAAAGCATTCAAGGGAATTAAAAACCGCCGGGTGCTGGACGAGAGCTTTCTCATGACGGTGGCCACCCTGGGCGCCATCGCCCTGGCAGCCCTCGAGAGAAGTCTGGAGCTCAATGAAGCGGTTGCTGTCATGCTGTTTTACCAGATCGGCGAGCTGTTCCAGAGCGTGGCCGTGGGAAAAAGCCGGGGAAGCATTTCGGCGCTCATGGACATACGTCCGGACTATGCTAACATAGAAGAAAACGGTGCGCTGGTCCGTGTCGACCCGGAGGAGGTGGAGCCGGGCAGCGAGATCCTGGTTCAGCCAGGGGAAAAGATCCCGCTGGACGGCGTGATCCTGGAGGGGACCTCCTCTCTGAACACCAGTTCTCTCACCGGCGAGAGCCTGCCCCGGGACGTAACCGTCGGGGATGGGGTGATCAGCGGCTGCGTCAATATGACCGGCCTTCTGCGGGTAAAAACCACCGGGTCCTTCGAGGAATCCACCGTATCCAAAATCCTGGAGCTTGTGGAGAATGCCAGCTCCCACAAGTCCCGGTCGGAGAACTTTATTTCCCGCTTTGCCAGGATTTATACGCCGGTAGTATGCGGCGGGGCCCTGGGCCTTGCCCTGCTTCCGCCGATTGTTCGGATGCTGATGGGAATGCCTGGGGATTGGAGCGTTTGGATCTACCGGGCGCTGACCTTCCTGGTGATCTCCTGTCCCTGCGCTCTGGTGATTTCCATTCCGCTTGGCTTTTTCGCCGGACTGGGCGGCGCCAGCCGGGAGGGCATTCTGATCAAGGGCTCCAACTACCTGGAAACCCTGTCCCAGGTTCACACTGTGGTGTTTGACAAGACGGGAACCCTGACGCAGGGCGTCTTTGAGGTCCGGGATATCCACCGGAGTCCCCTGGAGCGGGAGCAGCTCCTGGAGTACGCAGCCCTGGTGGAGAGCGCATCCTCTCACCCCATCAGCAAAAGCCTCCGGGAGGCCCACGGCAAGCGCCTGGACCGGAGCCGCGTCGCCGAGGTCACAGAGATCGGAGGCGGCGGCGTCCACGCCAAGGTGGACGGTAAAACCGTGGCTGCGGGCAACACCCGTCTGATGGAGCAGCTTGGTGTTGCGTATCACGAATGCCCGGAGGACACGGGGACTGTGGTCCATATGGCGGTGGACGGAGATTACGCCGGACACATTCTGATTTCCGACTGTGTGAAGCCCACCTCCCAAGCGGCAGTGGAAGCCTTGAAACGGTGCGGCGTCAAAAATGTCGTTATGTTAACTGGAGATCAGGAGACGGCGGCGGAGCAGGTCCGGCGGGAGCTGAAGCTTGACGCGTGCCACAGCGGCCTGCTCCCGGCGGACAAGGTGACATGGGTGGATCAGATGCTTTCCGATCCGGACACAGGCAAGCTGGCCTTTGTGGGCGACGGCGTCAATGACGCTCCCGTGCTGGCCAGAGCCGATGTGGGCATTGCCATGGGCGCCATGGGCTCCGATGCGGCCATTGAGGCGGCGGATGTGGTGCTGATGGACGACGATCCCGGCAAGGTGGCCAAGGCCATCCGGATCGCCCGGAAGTGTATGCGGATCGTCCGGGAGAACATCGTCTTTGCCCTGGCGGTCAAGCTCCTGTGCCTGATCCTCGGCGCGCTGGGGCTTGCGGGTATGTGGGCTGCCATCTTTGCCGACGTGGGCGTCATGGTTCTGGCGGTGTTGAACGCCATCCGGGCCATGTATGTAAAGAATGTATGAAAAATATTATGTTAACCGCCATGCTTTCATGTGAAAGCATGGCGGTTTATCTCGTGAACGGTTACGCTCTTTTGAAGCGGGAGCGGTCCTTCTTTTCCTTGGGGATGGCGGCTACCTCGCCGGCGGCAATCAGGGCGTTCCTGGTCAGAAGGGGACCGGCCAGCTCATAGATCAGCACACCGAACAGGGTCACGTTGCGGATGATGGAGGCTTCAGCGCCGCCCAGAACGGCGGCCTGGTTGCACATGCCCAGGGCCACGCCTGCCTGGGGTAGAAGGGTGATGCCTAAATATTTGATCACCGTGTAGTCGCAGTCCATCATGCGGCTGGAGATTCGTGCGCCGTAATATTTGCCCAAGGACCGGACCAGTATGTACACGACGCCGATGAGCACATAGCTCAGGCTGGAGAACACCCCCAGATCCAGGGCCGCGCCGGAGAGCACAAAGAAGGTGGCATTCAGAGGTGCGGTCCACTTCTCCGACTTGTCCATAATGTCCTCGGAATACTCGCAGACATTGCAGAACACCGTGCCCAGCATCATGCAGACCAGCAGAGAGGAGAAGGAAAGGGTCACCGGTCCGATCGGAATCTCCAGAAAGCTCAGGGCCACGGTCAGAAGCACAAAGGAGATGGTCAGGGAGAGCCGGTTGGAGTTGGAGAAGAAGAGCTTTTCCAGCTTGGAGAGCACAAAGCCCAGCAGGCCGCCCACCGCCAGAGAGCAGAGGATCTCCAGCAGCGGGTCCACCACTATGGAGATCACATCGTAGCTGCCGCCCTGGAGGGCTCTGGCGATGCCGAAGGAGACGGAGAACACCACAAGTCCCACCGCGTCGTCCAATGCGACAATGGGAAGCAGGAGCCTGGTCAAAGGTCCGTCCGCCTTGTACTGCCGCACCACCATCAGGGTGGCCGCAGGAGCGGTGGCAGTGGCGATGGCGCCCAGGGTGATGACCACAGGCATGGGAAGGATTTCCGGCCCCAGGATTTTATGGAGCCCAAACAGCGCCAGATCCACCAGAATACAGGCGGTGATGGCCTGGAAGATGCCAATGACCGTGGCGGCCTTTCCCGTGTGCTTGAGCTCCGAGAGCCGGAACTCGCTGCCGATGGAAAAAGCGATAAAGCCAAGGGCGGCGTCGTTGATCAGGCCCACCCGGTCCAAATCGGTGAAGGAGTTAAAGCCCACGCCCTCGATCCCCAGACGGCCCAGGCCGAAGGGGCCGATGAGGAGTCCTGCGATCAGGAACGCCGTCACGTCGGGGAAGTTCAGCTTCAGCAGCTTGAATACCCGGGTGAAGATCAGTCCTGCGAACAGGGCCAGCGCCACCCAGAGAAACACATCCATTTTCATCTCGATCTCTCCTTTGAAAACTGCACCGCGTAATAGGCGCCGGGGTGACGCCGGAAATCTCCGGTGTCCAAGTATCGGGGCGCGGCATTATGCCCGTCGCAGAGCTTGATGTATGTTTTCTTTTCTCCGGTGGACGGGTCCCTGACCACCGTGTATCCGCAGCCCACCAGATGGTGACTGCCGTATTCCGGATGCCCCAGCAGCATGAGATACAGCAGAGCGCCCTGCTCCAGGGATCGGATCGCGTTCTTTTCGGTCAGCGGAAGAAGACGCACCTGGGGGACAAAGCCCTCGATTCGGGAAAAGCAGTGGCGGATATAAGCTCCCGCCCGGAGATCCGAGGTGCCGTGGATCAGCCTGGAGGGAGAATTGATGAAGTAGAGGTGGCTGGTGCCGTATTTCGCCACACGGTCATAGATTTCCTTCGCCGTGTCCGGGTCCACCGTCTGCCCTTTGAACTTCTGACGGTACATGCAGATCAGATTGGTCACGGCCGTGGGACCGCAGTTGTTGTAGTAGCGGACGCCGCCGATATTCCCAAAGTGGGCCGTGGTGGTGTAGCAGGCCGCCGGGGCGCCCCAGGTATCCCGCACCGTGGACTCGGGAGAGCGAAGGGGAGAATGGGCTTCCGCGTGGGCCACCGGGTCCTGGATTTTGACCCAGCGGGGCTTTGGTTTGGAGAACAGCATGGACTTGACCCCTTCCAAATGACGTGAGGACATTATCCCACAGCCCCCCTGACATGTCAAGCGAGGACTCGGCACAAATCGGGGAAATCCGCATAGAATAATCCAGCCGGAGACGCATATTTTTCCGGCAAAATGGCAATGATAGGGTCAGCGCCGCCGGAGGAAAGACCGGCGGGCGGACTAATGCTTTACGGAGTGAAGGATATGGATCACGGCGTCAGACGAGGAGACATTTTTTACGCGGATCTCAGCCCGGTGGTGGGCAGCGAGCAGGGGGGCACCAGGCCTGTGCTGATCATACAGAACGACATGGGCAACCGGCACAGCCCCACGGTCATCGCGGCGGCTATTACATCGCAGATGAATAAGGCCAGACTCCCCACCCATATTGAGCTGATCGGCCCCACCGTAGGGCTCACCAAGAATTCCGTGGTGCTGCTGGAGCAGATCCGAACCATCGACAAAAAGCGGCTGCGGGAGCACATGGGACGGCTGGATCAGGATATGATGGATCGGGTAGACGACGCCATCGCTGTGAGCTTCGGTCTCCACGGCTAAGTATAGACGCCTCCGCATAGACTTTTGCGGAGGTGTCTTTATGCAGGCAGCGGTTTTGCGGGGAGATCAGGTCTGCGGAACGATCTCCGCGGAGGAAAAAGGACTTTACACTGTGTTTCAGGCCCAGGTGGAGACGGAGGAAATCTGCCGTCTCTTCGGAATCTTCGAGGGCGGCGAGGCGTCTCTTGGCATCCCCGCGCCGGAGCAGGGGAGGATGACCCTTCGGATCAGCGTTCCCACGGCCCGGCTTCCGGCCGGAAAGCTGCTCCGGGGAGAGCTGCGGACGGGGGAGACGGCCGCTTGGCGCCGCTTTCCAGGGGGAAAGCGCGGAGACGCCGTGCTGCCGCCGGGGCAGGTACGGGGCCAGACCTACCGCTTTCCCTGGAAGCCGGGGGACAGGATTCCGGCGGAGGAATATCTCTGCTTTTTTCGCTTTGTCCGGGACCAGGGGCGGACTTACCTGGAGCTGACCCTGAATGAAAAGGGATTTCCCGCCGTATAATAGAGGAAACAAACAAATCGGAACAGGGAGGAAAAGGGATTATGGATGACAAGGATCAGGATCAGGATCAGAACCAGACGGACGAGCGGAAAGAGGAACGGGAACAGACCTTGGAATTTGGCAGCACGGAGATCACCTCCGGCGGCTGCGGCATCCACTGTCTGACCATTATCGGCCAGATCGAGGGCCATCAGATTCTCGGGGAGAGCACCAAAACCACGAAATATGAGCATGTGATCCCCCAGATCGCCGCCATCGAGGAGAGCCCGGAAATCGATGGGCTTTTGATCCTGCTGAACACCGTGGGCGGCGACATTGAGGCGGGACTTGCCATTGCGGAGCTGATTGCGGGCATGAAAAAACCCACGGTGTCCCTGGTGCTGGGCGGCGGCCATTCCATCGGCGTCCCCCTGGCCGTCTGTGCCAAAACCTCTATGATCGTGCCCACAGCCTCCATGACCATCCATCCCGTCCGAATCAGCGGGACGGTCATCGGCGCGCCCCAGACCTATCGGTATTTTGAGCGGATCCAGGAGCAGATCGTGGAGTTTGTGTGCAAGAATTCCCGCGTGGACAAGGACGCCTTTATGAAGCTGATGCTCAGCACCGACGAGCTGGCCCAGGATGTGGGGAGCGTGGTCTACGGACGTCAGGCCGTGGAGATGGGGCTTATCGACCGGCTGGGCGGCCTGTCCGACGCCCTGGAGGCGCTCCACGGCATGATCGAACAGAAGGACGCATGATTTTAACCTTCCATTGTATAATCGGAGAAAAACTGCATACAATGATCCCGGACAGGCGGCGGACCGTGCCGGTGATCAAGAGGCCGTTGATCATCCGAGCGCTTCCATAGGGAAGAACTTGGCGCGGGGTCTTGAGATGCAGGATAACCTGATTGATCCCAAAGGGCAGGTCTGCAGGCCGGTCAAGGGTGTCTCCGAGGCGAGCCGAGGGCAGACGCGTGATCGCGGGCGGCGACGGCTGTCCGAAAACCACATTGCAATGGCGCTGTCCGGCAGGGCGAAGGCTTTGCCGGACAGCATTCTATCGCCAGCAGATTGCGGCTGGCGATAGACGGTCAAAAAACCGGAATCCAGGGGAAACGATTGTCTTTTCCCAATCGGTTGCTATTCAATAGATAAATGTTGGGGTCAGGGAAAAACCTGGCCCCAACATTATATGATAGAATCTTTTTACAATCGTTTGATATTTGGCTGTTTCCGTGGAGCCGTCCGCAGAAATCGGATATCCGGCCAGCCCAGTACCAGGCAGCGGACCGCCTGCTCATGGGCTTCCAGCTCCAAAAGCTGCTGGATTTCCGGACTCGCAGCGGCACAGGCCGTAAAGTATCCGCTGTAAAGGCATCCAAGACCCGACGCTGCGGCCATCAGTTCTCCATAGGCCGCGGCGCCCGCCGCATCCCTGGCGGTTTCCATTGGGGACACAAAAAGAAGCAGAAGTGGCGCATGGAAGAAGAGGGGATCGAATTCCCGATCCCGCCGGCGTGTTTTCTTCCAGCGAAGAAAGTTTTCCGCCCGGCGTTTTTCATCAGCCGGCAGCTCTGTTTTCAGCATCCGTTCTCCCAAGTCCCCCAGAGCAGACAGGGCAGCGTCCAGCAGCTCCGGAATGTGATCCGTTACCACGATATATCGGGTCGCCTGGAGGTTCTTGGCCGTGGGACAGGCTCTGGCCGCGTCGATGATGCGCTGAACGAGCTGTTCCGGAACCGCCTCCTGCGTAAAATGGCGGCAGGAACGCCGGGAGCGCATCAGCGCGAGCAGCGTGTCTGCTTCTACGTTACAGCCTGCAGGCGCGGCTTCCGTCATATCCAGGCTGTCATCCGTCACCGCTTCCACGGGACAGACCGCAATGCAGTGACCACAGCCGATACAGTTTTCAGGGGACGCAAGAACGGAGATTCCACGCTCCATGGAGATCGCGCCGGGAAAGCAGTCCCACTGGCATCTCCCGCAGCCGATACAGCGTTCCGGATCGATTCGGATCATCATATCATCCCTTTCTACGCGCCTGCAGACAATCAGATCATTTCCGTGGGGCCCTGAAAGTCATCGGCTGTGGTGATTTCCGGGACCTCCTCGGGCTGAGGCAGCTCCTCCGGCTTTTTGAGGAACGCCATAAATTCTTCTCCGGTGATAGTCTCCTTGGTCAGAAGGAACAGGGCGATTTCATCCAGGGTCTCCCGATTGTCCCGAAGCATCTGCTTGGATTCCTCATAGCACCTCAGCAGCAGCTCCCGAACCTCCGCGTCCGCCTCGGCGGCGGTGGATTCGGCGCAGTTGAGACTGTTTTGACCTCCAAGATACTGGCTCTCGGAGGTGACCAGGGCCATGAGCCCGAACCGGTCGCTCATGCCATACTGCATGATCATCCGGCGGGAGAGATCCGTGGCCTTTTCGATGTCGTTCGCCGCGCCGGTGGTCTGCACGCCGAACACGACCTCCTCCGCAGCTCTGCCGCCCAGAAGCGTCCGCAGCTCGGAGATCAGCTCGTCCTTGGAGTTGAGGAATTTTTCCTCCTCCTCCATTTGGAGCGTATAGCCCAGCGCGCCGGAGGTGTGAGGCACGATGGTGATCTTCTGGACTGGGGCCGTATGCTTCTGGAGCGCCGCAACCAGGGCGTGACCCACCTCATGGTAGGAAACGATCCGCTTTTCCGTATCGGTGAGGACCGTGCCCTTTTTCTCCGTACCGGCAATGACCACCTCGAAGGACACAAGAAGATCCTCCTGATTCACCGCCTGCCGTCCGTGGCGTACCGCCCGAAGGGCGGCCTCGTTCACAAGATTGGCAAGGTCCGCGCCCACCGCGCCTGCGGTGACCTGCGCGATCCGGTTCAGATCCACGTCCTCGGTGAGCTTGATGTTCTTGGTGTGGACCTTGAGCGTCTGGAGCCGTCCTGCCAGATTGGGCTTGTCCACAATGATCCGCCGGTCGAACCGTCCGGCCCGAAGGAGCGCCTTGTCCAGGATTTCCGGCCGGTTGGTGGCAGCCAGGATCACAACGCCCTTGGAGGAATCAAAGCCGTCGATCTCCGACAGGAGCTGATTCAGCGTCTGCTCCCGTTCGTCATTGCTGCCGAGCCGGTTGTCGCGGCTCTTGCCGATGGCGTCGATCTCGTCGATGAAGATGATGGCAGGGGCCTGCTTGGAGGCCTGCTGGAACAGGTCCCGGACACGGCTGGCGCCCACGCCCACGAACATCTCCACAAAGTCCGAGCCGGAGATAAAGAAGAAGGGAACGCCGGCTTCTCCCGCCACGGCCTTGGCCAGCAGCGTCTTGCCGGTGCCGGGCGAGCCCACCAGCAGCGCGCCCTTGGGGATCTTCGCGCCAATGGCGGCGTATTTCTGCGGATTGTGCAAAAAGTCTATGATCTCCTGCAGGGACTCCTTGGCCTCGTCCTGACCGGCCACATCCTCGAAGGTGACGCCCGTCTCCTTTTCCATATAGACCTTGGCCTTGCTCTGGCCGATGGACATACTTCCGCCCATTCTGCCGCTGAGGTTCCGCATGAGGAAGCTGAACAGCAGATAGATGGCGGCGAAGGGGATCACATAGCTCAGAAGAATCTGGAACAGGGGAGACATCTCGTCCGTCAGCTCATGGTAAAACTCGATGTTTTCATTGGCCTTGAGCTGTGGGATCAGATCGGGATCGCCCACGAGACCGGTGTAGTAGATGAGCTGCTCCGTCTCAGGCTTCGCCATCTCCTCCCGGGTCATGATCAGGATCCGGTCGGATTGGATCTCCACCTCAGCGATCTGATCCTTATCCAGCATCTCCTGGAATTCGTTGTACTTGATCTCCTCCATTCTGGACGCGGCATAGCTGCTGTACAGAAAATTGATGAGAAAGACAAACACCACCGCCAAAATGGCTATGGGCAGGATCGTATTGAGTCTCGGGCGGTTTTCGTTGTCCTTGCCGCCGCCGGACCGATTATTCCGATTATCTGGTGCGCTCACAAGCACGCCTCCTTTGGTACCTTCCTGTAAAATATACGGTTCGATTTTACCCCATAGAATATAGCACACAATCCGCCCAAACACAATAAATACCGCGCCGTATCCTGGTAAACTTTCTGTTAACGCAATTATCTGTTGCCTCTTAGTCCGCTTTCGTGATATAATCATCGGGTAGTATTGTACTTATGGGAGCGTAGACACTATGAAAAAGCATTTGGATGCGCCGGAAGAGGGCGTTCTGGAGGGGCGCAATGCCGTCACAGAGGCCCTGAAGGCCGGAAGAACCATCGACAAGGTGTTCCTGGCGTCAGGCGATACAGACAGCACCCTGCGGCACATTGCCTCCATGGCAAAGGACGCCGGCGCGGTCGTCACATGGTGCGACCGGCGCAAGCTGGACGCCATGAGTCAGACAGGCGCCCATCAGGGCGTAGTCGCCATGGTTTCCGCAGCGGCCTATTCCACGGTGGAGGATATTCTGAAGCGGGCTGAGGACAGGGGGGAGGCGCCCATGATCGTGATCTGTGACGAGATCACGGATCCCCACAACCTGGGCGCGATCATGCGGACGGCGGAATGCGCCGGCGCCCACGGCGTCATTATTCCCAAGCGGAGAAACGCCGGTCTCACCGCAGTGGTGGCCAAGGCAGCCGCAGGCGCCCTGGAATACCTGCCGGTCGCGAAGGTCAACAATCTGGCTGCCGCCATTGAGACGCTGAAAAAACACGGCGTATGGATCTACGGCACGGCCGCAGAGGGCTCCGGCCCTCTGTATCAAACAGACCTGACCGGACCCTGCGCCATTGTCATCGGCTCCGAGGGCTCCGGCATCGGACGTCTGGTGGCGGAATCCTGCGACTTTATGATCAGCATTCCCATGTGCGGGAAGATCAATTCCTTGAACGCCTCCAATGCCGCCGCGATTCTCCTTTATGAGGCGCTGCGGCAGCGACTCGATACGATCAAACAGAAGTAAAAAAACAGCGGAAAGGCTTGACTGTCATGCCAATCTTAGATTCCAATTCAGAAGCCGTCTCCGAGGAGAACAGGATCCCCGAGACAGATACAGCTTCCGCCGCACCGGATCTCCCGGCGCCCGAACCCCTTTCGGATTCGGAGGTGGCCAGCGCCATTGCAAACGCTGTTGCGGCTGTATTCGATGGAGAGGACATACCGGAGCCGGAGCTGACAGAGCTTCCGGATGCGGAGTGGATTCCCTTGCCGGAGGAGGCGCCTGCGGAACCGGTGCTTCCCGCGCCGGAACCGGCTCCCGTTTCGGGACCCGAAGGGGCGCCTGCGCCGGAACCGGAGGAATCCCCTGCCAAACCGAAAAAGTCCCGTAAAAAGGAGAAGAAAAAGGAAAGCCCTGCGCCTGTCAATGCAGCGCCGAAGCAGAAAAAGATTCCCGCAGGGCGGGTCCACGCCAGCTTCCTTGACGCCTTCTTCCTGATGCTAAGCGACATTCGGGAGCGCCGGCATGAGGACCTTCCGGATATGGACGTCTCGCTGAACAACCGGGAATCGTACTATTCCAAGCGTATTGGAATTGCCGGAATGTTCACCCCTGTCCGGTATGTGCTGATGCTGATCATGGTGCTTGCCATTGTGGGCCGCCGGTACCCTTGGATGCTCTTCGGCGTCCTGGGCGGAACGAGAGGCATGTGGATCGCCGTGGTGATCACGGTGCTCTCCATGGCCGTATCCTGGCAGAGCGTGCTGAACGCCCTACGGGATGTGCTCTATCTTCGGTTTTCCTTTGAATCCCTGCTGCTCTTTACGACGCTGGTAAGCATGGTGGCCGCCGCGGCCCAGCGCGACACGGGGACCCTGCTTCCGCTTCTGGCGATCAGCTGGTGTCTGGCGGGCGTCACGGATCTTATGTGGTCCCGGGGAAAGCTCCGTTCCATCCGAACGGTCCTCACCGCGAAAAACCGGACCGGTGTTCGGATGACTTCCAATCTGTACGAAAAACAGGATTGTATCGGGAAAGCGCCCTCCAGTCTCTCCGGTTTTGTCCGGCATCAGGAGACCGCGGACAGCTTCCATTCGGGCTGGTCCCTGTACGCCGTTTTCCTGCTGCTTGTATCCATGGTGCTTTCGGCCTATCTCGCAGGAAAAACCGGCGGAAACTATCTGACTGTGCTGGCAACGCTGCTGACCGCGTCTCTTCCCTTTGCCGCCCTGTGGTGCTGCGCGCGTCCCTATGAGCTCCTTACCCAGGTCCTTGGCAGAAAGGGCGCCGTTTCCGGCTGGTTCGGGATTCGGGCGCTGTCGGGGACAAAATCCATTCTGATCTATGACACTGATCTGTTCCCCACGGGACGGATCACCCACAAGGGCGTCAAGGTCTATGGCAATCAGACGCCCAGACTTCTGATCTCCTACGGCGCGAGTCTTGTGCTGCGCGCCAACAACGGCCTCACCGAGCCCTTCACCCGGCTCCTTCGAGAGGTGGACGGTCAGATCCATAACGTCCGTTATTTCCGTGTCTCTGAGGGCGGCGTCACCGGAGAGATCCACGGGGTCCAGGTGGCTGTGGGCACCTACAGCTTTATGCAGCTCATCGGCGCCATTCCGCCGTCCTATGCTCCCAAGAGCGGTTTGTTTATCGCGCTCAACGGGCAGATTGCCGGATTGTTTTCCCTGCGGCACCGTGTGCAGAGCGGCGCAGCCGACGGGTTCCATCGGCTTGTGCGGGAGCCCGGTCTCACCCTGATCGCCGCCACCAGAAACTTTAACGTCAATCCGTCCTTCCTCATGGACTGGTTCCAGATCCCGGTGGGGGAAATGCTCTGCCCGAAGGTGGAGACGCGCTGGAAGCTCTCCAATACAGCCAGGATGCGCCGGGGCGCAGTCTGCGGATATCTCGGGAAAGAGGGCGTCGTCACTTACAGCCGCATGGTGGCCGGCGCACGCAGGACCCATCGCATGGGTATGATCTTCACGGTCCTAAGCGTGATCCTATCCGTGGTGACGCTTATCCGCAGCGCCATGACCATTGCCGGCGGTCTCGGACCGATCCTCGGCCCGCAGCTCCTGCTGATACAGTTCCTGCTGTTCCTTGCGGAGGAGATATGGGCAAGATTTACCGTGCGTTAAAGAAGAATCACAACGAACTTCACAGCGGCCTTATCATATCTAACGAAAACCCAATCGGTTTTTCAGCATAATACACAAAATATAAGGCTTCCAATTGAAAAGTGTTATGACATCCATTATAATTGGTGCATTCGCTAATAAGCAGGATCCATTGGGCTGAAATACTTGATGTTTTCGGCGGTTTATGGATCGGAAAGGGGCAATTCATTATGGGCTACACCGCGCAAAACATCAGGAACGTCTGCTTCGTGGGACACGGCGGCGACGGAAAAACCGCTCTGGCGGAGAGCATGCTGTTCCTCACCAAGGGCACCGACCGTCTGGGCAAGTCTGCCGACGGCACCACCGTCAGCGACTATGATCCCGAGGAGATCAAGCGCCAGTATTCCATCTCCACCTCGATCATTCCCGTGGAGTACAACAAAACAAAGATCAACGTGCTTGACAACCCCGGTTATTTCGACTTTGCCGGTGAGGTTATGCAGTCTGTCCGTGTGGTGGACTCCGGCGTGATCGTGGTATCCGCCAAGAACGGCATCGGCGTCGGCACGGAGAAGTCCTGGAAATATCTGCACGATCGGAAGCTTCCCCGATTCATCTATATTTCCAAGCTGGATGAGGAGCACGCCGATTTCTATAAGACCTTCGAGGCCATGCATGAGCAGTTCGGCAACTCCCTGGCGCCCATCGTGATCCCCATCACCGAAGGGGACAAGACCGTGGGCACCGTGGATATCATCCACAAGACCGCCTACAAGGACGGCGCCGTGGTGGATATCCCCGCCGACGTGCAGGACAAGGTTGACGAGTATTTCTATTTCCTGTGCGAGGCCGTGGCGGAGACCAGCGAGGAGAACATGGAGAAGTTCTTCGAGCTGGAGACCGAGGCCTTCACCGTGGATGAGATCATTGCCGGCATCAGCCAGGGCGTAAAGGACCTTTCTCTGGTGCCCGTGTTCTGCGGCAGCGCCGTGACCGGTCTTGGCACCGACTCCCTCATGCGCGGTCTCGTGGACTTTGCGCCCAATCCCACCGAGGGGTATGCCCAGGACGCCGTCAACGAGAACGGCGAGACCGTCCAGATCAGCTGCGCGCCCGGCGAAGCGCCCGCCATCTTCGTGTTCAAGACCATTTCCGATCAGTACGGAAAGCAGTCCTATTTCAAGGTCATCTCCGGCAACATTTCCTCCGACATGACCCTGGAGAACGCACGGACCGGCGATACGGAAAAGCTGGGCCATCTTTACACCGTCAAGGGCAAGAAGACCACCGAGGTCAAGGAGCTCGCCTGCGGCGACATCGGCATGGTCTCCAAGCTGACCTCCGTCAAGACCGGCGACACCCTCTGCCAGCCCGGCAAGCCGCTGACCGTCAGTCCCATCGAGTATCCCCATCCCTGCCATTCCAGGGCCATCTACGCCAAGGTGAAGGGCCAGGAGGAAAAGATAGCCTCCGGCCTGAACCGTCTGGGCGAAGAGGATCAGTCCTTCACCCTGGTCAACGATCCGGAGACCAAGGAGATGGTCCTCACCGGCGCCGGCGATATCCATCTGGATGTGCTTTGCTCCAAGCTCAAGAGCAAATTCGGCGTGGAGTGCGAGCTGAAGGAGCCCAAGGTGGCCTATCGTGAGACCATCCGCAAGTCCGCCGAGGTTCGGGGTCGCCACAAGAAGCAATCCGGCGGCCACGGCCAGTTCGGCGACGTTGTCATTGAGTTCTCCCCCGGCGAGACCGAGGAGCTGACCTTTGAGGAGACCGTCGTGGGCGGCGCTGTTCCCAAGAACTTCTTCCCCGCCGTGGAAAAGGGCCTGAGAGAGTCCTGTGAGAAGGGCGTCTTGGCCGGCTATCCCATGGTGTTCGTAAAGGCCAATCTGAAGGACGGCTCCTACCATCCCGTGGATTCTTCCGAAATGGCATTTAAGACCGCTGCGTCTCTGGCCTACAAGGAGGGCATTCCCAAGGCCGGTCCCGTGATCCTGGAGCCCATCGGCAACCTGAAGGTCACGATCCCCTCCGCCATTATGGGCGATATCATGGGCGATCTGAGCAAGCGCCGTGGCAGCATCCTGGGCATGACACCCGACAGCGACGGCAATCAGGTCGTTGAGGCCGAGGTTCCCATGGCCGAGATGATGAGTTACGCCATCGACCTTCGCTCCATGAGCCAGGGCCGCGGCAGCTTCACGCTGGAGTTTGTCCGCTATGAGGAAGCGCCCATGACCACCCAGCAGGAGATCATCGCAGCCGCCAAGGCTGCTGCCGAGGATTGATCCAAAACAGTTATGGACCCGTCGCAAACCTTGTGTTGCGGCGGGTCCTCCGGACATAAGAGGGGAGGCGTCCAATGTCCCAATCCGGGCTGAAGCTGCTGGCACTGTTCGCCATGCTTCTGGATCATGCGGCAAAGACTGTTTTTCGGACCGGTATCCTCTCCCAGTGGTTCGGTATGGAAACGGGCCGTATGCTCCGGGTCGCCATGATCGCGGCGGGAAGAATGGCTTTTCCCATCTTTGCCTGGTTTGCGGCGGAGGGATGCCGGAAAACATCGGATCCGGTCAAACGGCTTTTCCGCCTTTTGCTGTTTGCCGTCATATCGGAGATTCCCTTTCAGCTCAATTTCTACAAGACCCTTTCCGCGGGCATACACAACGTGAATTTCACGATCCTGCTGGCCTGCGCCGCCATATATCTCGGCGCCTTCCTCCGGGAAAAAGGCGTTCCCGATCCCTGGGCCGGTCTGCTGCCGGGATTTGCGGCCGTCACGGCCGGCTGGTTTGCGCACACGAATTACAACGCCTGGGGCGTCGCGCTGATACTGGTTCTCAACTATCTGCCAGACCATCGGGAACGGCTGATCTTTCTTGGCGCATGGATCACTGTGTTCCAGCTGATCTGGCACGGATGGAACGGACAGACGCTCTCCTGGCTCACATCTGACGGCAGACTCCAGCTTCTCTATTGGCTGGGCGCCATGGCTGCGCTGGCGCTGCTCGCGACTTACAATGGAGAGCGGGGGAGAGGCAGCAAGTGGCTGTACTATGTGTTCTATCCTTCGCATTTACTCTTACTGTACGGATTGACTCGATGGTTAACATAATTATGGGGTGAGACAATGGATATCCAACAGAAATTCACAGAGGCTTATCAGGCCAACATCCACCGGGAAGGTGCGGAGCCGTTCCTCGATTATCTGACGAACCGTTCCGACTTCTTTACGGCCCCAGCCAGCACCCGATATCACGGCGCCTACGCCGGAGGACTGGCCCAGCACAGCTATAACGTCTATGAGTGCCTAAAGGCTTATCTGGAAAGGGATCGCGTCAAGTCTCTGTACGGAATGGAGTATTCCGATGAGACGGTCGCGCTGGTATCTCTTCTTCACGATGTATGCAAGATCGGATGCTACCAGAGCGGTTTCCGGAATGTCAAGGATGAAAACGGCGTATGGCAGCGAGTTCCGAATTATACCTTTTCCGATCCCATGCCCTACGGACACGGAGAGAAATCAGTTTACATAATATCTGGATTTATGCGGCTTACCAGGGAAGAGGCCTTCGCCATCCGCTATCACATGGGCTTCTCCGGAAACGAGGACAAGAACACCGTGGGTAAAGCACTGGAAATGTTTCCCCTTGCCTTTGCGCTGTCCGTAGCCGATATGGAGGCCAGCTATTTTCTCGAGGGTTCTGATAAATAGATCTGTTTTCGCCGCTGCCGTGAGGCAGCGGTTTTTCGCTTAAATATCAATTTTTGCGGGTGAGGTATCACAATGCGAAGATTCCTTTCCCGTTTTCCCAAGATGCGATATAATTGTATCGGAATATCCCACGCAAATCTGGCACGGAAAGTGAGGTAAACACAACATGGCATTCACAAGCGAAGAGCTGGTGGGCCGTTGGGAGGACCAACGGGATTTGAAAAACCTTATGGGCAAAATCTGCTACACCATTCTTCTGAAGCGGGAGGACAATATGGTGGACAGGTTCTGGAGCCGCCGGGAGGACATCTGCCTGGGCCGCAACGACGGCTGGTATGATGGCCGTGCGGCGGTGGAGGGCTACTATCGCGCGGTCTATGCCCATACCGAGGCCTACACTGCCTTTTTGAAGAAGGCGTTCCCGGATCGGATGGGGAAGCTGACCGAAGAGGAACAGTTTGGCGCAGGCTCTATGGACGTGCGTCCCATGTCCACATCTGTCATCGAAATCGCCGCTGACGGAGAAACCGCCAAGGGAATCTGGTATTCCAGAGGAACCTACAACGATATTACCCCGCAGGGACCTCTTTCCTATTGGGATGTGGGCGTTTATGCCTGCGATTTCATCCGGGAGGACGGACAGTGGAAGGTCTGGCACATGAAAAAACTGACGGATATCTCCGTGCCCAACGGCCGGAGCTGGGGCGAGAAGGACCCGGAGCCCTTCCCGGATCTGCCCGAATTCGCAGGCGCGGAGCCCTTTACGCCCCCTGCGCCCAACCGTCCCGAAAAGCTCTTTGAGACCTATTATCCCGGCCGTCCCTTTCAGAAGCTCCCGGAGCCGCCGGTCCCATACGAAACCTTCTCGGAGACCTTCTCCTACGGCGTTTGAACGGAGGTGCCTGTATGAATTACTATGAGACGAAGCAATACTCCGATGAGGAGCTCCTTGTCCGGATTTTGGACAAGGAGGAGATCAAGAATCTTATGGCCCGACGCGCCTATTACTACGCCAACAATGAGCGGCAGCGGGAAATCGACGAGCTGTGGGTCACGGGAGACGACCTGAAAAAGACCGCCTCCTACGGCCGGAACTGGGGCTATTATGTGGGCCTGGATTCCATCCGCAATTACTATGTTGTGGAGCATGAGAAGAAACAGCGGGCAGCCTTGGACGCGCTTGGGAAGCCCTCTGAGGCTCTCGGCTATGGCTGCTCCGCGTTCCACGAGACCACCACGCCCATGCTCTATATCGCCGGAGACGGCAAGACCGCCCGGGGCCTCTGGTATGTGCCTGGCCAGGAGACCATCATGAAGTCCGACGGCACGGCGGAGTGCTACTGGACCATGGACAATATGTCTGCGGATTTCGTCAAGGAAAACGGAAGCTGGAAGCTGTGGCATCTGGTGGTGTGCTCCGATTTCTTTGTGGAGGCAGGCACAGACTTCCAGGAGGGAACCCTGGATCCTCTGACCGGTCCCGATCCCTTCCGGGATGAATTCGGTACGCCCGACATTCCCATGGTGGTCCACAACCCCAGATATAACCTGTCCGATAACTACCCGCCTATGCCTCTGCCCTACGAGACCTATACGGTGGAAGGCAGTCTGGCGCCTGAGGGTCATCCCCGCAGGCTGGACGGCTATTACAAATATATGAAGAAGGAGGGCTGACAGAAATGAAAGAGCATCTGACCCTTTCCCAGCGGATCCACAACGCTGACGGCTCTCAGCAGATCGAAAACCTGAAAGCCATCCACGCCTATACCCATGCACGGAACTGGCCTGTGGAGGAGTGGGATAATATCTGGGATCTTTCCGACGACTGCTCCTGGGCCCATGGCTTCGGTCGCTGGCGCGGCGGCTACAAGGTATACCTGAACTCTGTCACCGAGTGGGACATTCCCACCTTCACCAACTACATGAAGCTCTATAAGCTCTATCCTGACGTCATGGGCATGGATCCCCGGCCCCTGAATTTCTCTCCCGTTCATATTTTGTCCAGCGATATCATCGAGATCGCCGACGACGGAAAGTCCGGGCGGGGCGCCTTCCTGACCCCCGGTACCATTTATGAGTATCTCAAGCCTGCCAAGCACCGCCGGGCTATCTTCATGTGGGAGCGCTACGGCGCGGATTTCGTCTGTGACGCAAACGGGGAGTGGAAGTATCTCCATGAGCATGTCTGCCCCGATTTCCAGGGCAACTATGACAATGTGAACTGGGGCCTGGAGGCCTATCAGGTAGCCACGGATCCCACCCATCGGAATTCTGCGGCCCCTCCGCCGGAGGCCGATTCCGCAGGCCACCCCTCCGGTGTAAACGCCGCTCCCGGCGGTCCAGGTGATGGCCCTGGCGGTCCGGGTGGACCCGGCGGCCCCGGAGGCCCCGGTGGCGAGCCGGGCGGACCTCCCCCGGATACAGGCAGCGCCGGTCCCAGAGACATGATGCTGGACGATCCCGGCCCGCTGCATCGGGAATATGAGTTCCTGATGCCGATCCAGAACACCTGTCCCTGGCCGGAGCCCTATGCCACCATGGACAACAACAACACCTATACCCCGTTTATCGGGAAGGAACATCTGTAATTATGTGCCGACCGGCACCGGAAGGAAGGAGCGATCATAATGATCAAAAAGACATTGGCGATCCTGCTGGCCCTGTGTGTGGTTCTGGGGTTGATGGCGGGATGCGGCGCCTCGGCGCCTGCGGAGCCCGCTTCCGCCGCCTCTCAGGCTGAGCCCGTGGCAGAGAGCGTACAGGCCGAGGAAGCCGCGCCGCCCGCGGAACCGGAGGCGCAGGAGCCTGCGGAGGATGCGGAAGAGCCCGAGGAGGCCTCTGCGGAAGAGCCTGCGGAAGAGCCCGAGGAGGAGCGCGTGCTGGGACCCGAGGGTATTGTCTATACCCCCGTGGATCTGCCTCTGGTGGATGAGCCCACCACTTACACGCTCTGGTACGGCGAGCCCTTTACCCAGTACGTGGACGACCCCATGGAGGACGTGCATATCTTCGGCCAGATCCGGGATTTGACCGGCATCGGCTTCGATATCTCCGTCTATACCATCGACACCGCCTCTGAGCGGTTCCAGCTTCTCTTCGCGGCGGATGATCTGCCGAACATCATCACCGACGCCATGAGCTATTACACGAACACCATCGACAATGCCGTGTTCGAGGATGAATTCCTCTATGACTACTCCGGCGACCTGGAGCGGATGCCCAACTACAAGTCTACCCTGGACGCTTATCCCGAGGCCAAGAAGACCCTGACCTCCGGCGAAAGCGGCGCCATGGTCTCCTTCCCGGAGATGTACCGGGATATCGGTGATATCACCGGCTACATGATCCGCAAGGACCTCCTGGACGCCACGGGTATGGACGTGCCGGAGACCTACGACGAGCTTCACGACATGCTCCTTGCCATCTATAATGAAACCGGCGCAGCCATTGAGTTCTCGGCCTCCGGCGGCGACGCCCAGCTTGGCGCCGGTTTCGGCATCAACACAGAACTCTCCGACAGCGATCTGGACGGCCTGTATGTGGTGGACGGCGAGGTCCGCATGGGCCTGTTGCAGCCGGAATTCAAGGACTATCTGGAGATGGCAAAGCAGTGGTATTCCGAGGGCCTGATCCATCGTGATTTCATGAGCCAGGACCGGGGAGACCTTGGGCCCTTCTTCACAGGCCAGTGGTCCACCATCATCTTCCCGCCGGAGATTTACAACGCCGCTGTGAATGTTCTGGGCGTGGAGACCGTAGGCATGCCCATGCCTGTCATGAACAAGGGCGACGAGATCCATATCTGCGGAAACCAGACCTCCTGTCTCATGGATTCCGCCTGCTGGAGCATCAACTCCAACGTGGAGGCGGCCGATGTGGAGAACATCGAGAAGCTCGTGGACTGGATGTACTCTGAGGAAGGTTCCCTCGTTATGAACTGGGGCGAGGAGGGCTTCTCCTACACCATGGAAAACGGCGAGCCTAAGTATACGGATCTGATCGTCAATAATCCGGACGGCTTCACCTACGCCGAGGCGGCGTACCTCTATGCCACCGCCAACCGGACCCGGCTGCCCTTCCTGAGCGACTATGACCGCTGCTTTGCGGACTTCAATCAGGTTCAGTGGGATATGGTGGACCTGTTCACCAGCCAGTGCGATCACACCATGGATTACCCGCTGGGGGCCGTTATGACCAATCCCCAGAAGGAGCGCTACAATGAGGTCGCTTCCGACATCGCCACTTACATCTCCGAGAACGTACTTCAGTTCATTCTGGGCCAGAAGGATATGCGCGAGTGGGACAGCTTCATCGACACCGTCAAGAGCATGGGTGTGGATACGGCCATCGAGGTCAAGCAGGAGGCCTATGACGATTATCTGAACAGCTGATTTCTATACAACAATCGGGGCTGTGGAGTTCTTCGGGACTTCACAGCCTCCTTATGTGTATTATCTCGAAAGGTGTACTTGACTTCTGCTCTGATGTAGCGCCGTATACCTGACCGGTACGTACGGTGCAACGGGAGGGAGGGGTCGAAACCCCTCTATACCCTATTTCACCCAAATGGAGCGGAAAGGTAGATTTGTGTTCAACAGGTGACAATTTTGTTCCGGGGCGCTAAAATAGCAGCAGCAAATAACAAAAGAGAAGGGAACGATGAACATGAAACTGCGCACCCTGCGAATGTCTGCCCTTGGCATGGCAGCAGCCATGCTGTTTACGATCTCCGCCGCGGCTGCGGATATGCCGGCGCCTCCCGGCGGCTTTGGGGGCGACGGCGCGCCGCCTCCTCCGCCTCCCGGCGGCGGCTCCATGTGGTTCTATACCGGCGATGCGGTGACGGACCTGGAGAGCGGCGATTATACCGGGGAGACCTTCCCCGATTCCACCAACGGAACAGAGGTCGCGCTGCGGATCGGCCCCGGCGTCACCGCCTCTCTGACGGACTGCACCGTTACCAAAACGGCGGGAGACCTGAACGGGGATGACTCCAGCTTTTACGGCGTCAACGCCGGTCTGCTGGCCTATTCCGAGGACGCCTCCACGCCTGCCGAGCTGACGATCCACGGCGGCACGGTAGAAACCGAGGCCGGCGGCGCCAATGGCGTCTTTGCCTATGGCTCGGCAACCATCAACATTGAGGATGCCACCGTGATCACCAAGGGCGCCGGCGGCTCCGGCGGAATCATGGTGGCCGGAGGCGGCACGCTGAACGCCAAAAACTGCACCGTCACCACAGAGGGCGGTTCCTCCGCTGCCATCCGCTCCGACCGGGGCAGCGGAAAAATGGTCATCGACGGCGGCACCTATATCTCCAACGGTTCTCTTGGCACCGGATCTCCTGCCATCTACTGTGTGGCGGACATCACCGCTGCCAACGCCACCCTGTCAGCCGGGAACGCCCAGGCCATCTGCTTTGAGGGCCGGAATCCCTTCCATATGTACAACTGCTTCCTGGAGGGCAACTACACCGCCTCCGACGACGACGAGAACTGCAACGTCATGGTCTACCAGTCCATGTCCGGCGACTCCGAGGAGGGCACCACCTACTGCACCATGGTGGGCGGCGTGCTGAAGGCCAACAATGTCTCCGAGGAAGGCAACGCCAAGATGTTTTACACCACCAACACCTACTGCTACATCAGCCTTTCCGATGTGCAGATGGAATACGCGCCCGGCATGGAAACCTTCCTGCTCTGCGCCTGCAACACCAATATGCGCGGCTGGGGCGTGGCCGGGGCCAACGGCTCGGAATGCGTGCTCTACTGTAAGGACCAGGCGGTGGACCACAACATCATCTATGACACCTGGAGCTATCTGGGCTGCTTCTTCACCGAAGGGTCTGTTGTGAACAGCGCCATCGTGTGCCGGGAAAACAACGGCGACCGGGGCTGCGACGTATATATGGACGGAACCTCCATCTGGAACGTCACCGGTGACAGCGAGGTTCGGGACCTCTACACCGGCGGTGCGGAGATCAACAACGCGAAGATCGTGGATACAGACGGCAATCTGCTTGCCGGCGACGGCGAATACACGGTTACGGTCTATGGCGATTATTCCGAGGAGGATCACTCCGGGTATGAATACGTTCCCGGCATCGGCACCGTGAAGGATGGAGAGTATACCTTTGACACGGAGGCCGCGGAAGAATACGTGAACCTGGACTATGTTCCCACTGCCCCGGACGGCACTGTCTATGAGACGGCCGCCTGGAATTATGAGGAGCCGGAACCGGAGCCTGAGACGGCCGAGGAGGCCGAAGAGGAATCCATGCCCGATGACGCTCTGATTGCCCCCGCGCCCGAAGCGGAAGAGGAGACGCCTGAGCTGATCGCTCCGGCTCCCGACGCGGAAAGCAGCGCGGAAGAGGCTGCGGAGGAAACGGAAGAACCGGAAGAGGCCCCCGCAAAAGCGCCTGTTGTTCCCATCCTCATCGGTGTGATCGTGGTGATCCTGGCGGCTGTCGGAATCACTGTGGGCGTAAAGAAGCGTAGGAAATAAACAGACCGGGGCTGCGAGGTTCGATCCTCACAGCCCCGTTTGTTGTGATTTACCCGTTCATAGCCTCGGATGAAAAGCTGTCCGGAAGGAGCTCGCCTATGGTTCTCGTCTGGATTTCTCCATCCGGACCGCCCAGATAGACCGTGAAATCATCCTTGCAGAATTCCCGCATCACCTGACGGCAGACGCCGCAAGGCGGGAAGAGTCCCGTAATATTCCCGTGCTTGCCTCCAACCACAGCCATCGCCGCAAAATCCCGAACCCCTTCGGAGACAGCCTTGGCAAAGGCGACCCGTTCCGCGCAGATCGTGGGGGAGAAGGACGCATTCTCCATGTTGCAGCCCTGAAATACCCTTCCGTCCGCAGTCATCAGCGCCGCGCCCACGCAGTAACCGGAATAAGGGGCATATGCTCTGGACATGGCCTCCTTCGCAGCTTCCACTAATTCATTTGCAGTCATGGTCAGTTCCTCCAGTCTATCCGGTTCCAACGGTGATCACCCGGTCTCGCTTGCTGTAGCTGCTGTATCCGAGATAGTTGCTCTCCAGCAGATTTCCGTTTCCGTCATAAATATTCTGGTATGCCTCATAGGAATATCCTGTATAGGGATAGGTGGTCTCCTTTTCATATCCCTTGGGTTTGGAGCTGTCGTTTACATAGACCGTGCTGTAAGGCGTTGTGCTGAGATGGACGCTTTTCAGCTCCACCACATGGTCGTTTGTCTTTGTTCCGTCCAGGGTGACGTGGACCTGACCGCCGGAAACCCAGGCATTTACCCGAACGGGGTATTCCGTGGAATTCCGGAAAGAAAAGTCCAGGGCGCCCCAGTAGACCGTGGCGTCCAGGCCGCCGGGCACGTAGGTCACAAAGAAGGTATGGGCTGCCCGAGACAGGATCTCCATTTCGGCATACAGCGCGGCGTCATAGATGGTGGACGCCACCTGACAGATTCCGCCGCCGAGCTGTTCTGTGGACTCCGTACCCACATACACCGTGGCGGGAAGATAGCCCTTGGATGCGGTCCGCTCTCCTACGATGCCGTTAAAGGAAAAGCGCTCTCCCGCGTTGAGGACAGTTCCGTCGATGGCTTTGCAGGCCAGAATCAGATTGTTTGTGCGGTTGGAATTGGATGTGTGGTCGGTATTGCAGGAGCCTAAACGGTCCCGGAACAGCACCGCCTGGATCTCCGCCGCCGTTCGCTTCGGCGCGACCTCCGTCATGGGGATGACAATGGATTCTCCGTAGCTTGCACCTGCAATCAATTCAGCGGCGGCGTCCCAATCCAGAGTGTATCCGGGGGAGCCCTCCAGGACCGATCCGCCGTAATAATAGGGCTCCGTGGGCTCCGCGGCAAGGGCTTCACACGGGCCGGATATATCCGCCTCCCTGGGCTCGATGGGTTCCATGGCAAGCTCCACGGTCCCATAGCTTTCCCCGTTCACCGCATCCTCCGCCAGACTGTAAAGAGCGTCTCCATCCAGCTTCCAGCCCCGGGTGCCCATGGTGAGCGCAATGGCATGGTTTTCCGCATCCGCATAGGCCTGCGGGTGGACGGGAAACAGGTGGTAGTCGTAGGCCGCG
This sequence comes from uncultured Oscillospiraceae bacterium, assembly GCA_905234425.1. GTDB lineage: Bacteria > Bacillota > Clostridia > Oscillospirales > Oscillospiraceae > HGM13006. The sequence continues at coordinate 46,586 of CAJOHR010000001.1, read as the reverse complement.
CTTCGGCACATGGATTCTACAGCGTCAAGATCGATTTCCACCTTGTCGTATGACAAGGTGACATCCTCAAAGCTCAGTTCGTCGAAGGCGCCGCACACCGCCTCATAGACGGTCTGGGGGTCGATCCGCCTGCCGGGCGTTCCCAGAAGGAGAGAGACCGTGTGGGTTTCGGGGTCGCAGGAAACCTGGGATTCGGTGGGGGCGATATAGGTCTCCTGACTGATGGTCCTGGATAAGGCCTCCACGTCTTCCTTGCTGTATTCCAGCGCCGTTTCCGGATCCATTCGGTATTCCGTCCCTTTTGCCCGGCGAAAGGCCTTGAAGATCCCGTAGGCGCTGCGGTCAGACCTGCCGTAGGCATAGGCCCGGCTTGCAATGGACTCGCTGTTCAGCGTCAAGCCTTTCTGTTCCGGCTGAAACGTGTATTCGCAATCCGGCAATACCACCCGCAGGGAATGGACCGGCTCCCGAAAGGCTTCCTCAATGGCCTGTTTCGCCTCCGCCTGGGTCATTCCGCTGAGCTCCACCCCTGCGCAGTACACATTCGGCAGGATCCGGTCATAGTTTTCATAGGGATGGATCACATAGTAGACATAGCAGGAGGCAGCCGCCGCGGCGATGGTCATAACCAGAAGCAGCGCCGTAATGACGATCAGGCGCCATGGCTTTGCGGCAGTATGAGAGCTCCCAAATGAAGCTTTTTCGTTCAGGTATTCCTCCATATTGCGCCTCCTTTTCCGACATTATACCGATTCTCCCGCCAAAAAGCAATCACAGGATTCACTTCCGCAAAGGCTAGGGTTTCGCGTTTGCCGCAAAATATGCTCCCATTTGTCCATATTCCCTTTACACAGGGAATCCGATTGTAGTATAATAACGACAGAAATCAGCCAAAGGAAAGGAGAATTGCCATGTTCTGTCCGCAATGCGGAACCAATGTGGATGACCGCGCCAGCTTTTGCCCTGTGTGCGGCGCCAGATTGGCCCAGCCGAACCAGCAGCCCTTCAATGGTCAGCCGCCGCAGGCTCCTGTGCCGCCCCGGGTTTATCCGTCCGCCGCGCCCGGAGGTCCCGGCGGTTACCGCGCGCCCATCGCCGGCCGCAGTATTGCGCTGGCCGTGGTCCTGAGCATCATCACCTGCGGGATCTATGGGCTGTACTGGATGTACTGCATCGTCACCGATCTCAACACGGCCAGCGGGGAAACGGAAGATACCGGCGCCGGCATGGTCCTGCTGCTCAGCATCGTCACCTGCAACATCTATTTCATATACTGGTCCTACAAGGCCGGCGACAAGGTCAACCGGGTCCGCGCCATGAACGGACAGTACCAGGACACAAGCCTGAATATTCTCTACCTGGTTCTGACATTGGTGGGCTTCAGCATTGTCACCATGGGACTGATCCAGAACGAACTGAACAGTGTTGCAGGCGCCTGAGCGAATCCGGCTTTTCCGGCTTCTGCGGCGCGCCGTGCCGGTTCTCGCCGCAGGATTGCTCTATGCAATGATTGCCGGACGGTTCGGCGGGATTCCGTGCGTGTTTCACCTTGTCACGGGCCTCAAGTGTCCCGGATGCGGTGTGACCCGGATGTGCCTGCATCTTCTCCGTGGAGACGTTCTGTCTGCATTTCATGACAACGGAGCCGTTATGGTCCTGCTTGTTCCGGGATTCGCTGTCTTCTCCGTCTGGTGCTGTCGATATGTGCGGACAGGAGAACGCCGGCTGTCTCATTTGGCCAACCGGGCGACGGTGATTGCGGCAGTTCTGCTTGCTGTTTTCGGAATTGCCCGGAATGCTGCCGCCGTTTGGGGACTGTCCTTTTAAGCAAACTGTTTGCAGAACGGTTTGCGCCGCGAGAATTCTGCGATTCCAAGGATCAAGCCGTGAAATCACAAATACTTATAGCGGTTCAGACCTCCTCCGGGACGTCTGAACCGCTATTCGTTCGTATGCTATTCCGCGCCCTTCAGCGCTTCCACCATGTCGATCCGCTTGTTGCGGCGGGCAACCATCAGGCTGACAAGCAGGCTCATCCCCACCGTCAACAGAATACTGATGACAAAGCTCCCGGGATAGATGGCCATTTTCATCTCATATTCTCCGGCCAGCGCCTTCAGCAGATAATCCAGCACCCAGACTCCCGCGGGAATCCCCAGCAGCAGTCCCGCAAAGGAAATCCAGAGGTTCTGGCCAATGAGCAGACGCCCGATCTTCCGGTCCTTAAAGCCCACGACCTTCAGGGTGGCCAGCTCCCGGTAGCGCTCGGTGTAGCTCATGACGCCCAGATTGTAGAGCACCACCACGCCCAGCACAATGGCCGCGACCACCAGAAGATAGATCATGGCGTCCATGATCTGAATAAAGGCGTCGAAGGAATCGATGATCATCTGCTTGGACTGCGTGGAGGCGATGGACGCATCCGAGGCAATATCCGCCCTGCCTGTATCGGTATAGATGGAGGAGAAACGGTAATCAATGCCCAGAGAGTCCGCGTAGGCCGAGGTGATGACGATGCTCTCGGAAACGGACCGGATGAGCCCGGCCACCCGGAGGGTATAGGTCTCGTCGGAGCCGTACGGGCTGATCTCGATCCGATCGCCCGGAGAGAGCGCAAGCTCCTCGCCCAGACGCAGGCAGAGATATGCGCCGTCATCAGCCAGGGCCGAAAAGCTGTTGTCCTCGGCAGGGAATCGCACCATATCGTGGGGCGTGTCATAAATCTCCAGGGACACGGCCTTGTCCCCAAGCTGGACGCCGACAGTGCCGCTGGCGTCGCCGTTATATTTTGTGATCAGTTCTTCGATCGCATCCTTCGACGCATCCTCGGACAGATTGATCCGCGTGGTGTAGTTTGTGGCCTCATCGTAATACAGCGCCAGGAAGCTGTCCATGGTGTCCCGCATCCCCATGGAGCCCAGGATCAGAAGGGTGCATCCCAGGGTTCCGATCAGGCTCATGAGAGACCGCGCCTTATGCCGCATGATATCCCGCAGATTCCAGCGGGGCCCGAAGCCGAAAACGCGCCAAAGGGGCGTCCGCTCCAGGAGCAGAGGCTTCATTTTCTTTGGCGTATAGGGGCGCAGCGCATCGGCGGCAGTTCCCCGGAGCATCTGACGCACCGACAGAAACCCGATGGCTGTGAGGAGCGCCAGAATTGCTCCCATGATCACCCAGCAGAACCAGGGGATAGGCAGCCGCCATTCCGGCAGATCCAGATAGGTCCCCATCATTCCGTTGGGATTCATGATAAACCAGGCGATGGCATAGCCCAATGCAATTCCGACGGCGGTGCCCATCAGACCGATCATCAGGGCGTAGGAGGTATAATGCCGTGTGATCCGCCGGTCCTTGAAGCCCAAGGCCTTCAGGGTGCCGATCTGCGTCTTTTCCCGGGCGGTGAGCCGGTGCATGGTGGTGACCATGGTCAGCACCGCAATCAGTAAAAACAGCACCGGAAGGACGGAGCCCATGGTCTTTCCCTCCTTGGCCTCGCCTGCGGCCTCGGCATAAGACAGGGTTTCGTCCTTGGTCAGAATCATGGCCGTCTCTCCCAGGGCGTCGTCCACGGCGGCTGTGAAGTCCTTTTTGTCCATATCGGAACGGACATGAAGCATGGGATAATACTGAAATCCCGTTACATCCTCGTAAAAAGCAGGGGAGATGTAGGCATAGCCAAAGGTGTCGTAATCCGGCATCAACTGGCTTTCATCCCGGACGCAGATCATGTGCTCGCTCGCCTTGATCAGCCCGGCGACAGTGCCCGAAAATTCCATATTCTGATAGGTAAGCGTCAATTCATCGCCTACGGAAATGGCGTTGGCCGACGCGTATTTGTCGGAGAGCCAGAGGCCGTTCAGGCTGGATTTGTCGTAGGCTGCGCCTTCTGTTACGAGCATTCCGGAGACCTTCCCGTTTTCCGTAACAGACAGCGCCAGGGCGTCTCCGTCCCGTTCCTTCACGTCTGCGTTGACGCACACATACCGGGATACCGCGTCCACACCGTGGATGTTCTCCACGTCTTTCAGGTCATTCTCCGAGAAACCGCTCTCCCGAATGATCCTGTAGTCGGCATAACCGGTGGCGCTGTAGAAATAATCGGTATTGACGTCGATGCTGACCCATTCCATGTTGAAGCCCAGAAAAATACCGACGCCGAGGGCGATCATGATGACCATGGAGATGAACTGGGCTTTATAGAGCCCTATGGTCCGCCAGAGTTTTTTCAGCAGCATGTCACCACTCCACTTCTTCCGCGCTCAGCGGGTTTTCCAAAACCTCGCAGGACTGGATCCTGCCGCTGCGAACACGAATCACCACATCCGCCATTTTGGCGATGGACTGGTTGTGGGTGACGATGACGATGGTTTTCCCGTAGCTCCTGGCCATGGACAGCAGCAGCTTCAGCACCACCACGCCGGTTTCGGAATCCAGCGCGCCGGTGGGCTCGTCGCATAACAGGATTTTCGGATTCTTTGCCAGCGCCCGCGCAATGGAGACCCGCTGCTGCTCCCCGCCGGAGAGCTCCGAGGGGAAATTGTTTAAATGGTCGCTGAGTCCGACCTGGGCAAGGATCTCCTCCGGGTCCAGCGGATCCGGCGCGATTTCCTTTACAAGCGCCACGTTCTCCTTGACCGTCAGCGTGGGGATCAGGTTGTAAAACTGGAACACAAATCCCACTGTGGCCGCCCGATATTCCGCCAGCCTGTCAGCGGAGAGAGAAGCAATATCCTTTCCCTCCACAAGGATCCGGCCCTCCGTGGGGCTGTCCAGACCCCCGAGCAGATTGAGCAGCGTACTCTTTCCCGCGCCGCTGGGTCCGAGGATCACAATGAATTTCCCCTGGTCCAGGTTCATATTGACATGATCCAGCGCCCGGAGCGAATGATCGCCGCTGGTATAGACGCGGCTGACATCCTCGAATGTTACAATTGGCATATTCATGCCTCCTATGCAAGTTATGGGTTAGAATTTTCTAACCTGTTGAGATTATACATATCTAACCCGGACTTGTCAATATGCGAAGCACAGCCGGGAAACCGCGCAAGCGATTTCCCGGCTGTGAATCCGCACCGGCGCAGGGATGGAAGCTCCGGCGTTTTCGGTTATCCCTTGATCATGTTCAGTGTGCCGCCGGAGGCCAGGGTGAGGTTGCCCTCCCTGCCGCAGATCGCCTCGATCACGATGCCTGCCGGGGCGTCGATCTGCGCTGCGTCCACCTCGCCCACAATGGTAACCTTGGACTGGTTGGTGGCCGTCCAGGTGGAATCTCCGTCAAAATGCAGGATCGCGCCGTTTACCGCGCCTGTCAGATTGGCGTTTTCCAGATAGACGTTCATCTCCCGGTCCGGGTCCTCATGGAGGATCGCGCCTTCCAGATCAGAGTTCTTCACGTATACATGGATGCCATAGACACGCTGTCCCTCGGTCTTGGTCGCGTTGGGATCGGTGTTGACGATGGAATGCACCAGAACGCCGTTATCCGGCAGAATCTCGCTGGCGTCGATGTCTACAATGGCGTTATGGCTGCGAATGGAAATGGCGTCCTTGGCAGTGTTGATAACGCTGTCCCTGACCGTCAGAGTGGCAACCTCCTCCGGGAAGCCCATCACGCAGTGCAGATGGGCGAAATAGCTGCCGCAGACAGCGGTGCAGTCCTGGAAGGTCATGTCGCACTCGCCGGCCAGAATGCCCGCCTGATCCGCCACGTCGAAGTCACAGGAGTTGAAGAAATCATGGCAGGCGCCGTCGGCATAAGCGCCATAGCCGGACAGGATGGTCTGGACCTTGCAGTTGTTGGCCTCCAGCTTCACATAGCCTTCGGCGCCGTCGGTGGACAGAGCCGCCCAGCCGTCGCCGATGATGGTGGAGTCATAGAAGTAGCTTTCGGAGTTGGACTGGGTGCAGTGGGCCCGGCAGTTGCCCGATATCTCCAGAGCTGCCGGCGGATGACCCGGGTCGCCCAGATTGGCGGCCGCAGCGCCGAAGGGCGCGCCGTGGGCGTGGATATAGCTGTTGTAGACATAGAGCTTGGAGTACTGCTCTGCGGCGGTTCCGCAGCGGGATTTGCCCACGGTCAGAACCTTGCAGTTCCGAATGGTCATTTCCGCGTGATCGTTCACAAACAGGCCCGAGCCTTTGCCGCCCAATCCATTGGAATCCGAGTGCAGGAACACGGTGGAATCCTCCACAGTGTAGCGTTGGCCCTCGCCGGATACGGTGATGCCGCCGGCGTTCGGATCGTCGGACTCAATGTAGACGGACTTGGCCTCGCTGACGCCGATCTCACCGGCCACTACCGGCGCTTTTTCAAACTGACCCATGGTCAGCGCGCCGTTTTCCTGAAGCGCTACCGGCGTCTTGGGCGTGTTGAAGCCCCCCGGAGGACCTCCCGGACCGCCGGGACCTCCGGGACCACCCGGACCGCCTGGGCCACCGGGCGGGGGACCCATTTTTGCCATCATTTCCTCAAAGGAAGGCATTTTGAATGCCTTCCGCACGGGAGGCTCGTATTCGATACCGATGATCTTAGGCATAATCGTTCCTTCTTTCGTTCAGATTATCTCTATTATACAGGAACACGCCATAAGACACAAGGTTGTTTTCGTCCCTGACCGTTCGCTTTTTGTCTTCATTGGCTGGGCATTACTTCAATTAAACCTGATCATAATTACAAAGAGTATGAGGAAGTGATCCGCACAGCGACGCAGGAGCATAAAGGTCTTGACGTATTGCCGCATGGTTGTGTATAATGCGATTAAATCCAGAGAAACAAGGAGTGAGCCATGATGGCTAAGGAAAAAGTAACCTACACAGAAGAACAGAAGGCCGCTGCTCTCGCAGAGGCGGAGAAGGTCGGCGTTCACGCCGCTGCAAAGATCGTGGGGATTCCGTGGCAGAGGATCGCCAGTTGGACGCGGGAGACCACGCCTGCCGTAAAAGAGAAGGTCGAAGCTGCCGCCGCTGACATCAAGGCAAAGGCTGGAACCGCCAAAAAGAAGGTGGATGCGGCCGCGGCCGATGTGAAGAAGAAAACCAATACACGCAAGCCAAAGGTCATTATTCAGAGTCCCTTCGGCGGCGAGATCACGCCGGATGAAATCACTGCAAAGGTGCCCAAAGAGGCCAAAGAGGTTTATGTCCGCGTTGATGAGAATAAGATCTATTGGGTGAGCAAGGATCAGACGGGTGCAGTCGATATCTGGTGAGGCATGATTAAGCATGCTCATGCAACAAGCGCAATACGTGTGAACAAACTGAAAACGACTGAGAGAAATCAGACCTTCTGACTTCTCTCAGTCGTTTTTTCAATTCGTCGGGCGTCTTTGGCCGATGAAGCAGTAAACGCCAAACAGCGTCGCTGCGAACAATCGCCGGAGGTGAAGGGGCACGTTTGATGTTAATTCGCGGCACAAGCCTCACAGTGCAGCATATTTCAGAATCAGATCATTCAGGGGGATGCCGGATTCCAGCTGCTCCACCATGTGCCTGGCCGGAGAACACAGCGTTTCCGCTCGCCTGTACAGCGGTTCCAGGTAGGCTTCCGCGCCAAGTCCCTGCTCCCGCAGACCGTCCCTTGCCAGATCCAGTACGGAGACACAGAGGGCGGTCCTTGCTGTTCCTCCGGTCAGATAAGCGAAATACAATAAAAGAAATACGCCATCGGCCTTGCTGTCCGCGGAAAGTACGGGGACAAGGACGCCAGTGGAATCAAATTGATACTCCAGTCGGAAACGCAGCAATCAAAGAAGCAATCCGAAACTGATGCGCTGCATCTTGTTTTTTCCCAATGTTAATCGTATAATTTCATTTGATAATCTATATCGGGAGGTATATTTCATGCTGAATATTGAGAAAAAAGGAAACGGGCCGGAGCTGACCGTCGCCCTGTCCGGACGGCTGGATACTACTACGGCGCCGGAGCTGGAAGCGGAACTGAAGGAGTCCCTGGACGGTGTGACCGCGCTGAACATCGATATGGCCGCACTGGAGTATATCTCCTCCGCGGGACTGCGGGTGCTGCTCTCCGCCCAGAAGATCATGAACAAGCATGGCGGAATGAAGGTCGTCCATGTGAATGAGACGATCATGGAGATCTTTGAGGTCACCGGCTTCTCCGACATTCTGACCATTGAATGAAGCAGGGATTATATGAATACTTATGAATTGAACGTCGAAGCATCGGTCGAGAATCTGACGCTTGTTACGGCTTTTCTGGAGGAGCATTTGGAGGAAGCGAATTGCCCGCTGAAAGTGCAAATGCAGATCAGCGTAGCGGCGGAGGAGATCTATGTCAACATCGCGCACTATGCTTACGCGCCGGATACAGGCATGGCCACGATCCGGCTTGATCTGCCGGAGGATCTTTCGTCTGTCACCCTGACCTTCATTGACAGCGGCGTTCCGTTTGATCCGCTGGCAAAGCCCGATCCCGATGTATCCCTCTCAGCAGAGGAACGGGATATTGGCGGCCTGGGCATCTATATGACGAAGAAGACCATGGATGACGTACGGTATGCGTACAGAGACGGGAAGAACATGTTGACACTGAAGAAGGGGTTGAGATCATGAGCGTTCTGCCGCGGGGCATTGACCTGCATATGCACACGACTGTCTCTGACGGCACGGATACGCCTGAAGAAATCATAGAGCATGTGAAGGCCGCAGGAATCAGGCTTTTTTCCGTGACGGATCATGACGCAATCAAGGGCTGCGCCATCGTCAGAAGCTGCCGGAAGGACGGAGATCCGACGTTTATCACCGGCGTGGAGTTCTCCTGCAAGGACGAGGAAGGGAAATACCATATCCTTGGATATGGGTACGATCCCGAAGCAGCCTCGATCCGGAAGGTGGTCGATGGGGGACATGCCCTTCGGATGAGCAAGCTGCAAAAACGCCTGGATTTCATCAAAAGCCGGTTTGGATTTACCTTTTCCGAGAAGGATATTGAGGCGCTTTACGCCCTGGATAATCCAGGGAAACCCCATGTGGGGAACCTGATGGTGAAATACGGGTATGCAGACACCAAAGAGCGTGCAATCCGGGATTATCTGAACCAGTACCACGCCGGAAGCGCCTATGTCCGCCCGGAGACTGCCGTTCAGGGGATTCTCGCCGCAGGTGGGATCCCGGTGCTGGCGCATCCCTCCTATGGTCGCGGGGATGAGCTCATCATCGGGGACGACATGGACAGGCGGCTCCGGCGGCTGATCGACTTTGGCCTGCAGGGGGTGGAAGCCTTCTATTCAGGCTTTACGCCGAAGCTTATTTCAGAAATGCTCTCTTTTGCCGAACGGTATGAACTCTACGTCACAGCCGGGAGCGACTACCACGGAACGAACAAATTGGTGCGGCTGGGCGATACGAATCTCCCGGACGAATCGGAATACCCAAAGGGTCTGATCCGCTTTCTGGATATAGTGTCCAATGGAAACAGCGGATACTATTCACTGATTAAAACATGAAGTGTCTTAATCGGGGCGGCCTGCGGTCGCTGTCCCGCATAAAATGCGGGGAATGAAAGTGTTCCTTACCACCGCTTGCAGGCTGCAAGGCTGCAAGCAGCGGCGTAGCCGCCACTGATAGAAATCAAGATTTCTATCAGTGAGTAGTATGAATACAAAGAAGCAAAGCCCGCGGCGTTGACCGCGGACTTTGCTTTGTAACAGAATCATTCGATTGTCAAGATGTCAGAGAAACCGGTGACCTCAAAGATCTCCATGATTGTTTCATTGACATGGGTCACCTTCATGGATCCCTGTCTCTGCATGGTTTTCTGAGCAGAAAGCAGCACACGCAGGCCGGCAGAGGACATATACTCCAGCTCGCGCAGATCCAGCTCCAGCTCCGTGATCCCGTCCAGGGCGTTTTTCAGTTCCGCCTCCAGCTCAGGAGCCGTAGTCGTATCCAGACGTTCCGCCAGCGCGACCTTCAGGTTTGCGCCGTTCAATTCCTTTGTAATTTTCATTTGTTACGCTCCTGTTTACATGGTTTTATAGACAAGCAGCTCAACCTTGCCGCCGCGAATACTGATTTCAACTTCATCCGCCAGGTTTGCGACAATGGATTTTTCCAATTCATCCCACGCTTCTGCGGATGCCGCCTCCTGATCCTTGCGGTCGGACACTGTCGATTTATACTGCTGGAGGGACCATCCGTAGAAAGCGGAGCCATCTGATTGGGGTTCCTTGGCCGATGCATCCACATTACCCCATGCGGCCAGACCGCTGCCGTAATAATCAGGCATTCCGGCGGAGGGATCAGAAAGCAGGGCCTTGCTGAAAAAATCGCGCAGCATACCGGTGATTCCTTTTGCCGCACTGTTTCGTCCGGAGGTGGTAAGGGCAATCAACTGTTTGCGCTTTTCCAAATCCATGATGATATCGCTGGATAGATGGAGAACAAAGTGACGGGGGCAATTCTCGTCCTCGATCCAATAGTGTGCCGGAACATCACCCGCAATGCCCTTGATAATGCCAAGCATTTCCTCCGTCAGCAGATGAAGACGCAGAGTTTCTTTACTGGTGAGGTCGCGATAGCTCGCAACAGCGTCAACCTGCTGAAAAGCGGAGTCAATTCCGCCGCCGTTGCTGTCGAGCAATACAACATCAGATTTCATGATTACTCCCCCCTTGTTGTTCTATGACTTATTATAGAACATTCCGGGTGTTCAGTCAAGGCCTGTAGCCATTGTGATCTGGACGGTTTTTTCATGATATCTGCATTACACGGCATAAAGAACGGAGGATGCTGCCGCACCCTCCGTTCCAGTCGCTTCTGTCAAATGTCCAGCGCCGCGTGATAGCCCTCGTACATGGCGCGGGTGATGTTGGCGGGGCGGATGCAGTCGCCCACCTCCCGGACAAAAGGAGCGGAGAGCCGCAGAGCATCCACATCCGCTCGGTTTGCCCGCTGGCCCACGGCACAGACCACAGTCTTGCCGGGAATCAGGACCTCCTTGCCGTCAGGCGCCTTGCAGACCAGGCCGTCGGGCTCCACACGAAGTCCCGCGTGACCCAGATGTACGGTCACCAGTTCGTCGATCTTCCGTATCAGAATAGGCCGGTGCCGGATGTTGCAGTCGGGCGCCAGGGTATCCCGCATCTCCACCAAATGGACGTTCCTGCCCTCCTGGGCCAGATGGACCGCGCACTCGCAGCCCGCCAGTCCGCCGCCCAGGACGACCACAGAATCGCCCACCTTTTCGGACTCCAGATAGTAGTTGTTGACCACCACTACGTTTTCACCGTCAATGCCGGGGAGGGGAGGCACGATGGGATTGGAGCCCACCGCCAGAATCAGAGCGTCGGGTTTCTCGTTTTCCGCATATTCCGGCGTGACAGCGGTGTTCAATCGGATGTCTACGCCCTCATTGACGGCCTGCTTTTCCAAAGTCAGACCCAGCTCGTACATTTCATGCTTGAAGTCGATGGCCTGCTCGGATTTCAGGATGCCGCCCACCGCATCGGATTTTTCGCACAGCGTCACATTATGGCCTCTCTGCGCCGCGGTGATGGCAGCCTTCAGTCCGGCTACGCCGCCGCCCGCGACGAGAACCTTTTTGGATGTCCGGGCAGGGGCGACCTCCATGCCCTCCAGCTCCCGGCCGATCAGCGGATTCACAGCGCAGCGCCGGGTGCCGGTGGTGGGCCGTTCCGCCATGCAGGTGAAGCACCGGAGGCACTTGACGATCTCGTCATCCTTCCCCGCAGCGACTTTGCTGGGAAGGAAGGGGTCCGCCAGCAGCTCCCGGGCCATGTAGATCACATCGGCTTTTCCGCTGGCTATGATCTCCTCCATCATAGCCGGATCGTTGATGGCCCCGATGGTGGCCACTGGCTTGGATACGTGTTTCTTGATCTCCGCCGCCAGATAGACATTGTTCCCGTGGGGGGCGAACATGGGCAGATGGGTGTTGAAAAAGCCGAACTGATAGGAGCCGGCGGACACATGAATGAGATCCACCAGATCCTCCAGGGAGTGGGCGATCCTGCAGCCCTCCTCCAGGTCATAGCCGCCGTCGAACAGCTCCGCGCCGCTCATCCGCAGTTCAATGGGAAATTGCGGCCCCACAGCCTCCCGTACGGCGGTCAGCACCTCCCTGGCGAAGCGGACGCGATTTTCCAAGGAGCCGCCATACTCGTCGTTGCGCTTGTTGAACCAGGGAGACAGGAACTGGTTGATGAGCCATCCGTGGCCGCCGTGGACCATGATCATCTCATAGCCTGCCCGCTTGGCAATGACGGCCGTGTCTCCGTAGGCCTTCACGATTTCTGCAATCTGTTCCTTGCTCAGACCCTTCACGGGCATGCCGTCAGGCCGAACCCCGTCGCTGGGACCCCACTGATTGAGGGACGCTTTCTTGTCTTTGTCCGTCAGGTAGGTGCCCGCGTACTGCCCGGAGTGAGAAAACTCAATGGAAGGAATGGCGCCGTGACGGCGGATGGCGTCGGCCACATAGGCGTGGGCCGCCAGATTGCCCGGGGTAGTAAGATTCAGGTGGAGCATGTGGCTGCCGTCGGTTTCGGGATGGACCACCAGCTCAGAGACCGTCACCGCCGCTGCGCCGCCCTTGGCCCGGAGCTCGTAAAAGCCCTGGGTCCTGGGTCCCGGAGAGCAGTCAAAGGTGATGTCGGTGGCGCCCATAGGTGCGGAGAACATCCGGTGCCGGAAGGTCACATTGCCCAGGCGTATGGGGGAAAGAAGATGTGGATATTTACATTCCATGGTGCGTTTCCTCCTGTATATCATTTGATTCGAGTATGATTTCAGTGTCCGGATGATTCCGGTTCCTTCCTGTTTGCAATGCCGATAAAATCAGCTCCCGCGGATGTTTATCCCGCGTCCACTGGGAGCCTGTGCTCGTCACCCCATTCGCACATACCGTCCAGAATCGGAATCAGGGATTTCCCACGTTCCGTCAGGGAATACTCCACCTTGGGCGGGATCTGAGGGTATTCCTCCCGATGAACCAGCTGATCCCGTTCCAGCTCCTTCAGCGTGGCACTGAGGGTTTTGTAGGAGATCCCGGCAATATACTTTTTCATCTCGTTGAACCGAACCACTTCAAATTCCATCAGCGTGTAGAGAATGGTGCTCTTGTATTTCCCGCCGATCAGAGACAGGGTATAGCTGAAGCCCGTGGCATCCAGCCGCTCATTGGCAATACATCGAACTGACATGTTAACGCTCTCCTTTGGGTTAGTATATAACCGGAATGTACGTACTTTTCAAATAAATCAAACTGTGATATGAATATAATACGTCGAAGCGATGAAGTCAAGTGCTTCGCAAACGCGATTATTTCAGTGAAAGGATGAATTTAACATGATGAAAGATTTCGGTGTAAAGCCCTTCCTGTATCCCATGCCGACATATATGATCGGCACCTACAACGAAGACGATACTGTGGATGTCATGATGATGGCCTGGGGCGGTATCTGCGCAGAGGACATGGTGGCCCTCAATCTGGAGGAGGACCACAAGACGGTGGCCAACCTGAAGGCGCGCGAGGCCTTCACCCTGTCTGTTCCCGGGACGGATACCATGAAGGAGTCCGATTTCTTTGGCATTGCCACCGCCAACAAGGTCCCGGATAAATTTGCCCGCAGCGGACTCCATGCCGAGAAGAGCAGCCGGGTGGACGCGCCAATCGTTACGGAATACCCTCTGACACTGGAGTGCGAGGTGGTGGAGTTCCAGGATCAGCCCTACGGCCTGCGGGTCCTCGGAAAGATCGTGAACGTGCTGGCGGATGAGAAGGTGCTGGACGAAAAGGGAAAGATCGACGCGGCGAAGCTGAACGCCTTTGCCTTTGATCAGATGCGCAACGGCTATTATGCCATGGGCGAGAAGATCGGGCAGGCCTGGAACGCCGGCGCAGCATGGATGAAAATATGAGATAAAGGCTGGATCCCCGATAGATTCTGGACAAACAGAACCTGTCGGGGATCCTTTCTCCCGGTCTCATAGGGCGCATGGGGTTTCCAGCCCTTTTCTTGGCAATCTAATTATTTCAGAAGCTTTGTCATACTGTTAAGGCTCAAAACCAGTGTAGAACCGTTATGCAGCAGGGCGGACATGGCAGGAGCCAATATGCCGAGAGCGCCCAAGGCGATAAGGCCGCCGTTGAAGCCCATGACAAATCTGTAGTTCCGGTGGATCCGGGTCATGAGGGCGTCGGAGAGACGCTTGAGGTATACCAGCTCATAGAGATCCTCGGCGGAGATGGTCACATCAGCCACCTCCCGGGCGATGGCGGCCCCGGAGCCGATGGCCACACCCACGTCCGCGAAGGACAGGGCAGGAGCGTCGTTGATACCGTCCCCGATCATGATGACGGTCCGGCCCGCGGCCTGTTCCTCCTGGATGAACCGGGCTTTGTCCTCGGGCAGTACCTCCGCGTGGAAGTCATCCACGCCTACCTCCGCGGCAATGGCGGCGGCGGTCCGGTAGCTGTCTCCCGTAAGCATGACGATTTTGGTGAAGCCCGACGCATGAAGCTGTCGCACCACGTCCTTTGCCTCCGGCCGAAGCGGATCGGAAATGCATATGGCCGCGGCCAGTTTTCCGCCGATGGCAAGGTAGAGTTGAGAATATTGGGGCGGCAGAGCGTCAAAGGCGGCGAAGTCCGCCTTGTCAATGGAGACACCCTCGTCCTCGAATACAAAGTGGAAGCTTCCGATGACGGCGCGTTCCTCATTGATTGTAGTGGCGATGCCGTGGGCCACGATGTATTCCACCTGGGTGTGCATCTCCTCGTGGCTGAGGCCCTGCTCCTTGGCGGCCCGGACCACGGCGTTGGCCATGGAGTGCGGGAAGTGTTCCTCCAGACACGCCGCCACCCGGAGCATCTCGTCCCTGTCATTTCCGCCGAAGGGCACCACATCCACCACTGTGGGGCAGGCATGGGTCAGCGTCCCTGTTTTATCAAAGATAATTGTCGTGGCCCGGGAGATCTTTTCCATGTATTTTCCGCCCTTGACGGTCACGTGGTACCGGCTGGCCTCCCGCATAGCCGAGAGCACGGAAAGGGGCATGGACAGCTTCAGCGCGCAAGAGAAATCCACCATGAGCACAGATACAGCCCTGGTCACATTTCGGGTCAGAAGGTAGGTGAGGGCAGAGCCTCCCAGACACCAGGGCACCAGCTTGTCCGCCAGACTGGCGGCCTTTGTCTCCGCCTGGGAGGAGAGCTTTTCACTGTCCTCGATCATTTTCACGATCTGGTCGTATTTGTTGCAGCCCGTGGCCTGTTTCACCAGAATGACGCAGCGTCCCTCCTCCAGCACAGACCCGGCGAAGACGGTGGAACCGGGATGCTTGGCGGCGGGAACGGATTCGCCGGTCAGGGAGGCCTGATTTACCATCACGTCTCCCTCCAGAATCTCCCCATCCAGGGGGATAATGCTCCCGGCGTCCACCACGATCCGATCGCCGGCCCGAATCTGACCGATGGGAACCAGCACATCGGGAGCGTTCTGCGTCCGGAGCCACACCTGATCGATGTTCAGGCTCATGCTCCTGGCCAGGTCGTCGATGGATTTCTTGTGCGTCCACTGGTCCAGCAAATCCCCCAGCTTCAGAAGGAACATGACGGAGCCTGCCGTCTCAAAGTCCCCGGTGAGCAGGGAAACCCCGATGGCAACTCCGTCCAGCAGATCCACGGTAATCTCCCGCCGCCACAGGTATTTTATGGCTCGCCAGATATAGGGGACAGCCCGAATCACATGGATGCAGTGCCGGACCGGGGCAGGCAGATACAGCCGCCGGATATATCTGCGGAGAATGTGGACGACGATTTTCTCCTTATACTCCCGGTTTAGTTCACGGCCGCTGTGGCTGATGATCTGGATCTCCTGGGAGGCGTTTAGATAGGAAAAGGACGCCAGCCGGGAAATCAATTCATTTCGGTTCCCGTTGTGATGGATCACAATTCCCCGGATGCGCTCGTGGACCGTCACGGAATCCACGCCGGGAATCTGACGGATATACGCTTCCAGCAGATCCGCCTGTTCGACCGTCATGGAGGGCTGGACTGCCCGCAGTCGAAGCATGGCGGCGGATTCATGCATGATTTGAAACTTCATGGTAAAATCTCCATCAAAATCAGAGGGGCCGCATGTGCGGCCCCTTGCAATTTGTTACCCCTCAACAGGGGCAGCATCCTCAATGTAGGCCGCCTCCGCCTCCGCCGCCCGGGCCGCGTTGATGGCCTTGGCGTCGGCGAGAATGTCGGCGCAGTTCTCCTGAACCGTTTCCACCTGCTGCATGACCTGATCCTTGCAGCGCAGATAGGCAGCTGTGGTGTGGGTGTAAACCTTCTTTGCGTCCTTGGAGCCCAGAATTTTGAATCCGGCGGAGCCGAACAGGGTGCCGCCCAGGAACAGGGCAATCTTTCCGTAAACACGCATGGCGATAAACCTCCCTTGTGGTGTCTTGTTGTAAGCATTATAAAAAACACATTCCGCGTTAGTCAACAGCAATCCTCAAAAAACGGAATAATTTCAATTTTTTCAACACAAAATTATGGAGAAATGCAGCAAAATAACCAATTAGATTAACAAAACCTTTGATTATGCTTGCTAACATAAGTTAAAAAAATTAAACCAATCGAACGGGAAATGGAAGCCCTTATGACTGGGCTTCCTCCAGAATCCCGCCGTTCATACGATAGACTTTATTTGCGTAGGCCGCCGCCTCCCGTTCATGGGTCACCAGCAGCACCGCCGCGCCGAGATCCGCCTGCTTCCGCAAAAGGGTCAGCACCTCTCTTGTGTTCTCGTCGTCCAAATCTCCCGTGGGTTCGTCCGCCAAAATCATGCCGGGCTTTCGGATCAGCGCCCGGGCAATGGCCAGCCGTCGGAGCTCTCCGCCGGAGAGACCGCTTGGGTATTCATTTTGGAGGTCGACGATCCCAACCTGCTCCAGAAGCGCCAGCGCTGCCTCGTCGGAAACGGGCGCCCCATACATGAGACAGGGCAGCTTCACGTTCTCCAGCACGGTCAGAGCATGAAGCCCGGTCTGACCCTGGGGGATCACGCCAACGCTGGCGTTCCGGAGCCTGGAGCGTTCGGAATCCTCCAGACCGTAAATATCCACCCCATCCCAGTACACGGTTCCGGCGGTGGGAGTCAGGAGTCCGGCCAGCACATTGAGCAGGGTGCTTTTACCGCTGCCCGAGCGTCCGGTGATCTCTGTCAGGGTCCCGGATTTCAGCAAAAGATCCGTCTCGTGGAGGGCCAGGAACACATTGGAGTCCTTTGTCTTTCGGAAATACTGCCGTGTGATCTTCTCAGCCTTCAGTTCCATTCAGGCGCCCTCCCTCAAGATCAGTCCCGTTTCGCTGCGGCTGATCCGAAGAGCGGACCAGAGGGCGGTCAGAGCGCCCGCCAGCACGGAGAGCAGCACGGAGCCCACAAACAGCGCGGCCACAGTTCCCATATTGGGCAGAAGATAGGGGAGCTCCAGCTCGCTGCGAATGAGGTTTCCGAAGGGGAACACGATCAGCGCCGCCAGAATTGCGCCCAGAAGGGACCCGATCAGGCTGATCATGGCGGATTCTCCCAGCAGGAGCCTGGAGAGCATGTTCCTGGAGGCGCCCATGACCCGCAGAACTGCGAATTCCTTTTTCCGCTCTCCGGCGATCATGGCAAAAGCGATCATCAGGATGGCAAGGGCAAGTACCCAGATCATGGCCGTCAGCAGGCCGATGATCCTGATTACGCTGGTCAGTCCGCCGGCGATGCTGGAGACCATCTGCTTTGCCTGCGTGGCCTCCACATGGCGCACATGGATGTTGATGTCGTCCGTGACCTCGGAAATGCCGTAGCCATCCTCCACCTTTACCATGACCGAGGAAATGGCCTGACCCACGTCCAGATCCGTAAAGCTCTGAAAGCCCAGGGATTTGGCGTTTTGCGTCATGGCCCGTATGGTGTGCATGTTGGCATAGACCGCCGTATCCAGGCCCGTACCCGTCTGCTCCAGCTGACCCACCACCCGGCAATCTGTGTTGTAGAAGGTCAGGTATCCGGACAGGGGCATTTCAATGCTGCTGCCGATGAGAATGTCCCCGTCGCCCACGTCTCCCGCGTAGCTGTCCCGGATCCAGGGCTTGATGATGAAGTCCGTCTCCGGGTCAAAGCCGATGATCTGCACCGGGACCGAGCAGCAGCCGGCACTGGTGGAGGCCAGATAGAACTGGGGCGTGGCCTGCTCCACACCCTCGGTGGCCGCCACCTTTTCATAGTAGGACCGGTCCATATAGAAGAACCCGGGAATACCCTGGAGCAGGATGGATTCCAGGGTGCCCTTGGTCTGGGCTTCGTATGGTACCACCACGATATCCGCCCCCAGACGGGCTTCATAGCTTTTGAGGCCGCTGCGCAGGCTCATGACCACGATGGAGCCCCCGAAGATGGACAGGGACAGGAATGCGGCCAGAAGAATCAGCGCCGCCGTCCGGCCGGTCTTTCGCGTGAGATTCTTCCACGCCAATGTACGTTCAAACTTCATTTGTTCCCTCTTCTATGCGAAAGCAGAATATTCCACACTGCCGTCAGAATGATCAGCACCGAAAACACGATCACAGCCGGACGCATGATGGCCCGGCAGCGCATGTCGGCCATCATGCACAGATGAATCACATTTCCCGGAATTACAGCCGCGGCAGCGGCAGACAGGATCGTAAGACCCGATAGAACGTTTTTGGCCTTGGGAGAGGGGAGCGCCAGACGCAGCAATGACAGAACTGTCATGAGGGCTGCGCAGACTGTCTCCGCTACCCCGGCCCAATGACAGCTCATCCAGGTCCCGTCCTCCTTAGGCCCGCAGGGATGAAATACAAACAGGATCCCCATAAGGAACAGCACGCTGAGGACCGCGGGCAGAATATCACGGAAACGCTTCATGGTTTAATCTCCTTTTTTCTTTCTTTGAAACAGCCGCCACAGGACTGCCCCGTTGGATTTGGCCATCAGACGCTCCACGTCGATCCCGGCGGGACACACGTCGTGGCAGGCCAGGGACCGGCCGCAGCCCTCGTAGACGTACTGCCTGTACGCCTTTGCCAGCTCCGTTTTTCGCGGATTATCCGACTCCGACAGGAGCCGTCCGGCGGGAATCGCGGCGGACGCGCCGAAAAAGGCTCCGTCCACCCGGAAGTTGGGACAGACCTCCAGGCATAGCCCGCACTGGAGACACCGGGAGCTGTCATAGGCGTCCTCAAACCGGTCCATGATGGGAACCTGATCCTCCCGGAGCCAAAGCGCCATGGACCGAAGCTGGTCCAGCATGGCGCTCCGATCCACGATCAGGTCCGCCGCCACAGGAAATTTTCTTAGAGGCTCCAGAGAGATGACGTCTTTGTATTCGCTGAGTCGGGCGTGACAGGCCAAGCGCGGCGTTCCATTGATTACCATGGCGCAGGCGCCGCATTTTTTCTGGAGACAGCTGTGCTCCCAGCGGATAAGGGCGGCGGGATTTCCGTCTATATCACGGAGATCGGGTGTCTCGCAGAGCCAGGTCAGGACCGTGGCCACCGTCTCGCCGTCACCCTGCGGCGTATAGAAAAAGGACTGCCAGAAGGGCGCCGCATCCCGGGATTCCCGGCGCAGGATCTTGATTTCCAGGGTCACCATGATGCCTCCTCTCCAAGAGACCGGAAGGTGATGGAGATTTGATCTTCATGCATCCGCGCCACAGTGCTTTTCTGAAAGCGACTGTCATCTCTGTCCGGAAAGTCCCGCCGGGTGTGAGCGCCCCGGCTTTCCTCCCGTGCGATGGCCGAGAGAATCATGGATTTGCCAAGAAGAAGCTGTCTCTGTTCGGCTTCTGAGGCCGGAGCCAGCTGACACAGCTTGTTTAGCGCCGCATCCATGCCATCCCGATCCCGGAATATCCCCAGACCATCGGAGAGCAGGCGGCAAAGCTCCGGCTGAATGTGGGAAGGGGAAGGCGCGGCGTTCGAAACTCCTAAAGGCTCCGGTTCCCCGGCGGAGCAGGGGAGAGACATTGCGGAATGCGCCGCCGTCTGTCCGCCGTAGATGGCACCCAGCATGGAATTTCCGCCCAGCCGGTTCGCTCCGTGATACTGGCATGCGCATTCACCCGCCGCCCATAGACCTTTCAGATTCGTTTTGTGGCTCCGATCCACCCGGATCCCGCCCATAAAGAAGTGGATGCCTGGACTGACCGGAATGGGAGAGGCGGCGGGATCCAGGGCCAAAT
Organism: uncultured Oscillospiraceae bacterium; assembly: GCA_905234425.1. GTDB lineage: Bacteria > Bacillota > Clostridia > Oscillospirales > Oscillospiraceae > HGM13006. Next base: position 26,357 of record CAJOHR010000001.1, on the reverse strand, counting down.
ACTGTATAAGCTCCTTCCGCAGATCGGGAAGCCGGTTGCGCCAGACCGGAGCGGATAGCCCGGTCAGATCCAGGTGTACCGGTCCTTCGCAGTCCTCACGGCATGAAACCCTGACCATTTCCCGGGAGATAACGTCCCGAGGCATCAGGTTTCCCAGCTCCGGATAGAGCTCCTCCATGAAGTACCAGGGCTTTCCGTCCCGGCTGATGAATAATCTTCCGCCCTCGCCCCGGGCCGCTTCACTGACAAGAAGACGCTTGCCTGGGATCGCCACCGTGGTGGGGTGGTACTGGATAAACTCCAGATTAGCAAGCTCTGCCCCTCGATTCAGGGCAATGGCCGCCGCATCGCCTGTGTTGGCGGTGGTGCCGGTGGTCATGCCGGGCAGCAGCCCGTTCATGCCGCCTGTGCAGAGAATGACAGGTCCGGAGAAGCGCCAGAGCTGGCCGGTATAGTCATCCCGGACAGTAAGGCCTTTGCAGACACCGTTCTCCACCGTCAGATCCGTCAGAATGTGATGGGGAAACCTGCGGATCTGTCCCCTGACCTCGTATTTTCTGGCCTCGTCAATGAGCGCCGTCATCAGGATCTTCCCGGTGCTGCTCTTGGCATAGGCCGTCCGTTTCTTCTTCTGGCCGCCGAAGCTCCGCTGGATCATTTGGCCGTTTTCCCGGCTGAAGGGAACACCCAAGGCGGAGAGCCACCGCAGAATACCCGGCGCGGCCTCGGTCATGCTTCGGACAGCCGCCGGGTCCGCCAAATCACAGCCGCCCCGCAGGGTGTCGGCGTAATGAGCCTCCACGGTGTCACCCTCGCCCATTAGATCCAGACAGCCGTTGATGCCGCCTTCGGCCAGCACGGACTGGGCCCGTTCCGAGGGCTGCGCGGAGATCAGATTGGAGGCTGCGCCCTGTTCTGCCAGAGCGATGGCTGCGGAGAGGCCCGCCAGTCCAGCCCCCACAATGTTGTATCGGATCATAGGCTCACCACACATTCCACCGGAGATAGTAGATCACAAAGGCCGCCCCGAGAAAGAACAGCAAGACAGCCAGGACAAGCAGAATGTCCACCGCCCATCGACGCCAGCCAGCCGCTCCCAGGGAGAGCATGGATGGCCGCATATTCGAGATCCCGTGGACGGCAATGGACAGAATCAGAAGGATTTGGGAGACCAGCTTTCCTGCAGTAAACCAGGGCAGCCGATATCCGCTGCCCGTTCCCGTTCCGTGGAAAGCCAGCAGATGAAGCGCCAGAAAAACCAGTATCGCAAAGCCGCTGATCCGCCGGAGCCAGAACAGCTTGTTTTCCCGGAAGTAACCAACGCCTGTCTTTTTCCAGACCACCAGACTATCCGCCGTCAGCTTGACGCCAATCCCCGCGTGAACCAGGATCAGTATCATACAGGCCCGGCCAACGGCTTTGAGGGCGGTTTGGCTCAAGCCGAAGAGCTGAAAGCCGCCTGCAATGGCGTGAATCAGAAACAGCACCAGAATCAGGAGAGTCAGAATCGCGTTCCACTTTCTCATGGCCCATCCTCCCGAATCACAAATGCTTCCGCATCCTTCAAATCACTGAGCTCCTGGAGCGCCGCCATCTCTGCGGAGAGGATCGCCAGATCATACTGTCCCTGCTCCAGCCGGGAAGCCACCAGCACGCCGTTATCCCGGCGGAGCGTCATTTGGTCCTTCACCAGCCGGGCCTGATACCGCTTTGCAAGCTGCTCGCCGGTGGAATCCCCGTCGATCACCAGACAGTGCACGTTCTCCAGCAGTATGCCGTAATCCTCCTCGGAGAAAAAGGCCTTCCACTGGTCCAGGGTTCCGTGGTGCTTCTGCCGGTTGACGTATACCACATATTCTCCGGAGGGCATCTCCGGCAGGTCCGCAGTGGCGCGGCTCACGGCGTCCACGTCGAAAGCAAGCCGCCCCGCGTTCCAAAAATGGAGCAGCGGCAGCCCTAAAAGTAGAAAAAGGGAAAGAAAGACCGTCAGAACGTGCCGGAGCACCTTCATAAGACCGCCTCCTTTCCGCTTTCTTTTTTATTCCCTGGCCTGCGCCAATGCGTCCCGGACCGCCTCCTGGAACTCGTCATAGTTCACCGTAGCGCCGGAGATGGCGTCTACCTTGGCGTCGGGATCCCCTGCCTCCACCAGCTCCTGGGCATAGGCGTCGCAGGCCCGGACCGCCCGCTGGGCCTTGTTGTAGTAGTCCGGGTTTTTGACCTCGCCGCCCTCCTTGCCGTATTCCTCATCCTTGGGGGTTCCATCGGTGGTGTAGGTCTGAAACCGGCAGTCAGTGACCTTGCCTCCGCTCAGGGTCAGGGTCACCACGCCGTAGCCCTCCACCTCAGCGTCCTCCTCCTCGTCCAAGGCTTCGTAGACGCTGCTTTGGCCCGTATAAGTGCCGTCCCTGTAGCTGGCGGCGCCGCAGCCCGGCAGAAGTCCTGCGGTCAGGGCCGCGCCCAGAAGCAGAGTGATCCACGTCCTATACTTCACCGGAGACCGCCTCCTTCCCGAAATTGACGTTCTTCTTGTCGCTCTTGATCTTTCCGTATTCCAGGGTCACGGTCCGCTGGGCCACCTCGCCTACCTCCGGATCGTGGGTCACCACCACCAAAGTGGTGCCCTCCTCGTGAAGCTGTCGGAAGATATCCAAAACGATGTTCTCGTTGGCCTCGTCCAGGTTACCCGTGGGTTCGTCGGCCAGGATGATCTCCGGATGGTTGATCAGCGCCCGGGCAATGCACACCCGCTGCTGTTCGCCGCCGGAAAGCTGAGAGGGGAGATGCCTGGCCCGGTCCTTGAGCCCCACCCGCTCCAAAGCCTCCAGGGCCTCTTTTTCGTCTGGGATGGAATGGTAATACTGGGCCATCATCACGTTCTCCACGGCGGTGAGATAGTTCACCAGATGGAATTGCTGGAAGATCAGGCCGATTTTGTCCCGCCGGATCAGGGTCAGGTTTTTATTGCTCTCCTTGGCGATATCCACGCCGTCCAGCAGCACCTCGCCCAATGTGGGCTTGTCCATGCAGCCGATGATGTTCATCATGGTGGATTTGCCGGAGCCGGAGGGACCCATGATGGCCACCCACTCTCCGTTGTCCACGGACAGGCTCACGTCGTCCAGAGCCTTGAGATCTCCGTATATTTTGGAGATATGTTTCAGTTCCAATAAGCTCATGATTATACCTCCTTATTCGCCCTTGAGCACAAGCGCCGGGTCCACATCCGTGGCGCTCCGCACCGGGAGCAGACAGGCCAGGCCCGTCACCAGGATGGAAACAATGATCGTCACAGGCAGCAGCAGCGGCTGGAATGTGATGGAGCTGGAAAACACATGAACGCTGACGAACTGAGCGAACACAAAGCCCAGAATCGAGCCCAGGATACCGCCCACGCCGCCCAGCAGCAGGCCCTCGCCCATGAATTCGCCAATGATCTCCATGTCAGAAGCTCCCAGGGCCTTCCGGAGGCCGATCTCCCTCCGGCGCTCCGTGACGACGGCGGTCATGGTAGTGGCCACGCAGATCATGGTCAGCAGCAGCACCACCACCGTCACCAGGAACACCAGAGCCTGGAGCTTGGTCAGCACCGTGCTCTCGGATTGGGTCACGCGCTTGACCAGCCTGGGAGCGATATCCGGCGTGTCGGTCTCGATCTCGGAAATGTAGGTTTTCAGCGTGTCCTGATCGGCAGAGATACTCAGCTCCGCCACATCCAGCTTCAATGTGGGGCCGGCCAACGCTTCCAGATCGGAGAGGTCCACATAGATGTACTGCTCCTCGGAGCCGCCGGTATTCAGAATTCCGGCCACGGTCATGTCGAGACCGTCGTCAATGACGGTTTCGTCCGTTTCCTCGCCGCTCTTGCAGGTGACGTTGAAGACGTCTCCGATGGAGAGCCCCAGCTTGTCGGCCACTTCTTCGCCCAGCAGCGCTTCGCCGGATTTCTCCGGCCACTTTCCGTCGATGTACCAGTAGGGGGAGGTGACCTTGGCCCCGGCGAAATCCGTGCCTGCCGCCATAATGGGCTGCTCATGGATCATGACGGATTCGTAGCGGTAGGGCGTCACGCCCAGGAGCTCCGATTCCGGGATCACAGCCGCGCCCTGGTTCACGGTGTCCAGATCGAAAACCGCGTCGTTGCCGGAGGCAACAAAGATCATGTTGGCGCCGTAGTTCCGGAACTGAGCCCCCATCTGCCGGGGAACATCATAGTAGATGGTCACCAGTCCCGACAGGATCGTTGCGCCCACGGCGATGGCCAGCAGAGCCACCAGCATTCTTGAGCGCCGCCGGACGAGAGAGGCGGCGATCATTTTGAGAAACATCTTTTGCTTTGTCACAAAACCGCCCCCTTACCGTCCGTGAAGAACTTCCGCAGGCCGCAGCCGCAGCAGCATCCGAATGGCGGGAATGCTGCCCGCAAGGGTCACGGCAACCACCAGAATTCCCACGATCGGGATGACCATGGGCTTCATGTCGATGGCGGAGCTGAACACGGTCCGTCCGATGATCTGGGCAAAGCCGAATCCGGCAAAGTAGCCGATGACCGCGCCCACAATGCCTGTCAGGATCATCTGGGTCAGCACCAGGGCGGATACCGCCCGGTCCGTGGCGCCCACGGCCTTCATAAGGCCGATCTCCTGGCTGCGCTCCATGACGGAGGCCGTCACCAGATTCGTGATGCCCAGAGCCGCGCCCACCAGACTGAGCATGGTGATGAGCACCATGAGCAGCTTGGTCTTGTCGAGGATCGCGCCCTCGGAGTCCGCCACCTGCCGCACCGGCGAAGCCACGGAATCCGTGATCACCTCCTGAATCTGATAGCAGATGGAGCTGACGTATGCGGTGCAGTACCAGGTCTCATACTGGGCAATGGAAAGGGAAGAGGGGTCCTTGGCGGCTTTGATGGCCAGCTCGTTGTCCGGGGTGGTCAGGGCGCTAACCTCAATGGAGGTGAGATAGCCGTCGGTGTTTGACAGCTCCTGAACCGTCTGCATGGGAGCGTAGATCTGCCCGTCCTCGTCGCCGCCGGCGTCGTAGACGGCCACAACCCGCAGATCTGTACTGCCGTATTTGGTACTGACGTGCAGGGTATCTCCCACGCCGGCTCCTGTCTGGGCGGCAACTGCCGTGCCGATCATGCAGGCGCTGGGGTCCGAATCCACCTGCTCGTCCAGCCAGGCGCCGCTCGTGATGTCCCACCAGGTCCGGAGATTCTTCACGCCTGTGTCCAGGGTCTCGCCCGTGGGCAGATCCATGTGGTGGTTGAACCAGGTCCCCACCACGGTGAGGGTGCTGCCGTCATCCAAAGCAACCTGGGTGTCGATAAAGGGGGAGAAGTCCACAATATTGAAAGCCCAGAAGATGGTTTTGATATTTCCCAGCTCCTCCTCCAGCAGGTAAGCCCCCTGGCCGGAGCTGCCGTCCTCCACCTCGTAGAGGTCGGAGAGCACAGATTGGGATTTCGGTACGACGGTGATATTTGCGCCGTAGGTCTTCAGCTCCTGGTTGACCTTGTCCTCCACATCCAGCATGACGTTGAGCATGGCCGTTGCCAGGGAAGCGCCCAGGGCAATCGTCAGGGCGATCATCAGCAGCTTCTTCCACTGCCGGAGGAACACGCCCCGGATCATTCGGAAAAACATATTGCCGCCCCCTTACTTGAATTCGTTCTGATGCTCGATCAGGGTATCGAAGGGCACCTGAATGTAGCCGTCCGCCACCGTGTAGTCGATGACGATGGGGTTGCAGCCGCCCTTGAAGCCGATGGTGTTGATGTTCATGACCACGTCGCAGAGCTTGCAGACGATCTGATCGTCCCGCTCATAGTAGCCCGTCTCGCCGCAGATATCGCAGGCGTCCAGTCCCACGCCGAAGGCGGAGGAATTGGGCTTCTTTATCACGATGAACCGGACGGTGATGTTGTCGGGGGTGGTGTAGGCAAACCGGTGGAGATGGCCGTCGGAAACCTGCTCCAGGGGCACCATGACCTTGCCGTCCCGTTCCTCGCTGGCCTCCACGGGACTGAGCTCCACCGCCCGATTGGCGTAGGCGGAGACCACAGTCAGGTTGAGACTCGCCAAAAGAAAGCAGACCGCGAGACAGGTGGCCCAGCGGCGGGTGCCCCGCCATTTGGCTTTGATCTTTCTGTGCTGGGCCGGATTCTCATAGGGCTCGTTGACATGGAAGGATCGGAGCCAGAGAAGGACCGGGATCACCAGCGCAAAAATCAAAATGGCGAACACAAAGAGATTGCTGTGGTTGGAGGAGAACTTCACAATGGAAAACAGCACATGGTTTGACTTGATGTACCGCCGTGAAATCAGGATCTGAATGATCTTTGTGATCTGCTGCAAAGCATTTATGGTAAGGGCGCCGATCGTCAGCCCCAGCAGGGTGCGGCTCCCCGTACGCCGGGCGGATTTTACCACGGCCACCGTAAGCACCACGATCAGGCAGATTCCCAGGATGTACCCGATGAAGCGGTAGAGAAAGGCGGTGGAGAACATGGTGTCGCCGTTCAAAGAGAAATTGAAGGGGTAGGCGTACACGTCCGGCAGGGAATAGAACAGAAGCAGTCCGCTCATGAGGGCGCCCAGCACGGAGAGCACAATCTCTCCGGCCTTCCCCAGCTTTTTCCGCAGGACGGAAAATACCAGGAACAGGATCAGCGCCGCCACGAAGGCGATGAAGATCCGCAGATTCCAAAGGCCGGTGACAACCTTGCTGGTGGTGTTTTTCATGATCGCCATGACGATGGCCGCCACGGCGCCCAAAATCAGGCCGCCCCAAAGGATATTTCGTCCTCTTTTTTCGCAGATCATGGGTATGTAGGCGTACAGCAGACCCACCAGAATGCCGGTGGTCAGCAGGCTCTCCGTGACCATAATCAAATAACGGAGCATCCTATCATCTCCTCAACTGAAAGATTTGTGCAAAAAGCAGCGCGTCAGGACGCCGCAATGGCCTCATGGCGCACTGCTCATCACGCAAAACACTTTTTTCGGATGATACCTCAAACGCCACGGCAAGCCAGTACCGCAAAAGCGGTACCGGCCCGTCGCGTGTATGATCTTTCAGGACGGAAAAGGAAAGGATCTAATCAACCGGCCCGGAAAGATCATATGGTATGGAAATTGGAGGAAAAGTGAATTACCACTCAGTGGGGGCGTACTCCCAGCCCTCGAAGGTGACGGTCAGAGGACCGTTGCCGAAGTAGTCGTCCAGGACCTTGCCGGGGCCGGTCTCGGCGTCGCTGTGGATCAGGTAGCCGTTCTCGGCAGGGCTGTGGAAGGTGAAGGTGATGGAATAGGTGTCGGCGTTGGGCAGCGCGATGTTGGCGCCGTAGTGGGGGCCGTCGGAAGCGCTCATGACCATGAATGTGCCGGAGGCGGCGGAAGCGCCGTCAGAGCCGACCACATCATAATCCACGGTCAGATAGGGGACCCAGTCGCCCACGCCGTAGCCCAGCTCGTTGGGCAGAGCGGAGACGTCGCACTCCAGGTGCATGTCAAAGCCCTCGGTGCTCTCATTGTCGGGAGCCATGGGAACGGGCTGGAAATACACAGCGGAGACGTTGAGCAGGCCGCCGACTTCTTCATCCTCGAAGATCGGGATCTCCTCAAAGCCGGCGTCGGGGGTGTCGGCTGCAGCCTCGTCCACGGTGGCTTCGACGCTGACAGTCTCAGAAGCAGCGGAAGCCTCGGAAGCGGCGGAAGCGGCGGAAGTCGCCGGCTCGCTGGCGCTGGNCAGGCCGCCAGGGAGGCGATCATGGCCACAGCCATCAGCACAGCGAGAATTCTCTTGGTGTTCATGATAGATTTCTCCTTTACAAAAGAATTTTATGTATTTGCATCCCGCAGAGCGAGAGACAAACCGATGATCAGGCCGGGGTCTTTGCCTGTGCGCGGAGACGCCGGTTTTCTCTTGTGACTACGATGAAGGTCACCACAATGATTGCCGTCAGGATCAGCTGCGGCACGATGGTTCCCACCAGGGGATAGATGCCGAACACGTCCAGCACGTCGTTGTAGGGGATCCAGCTCAGCCAGGCCGGGCTGGAAAGCATAAAGGCCAGGTCGTCGAATACGCCGCCCTCCATCAGCTCCTTGATGCCGGAGCCCAGGAAGCAGACGGTCATAACGGCCATCAGGATACTGGTTCCCATAAAGAAGGGCTTGATAGGGAGCCGGATAGACAGCAGGCGGATCACCAGGAACACCACCACAAGGGCTGCGCATCCCACACCGAAGCCGGCCCAAACCATGTTGGGATAGCCCTCAGAGAGCATGGGCTGATAGAACAGGATGACCTCGGCGCCCTCCCGGAACACTGCCAGCCAGGCGGTAAAGCCCAGGGCGAAGAGATTGCCGGTTTCGGCGGAGGAGGCGACCTTCCCCTGAATGTAGCCCTCCCAGGCGGCAGACTCGGATTTGGATACCATCCAGTTGGACACATAGAACAGAACCACAACGGCGATCAGGGCGGCAAAGCCTTCGATGATCTCCTGGCTCATGGTGGTCTCCGGGTTGATGGCCTTCAGATAGGCCAGCAGGGCCGCCATAGCAAAGCTGCACGCCACGGCCAGAGCGGAGCCCACGTACACGGGAACGATGTCCTTTTTGTTCCCGGACTTGATCAGATAGGCGATGATGGCCCCCACCACCAGAATGGCCTCCAGGCCCTCCCGCAGGATGATGCCGAAGGCGCCGGCGAATACGGCGGCGGCGCTGGCCGCGGAGGTGCCGGTGGAAGCGGAGGTATCAGAAGCAGTTCCGGCGGACAGTGTGGCGACCGGTCCCTCAGGGCTCAGAACCATGGCGTCCTCGTGAAGCATATCGGAAAGGGTCTGGGCCTCGGCACGGACGGTCTCCACGCCAAGATCCTTCTTCACAGCCTTCCGAAGGGTGGTGAACTGGAGCTCCACCGCGCTGACCCGTGCGCCGGACACATAGCTCATAACGTTCCGTTCAAAGCCGGTGGTCTCGTAGTAGCCCCAATAGGTGGCTTTCGCGTATTCGTAAGCGGTGGCGCTGTCGCCCTGCTCGTAGAGATCCGCGGCGTGGAAGGCCACGCCCTCAATGGCGTTGGCGGCGTCGTTCCAGTTCCAGTTGTCGATGCCGTGAGCTGCCACATATTCCTCCCAGGTCAGATAGTATTCCGAATCCTCCAGGGAGATGGTCTCCGCTGCGGACGGACTGGCAATGGTCGCCACAGCCGGCGCAAGCAGCAGACACACCATGATCACCACCATGATCATCGGCAGTCTTCGATACCATTTGTTCATTGTTTCTCCTCGATCCTTAGTGTCAACGGAAGTTAAAAAATACTAACGTACACGCGAAAAATAATGTTAGTAAATGCTAACCTCTGCCGAATAATATAACGCGACCAACCTGCGATGCCGGTTAGACGCGTCTACATTATAGGAACGGCGCGTATCCTTGTCAAGTCTTTTTTTCAGAATCTTTTCGACAATGGCCTTATACGTTCTTTAAGGATACGGGGTACTCCCGCAAAAAAGCGGAGGAAAGAAATCGGGGATCGGGCGTATGATCGGAAAAGTCCGCGGATCCTTTCAAATAGCACGTCCAGGCGTCCCGGGTTTTGCCTGCATCCCATGTTGCGTCCAGATAATAATACCGTCCGTTTACTTCCGCCAGATTCCAGGCATGGTATTCGGTTCCGGCTTCGCCGGAGGCTGTTCCCGTAATCACCCGGCAGTTGATCCCGTTGTCCCGAAGCATACGGTAAAGCAGAACGGAATAACCCTGACAGGTGGCAGTGTGCTGGATCAGGGCGGAGTAGGCTGTGGATTTCATATGGAAGTGGGGATTCTTTTTATGAACCTGATCGTATTGCACGTTGCTGCATACAAATGCGTAAATCGTTTCCAGTTTATCCAAGTCCGAGGTATTCTGATCGAAGCCGAATTCCGCATACACTCGCCGGAGCTCGGCCGTGACCGCCTCCTCCTGAATCAGATACAGATAGTATACGGGACGGATCTCCACCCGATAGCTTTTCCGGTCTCCGTCCGGCTCCACGGTGCATTCCATCTCGTATCCGCCGTACTGGTAACGAATGTAGTCTCCCTCCATGGGATCGCCTGTCTCCGACAAAGCCGCTTCGACCCATGCGCCCGCCGTATCCGGAAGCGCATCCAGAACATTGCCGGGATGCCGGAATCGGACAGTGATGCAGCTGGAATGGTTCCGCAGCCCCTGCCGGATGGAAGCAATCATCTGATTTTCGTTGGAGATGTGCAGATCATCTGCGTCACGGGAATGGATATACCGTTGACACGATAACAGAAGGAACACGGAAACGACTGCCATAGTCAAGACGCGAAACAAATAACGCCGGATCAAACCAATTCCCCCTTTCCGCCATACCATAGTAGCACGATCCGCCCCCAAATAAAAGTATGGAAATTCGCGCCGCAAAGAAATCTTGACAACGGTTTGCGTGGACTATATAATGATTTCGTCGGTAAAATCGATTATATCGTTGCCAATGTGTTAGTATTACTAACTTCTCGGCGGCTTTTGCTGAAATGTAATACGCAGGACGGTGATGCGAATGATAGAACAGCGCAGGTTGGAAGATTACATGCGGATCATCTTCTCTCAAAAGAAAGAGAACGGCTGTGTGAAAAGCGCAACCATCTCCAGGATCCTTCATGTGTCACGACCCACAGTTTCCGTAGCGCTCAAAAAGATGGCTGCCGAAGGATATCTGATATTTGACGACGACAGCTTTCTTCATCTGACGCCAAAGGGGGAAGCGCTGGCGGTACAGATGACCCGATACCATGATATGATACAGGATCTTCTCACATCGCTTGGTATGACGCGCGAGGAAGCGGAGCAGGAGGCGAATCAGCTTGAGCACGCACTCAGCCCTTGCAGCTTCCGGATCCTTGAGGGACTTTGCCAACATCTGAAGGAGGATCCCGTGCTGATCCCAAGCTCCGCCTCGGAGCAGATATCGCATAGCCTTCACACAGAGGAATGAGATCGGGATTGCAATATGAAAAATCCCGATTATAATAAGGCCAATTGGTTAGAAATACCTAATAATAGCTTCAGCAGAAAGGTTGAGAATAAATGGCTGAAATTCGTGCCTCCGCAGAGGATTATCTTGAAACCATACTGATTCTGCACAATAAAAAAGGATATGTCCGTTCCATTGATATCGCAAATGAAATGGGATTCAGCAAGCCAAGCGTCAGTGTGGCCATGAAAAACCTGCGGGAAAAGGAATGCGTCTCCGTGGACAGGGAAGGGCTCATTACGCTGCTGCCCAAAGGCCTGGAGATTGCAACGCGTATTTATGAGCGCCATACGGTCTTGTCAGCACTTTTGGAGTCATTGGGCGTACCTCCCGAAATCGCCGCCGAAGACGCGTGCAGAATCGAACATGTGATCAGCGCGGAGAGCTTTGAGGCCATTAAACAGAAGGCCAATGCATTTGGACTGATACCGGAGTAGTTTTACGCGGCATACGGCAGCCTGGAGATATGTCCCGGCTGCCGAATCATTTATTGTTATACAGCATTATTCAAAAATATTTGAAAATAATGAAACTTTATCTTGACACAGAATGCATGGCATGGTATAACTGAGATAGTTAGTTCTCTTTAACCCCTGGAAGCAGGGGCTTTTGAAAGCGCGATGGTTAGTTTATTCTAATTGCTGAGAAAGGATTTGATTATGAGCGCAGTCATTATTGGCGGAAACGAATGTATGGTCCGCCGCTATCAGGATATCTGCAAGGCCCACGGCTATCGGGCCAAGGTGTTTGCAAAGGAAAACGGGGCTACCATGAAGCGAAAGATCGGCTCACCTGATCTGATGATCGTCTTCACCACCACCGTGTCCCACAAGATGGTGATTGCAGCCTCCCAGGAGGCGAAACGGAACAACGTTCCCGTTGTCCACGTTCATTCCAGCAGCTCTACCGCACTGCAGCAGGCGCTGGCGGACCATCTTGCCAGCTGATTTTCCGGGAGGGTAGAGAATTGTCTGAAGAGCTTGTGATCCGTTTATGCGCGCCTACCCTGGCCGGGATCAAAACGGGAAGCCTTTTTTCCGCGGAGTATGATTCCCAGGAGTCCTTTCGCAGGGAGCTGCGGGCCCTGAACCATACGCTGGTGCCCAAGGGACTCCGGGCTCTGACCCTTCGTTACGGTGTCCGCCACGCCTTGGTCTATGTCTACCGTCCGGCGATGCTCCGGCGGGATCTGCAAAGTCAGGACGCCAATGCCATGCTCTGTGAGCTGGGCTATGACGTCTCCTGTCCGGAGGGCTGTGTCCGGGAATTGGCGAAGCGCGTCAAGCAGTCTCCGGAGTTCCCCCATGAGATCGGCCTGTTCCTCAGCTATCCGCCGGAGGATGTGCGGGGGTTTATGGAGCACAAGGCCGAAAATTGCAAGTGTGTGGGCTGCTGGAAGGTCTATGGGGATGCGGAGAAGGCGAAGCGCGTATTCCGGAAGTACAAGCGCTGTACGGAGGTCTATTGCCACCGCTGGCGGTGCGGGGCCACCATGGACCGGCTCACCGTAGCCGGGTAAAATGAATGATAGAAAGGTTGATTGTTATGAGCAAGATCGCAGTGGTATTTTGGAGCGGCACCGGAAACACCGAGGCCATGGCAAACGCTGTAGCGGACGGAGCCAGAAGCGCCGGCAACGATGTGACCCTTTTCACCGCCGACCAGTTCTCCGGCGCAAAGGTCGCAGAGTATGACGCCATCGCCTTCGGCTGCCCGGCCATGGGCGCGGAGGAGCTGGAGGACGGGGAGTTCGAGCCCATGTTCACTGACTGCCAGCTTTCGGGCAAGCGGATCGGCTTGTTCGGATCCTATGGCTGGGGCGACGGCCAATGGATGCGAGACTGGGAGGCACGGTGCCGCGGTATGGGTGCCGATCTGGTATCCGAAGGCGTTATCGCAAACGATGCTCCCGGTGATGCGGAGACTGCCGCATGCAAAGCCCTGGGCGCCGCTCTTTGATACGAGAATACAGTGATCTGTCCCTTGATCCGGTGTTACGCCGGATCAAGGGACAGGTTTTTTCGTTATCCGGATCAAAGGTTTCCGCGCTGCACGGTATTCCCGGTCCACGGCAGATCATACTGAATGGTATAAATCGCCGCTTATAATCTGCTTATGAACAGCCGGGACGAGTGATCCGTGGAAGCGCGCAGTCCGTTGACACGGATTTACACATCTGATATGATGATCAGGCAAACATTCCAGCGGTGACAGGGGAGCGCGTAACATGACATATTCAGAAGTACTTGCAGCGATTCACAGCCGAAAAACCTTTTCCTCGAAGGCCTCCCTGGACAGGATTCGTCCTCTGATGGAGCGTCTTGGAAATCCGCAGGACCAATATCGCTGTATCCATGTGGCAGGTACCAACGGGAAGGGCAGCGTCTGCGCCATGGTGGAATCAGCCCTCCGGCACGCAGGATATCGGGTGGGGCTGTTCACGTCCCCTTATCTGGTGGAGTTCCGGGAGCGGATCCAGATTGGCAGGGAGCAGATCTCTGAAAACGCGCTGATTGCGGCTTATGAGGAGGTCGTGGAGGCGGAAACGGCGCTGGAAGGAGAGGGGTCGGAGCCCATCAATGAATTTGAACTTGTCACGGCCATTGGCTTTGTCGCTTTTCGAAATGCAGGTGTGGAATATGCGGTGATCGAAGTGGGACTGGGCGGCCGCTTCGACGCGACAAACGTGCTGCGGTCTCCCGCAGCCTGCTGTATATCCTCTATTTCCCTGGATCATACAACCGTCCTGGGGGATACTCTGGAAAAGATCGCCGGAGAGAAGGCGGGGATCATGAAGCCTGGATGTCCCGTGGTGATGGCGGATCAAAAGGATGCGGCTGCCAAGGTCCTTCGGGAACAGGCCGCAGACCTCGGCTGTCCGCTGAAACCATCTGTTCCCTGGGAGATCCTTTCCCGGGATATAACCGGTCAGGAGCTTTTACTGGATGGATATCGGCTGCGTCTGCCGCTGCTGGGAGATCATCAGGCGGAAAACGCGGCGGCAGCCTGGTCGGTTTGCGCCAGCCTGGGATTGTCTCCGGACCAAATCCGGGAAGGACTTTCCACCGTGTACTGGCCGGGACGGTTACATTATGTAAACCAATCTCCACCGATTCTCATTGACGCCGGCCATAATCCCGATGGCGTCGCCGCTCTTTGCCACTGTCTTGATACCCTGTTTACGGACCGAAGCATCATTGCCGTCATGGCCATGATGCGGGACAAGGACTGCGATACCTGTATTCCCATGGTTGCCAAACGGGCCTGCCGTATGATCGCCGCCACGGTGAATCTGCCCCGGTCCCTTCCGGTTGAGGAGCTTAAGGAGATTGCGGAAGCGTGGTGTCCTGTGGACACGGCGCAATCTGTCAGGAAAGGACTCAACATTGCAAAGGAATATGCGGAAAAGGACACGCTGATTCTTGTTTGCGGCTCCGTTTACGCCGCCGGAGAGGCGCTTTCCACCCTATAAATAAAAACAATGAAACGCACAGACATGCTTCGACAGCATTGTTCCGTGCGTTTTTATATAATAAACCGGAAAATATCGCAGAATGGGAGCGATTCAATGTACATCAGGAGCTTTTTGCAGGACAGGCAGATGACCATCACGCTATCGGGAGAAATTGATCACCATGAGGCAAAGCAGGCCATGAATACGATCTCGGAAAAAATCGACGCCAATATGCCCCGCCGCTGTGTCCTGGATTTTCGGGATGTATCCTTTATGGATTCCTCGGGAATTGCCATCGTGATCTTAAGCGTTCGCAGAATGCGGGAGCTGGGCGGAACGCTGACGCTGACCAATGTGCAGAGTCAGCCCATGAAGGTTTTTTCCGCTGCCGGAATTGAACAAATCGCGGAGATCAAGGGAGGGATAAAACGATGAACCGGGAGCAGACCGTACAGAATAAAATGGAGCTGCGATTTCCGAGCTACAGCCGAAACGAAGCGTTTTCCAGAGCGGCGGTGTCTGCCTTCGCAGCTTCCCTGGACCCGACCCTGGAGGAGCTGGCGGATATCAAAACGGCGGTCAGCGAAGCGGTGACCAACTCCATTGTTCACGGCTATCCAAATTCCGTGGGAGAGATCCTGGTCAGCTGCGTCATATATGAAGGAGGCCTGCTGCAAATCACGGTGACGGATCAAGGCGTGGGGATTCCCGATATTGCGGCGGCCCGAACGCCTATGTTTTCCACCGGCGGAAGCGACCGGAGCGGCATGGGCTTTACGATCATGGAACGCTTCATGTCCTCCCTGACGGTGGAATCCCAGCCGGGACAGGGCACAAAGGTGATCATGGAGAGAAGAATCCGCGGCGGGGAAGAAGGGGATCTGTGAGTACGGAACTGCTGGAACGGGCAGCGGGCGGAGATCAGGAGGCCAAGGAGCGGATGATTCTGGAGAACTCCGGGCTCATCTGGTCCGTGGCCCGGCGGTTTATGGGACGGGGCGTGGAATCCGATGACCTTTATCAGCTTGGGTGCGTGGGCTTCCTAAAGGCGATTGACGGCTTTGATCTGGAATTCGGCACCCAGTTTTCCACTTACGCAGTGCCAAAAATTGCCGGAGAGATCCGCCGATTTCTCCGGGACGACGGCAGCATCAAGGTCAGCAGAACCTTAAAGGAGCAGGCGGCCCAGATCCGTACGGCCAGAAGTCAGCTAACCGTCACCCTTGGACGGGAGCCGCTGCTCAGTGAGGTGGCGGATGCGGTGGGTCTGACAGTGGAAGAGGTGGCGGCGGCGGAGACGGCGGCGCTGCCTGCGGATTCCCTGCAGCGGCCTGCCTCTGAGGATGGATGCAGCCTGGAACAGCTCATTCCGGGAGAGGACATTGAGGAACGGATTCTGGAGACGGTTTCTCTGCGGGACGCCATTGGCGCACTGGAGCCACGACACAAGGCTGTGATTCAGATGCGGTACTATCGTGGCATGACCCAGGACAAGACCGCCGCCGCCATGGGGATCAGCCAAGTCCAGGTATCCAGGATCGAGCGAAAAGCCCTGCAAAGACTCCGGGAGCTTCTGGGGGAGGAATGAACGAAATGGGAAAGAGAAATTTGGAAGGGCTGCGGCCCTTCCTTTTTGTTTGACGGTCATAAGGGATGTGTGATAAAATACAGGAAAAGACTATCAGAAGTTAAAGGAGACGCTATGAACAAGCGGGAAAAACAACGATTTATCGAGGCGCGCCGAAAGGTCATTGCGATGCCCCACAGGGACCTGAATCCCATGCAGCTCCAGGCGGTCATGACGACCCAGGGACCTTTGCTCCTTCTGGCCGGAGCGGGCAGCGGGAAGACCACGGTATTGATCCACCGGATCGCCAATCTGATCCGATACGGCAGAGCCTCGGACAGCCAGGAGATTCCGGAGGAAATCACCGAGGAGGATGTGGAATTCCTTGCGGATTACGCGGAGCACCCGGACCCGGAGCATAGATCGCGGGCGGAAAGCCTCTGCGCCTTGGAGCCGGCCAAGCCCTGGAATGTGATTGCCATTACCTTTACCAACAAGGCGGCCAGCGAACTCAAGGAGCGGCTGGAGGATATGCTGGGCGAGACCGCAACAGACGTCTGGGCCATGACCTTTCACGCGGCCTGCTGCCGGATCCTTCGCCGGGAGATCGACCGGCTGGGCT
The DNA here is from genome assembly GCA_905234425.1 of uncultured Oscillospiraceae bacterium. Lineage (GTDB taxonomy): Bacteria > Bacillota > Clostridia > Oscillospirales > Oscillospiraceae > HGM13006. The sequence continues at coordinate 9,656 of CAJOHR010000001.1, read as the reverse complement.
ATGACAGGAGCTTTACCATCTACGACGCCTCTGATTCCGAGCGAGTCATGAAGGAGGTCATTCGGGATATGGATTTTGACGAAAAGTCCTTTCCGCCCAAATCCGCGCTCAACGCCATCAGCGCAGCAAAGGACCGGCTGATTTCCCCGGAGGAGTACATCGAAAACGCCAGAGGGCAGGCCGACTTCCGGGCAACCAGGATCGGGCAGGCCTATTTGGGCTACCAGCGAAAGCTCCAGGCGGCCAACGCCGTGGATTTTGACGACATCATCCTATTGACGGTCCGGCTGCTCCAGGGCTTTGACGACGTCAGGGAGTACTATCAGCGGAAGTTCCGCTATGTGCTCATCGACGAGTATCAGGATACCAACCATCTCCAGTATCTCCTGGCCACGCTCCTCTCCGGCGGCTATGAGAACATATGCGTGGTGGGAGACGACGACCAGTCCATCTATCGATTCCGCGGCGCCACCATCGAAAACATCCTGTGTTTTGAGGAGCAGTACGAGGACGCCAGGGTGATCCGGCTGGAGCAGAACTACCGGTCCTCCAAGTATATTCTGGAGGCGGCCAACGCCGTAATTTCCAACAATCGGGGAAGGAAGGGCAAAACCCTGTGGACGGACAACGATCAGGGAGACCGGATCAGTTTGTACGAGGCCTACAATGAATCGGACGAGGCCTCCCATGTGGCCTCCCGGATCCTGACCGGGCTGACCAAAGGCCGGCATTTCCGGGATCATGCCGTGCTCTATCGGACCAACGCCCAGTCCAACGCTTTGGAGCGTGCCTTCCAGCAAAACGGGATCCCCTACCGGATCATCGGCGGCATGCGCTTCTTTGACCGGGCGGAGGTCAAGGATATGCTGGCCTATCTCTGCCTGATCCACAATACCACCGACGATCTGCGGCTCCGCAGGATCATCAATCTGCCGGCCAGAGGCATTGGCGGGAAAACCATGGAGACCATCGAGCGCCAGGCAGCAGCCGCCAATATTCCCCTGTATGATGTGATCGCCGATCCCAAGGGCTATCCATCTCTGGAAAAAGCGGCGAACAAGCTCCTGGCCTTTTCCGAGATGATCGAATCCCTTCGAAGGGATGTGGAGACCATGTCTCTGCCGGACTTCTATGATCAGGTCCTCAGCAGAACAGGGTATCTGCACATGCTGGAAGCAAAGGACGATCCGGAAAACCAGACGAGAAAGGAAAATGTGCTGGAGTTGAAATCCAGCCTGATCGAATACGCCGGAAAGACCGATTCCGCGACCCTTGGGGGCTTTTTGGAGGAGGTCAGTCTCTATACGGACATTGAGCGCTATGACCGGGAAGCTGACGCCGCTGTGATGATGACCATGCACAGTGCCAAGGGACTGGAATTCCCGGTGGTATTCCTGGTTGGAATGGAGGAGGAGCTGTTTCCCGGGAATCGGGTCTTATCCGATCCCGATCAGCTGGAGGAGGAACGCCGGCTCTGCTATGTGGCCATTACCAGAGCCAAGCATAAGCTGTACGTCTCCTATGCCAGGCAGCGGATGCTGTATGGCCGCACCACATTTGGAAGAGCCTCCCGGTTCCTGGGCGAGATCCCGGAGGATTGTATTTCCGGGTCCCGTCGAAAAGAGCGCCGCAGCAGCTACGGATCGCGTCAAACGGACTTCACCGGCAAGCCCGGACCGATGCAATATCGCCCCAAGGCGGTCCCGAAGCCCCGGTCCAATACGCCGATGCTGGAGCTGAGAAAAGGGGATCAGGTGGAGCACACGGTCTTTGGTCCGGGATTGGTCCTTACGGTGATTCCCATGGCCGGAGACGCGCTGCTGGAGGTGGCGTTCGACAAAGTGGGCACGAAAAAACTGATGCTCAAGCAGGCCAGCGCCCACATGAAAAAGAAAACCTGATCAAGAATTCCACTGGTTCAACCGGCATACAATAGCGTGGAGGTGTGGCTCCATGAGAAAACGGCGCCGTTTTCTGCCGGTATTTGTGCTGCTTTGCGCCCTGAGCTTTTTTGTCACTGCGGCAGTTCGGGCCAGGATCGATCCATTGGTCAGAGCTTTGGCGGTCGCCACCGTGGATGATGCTGCCTCCAACCAGATCACAGACGCGGTGAACCGATTGATTGCCGACGGAAATATCCGATATGGAGATCTGATCACCCTGGAAAAGAATGATACCGGCACGGTTACGGCTCTGACCACCAATATGCAGGAGATGAACCGACTGAAAAACCGGTTGCTCAGCGAGCTGGATCAGGAGATCTACAAGATCGACGAAAACCGGATCAGCATCCCCCTTGGAAATCTGACGGGAACGGAGCTTCTTTCCGGTCACGGACCGGAGATCCCCGTAAGGATCATATCCGTGTCCTCTTCAGATGCTGCATTCAAGGGAGAATTCACCGAGGCCGGGATCAACCAGACCCTGCACAGGATCATGCTGGAGGTCTCTCTGGATCTTCTGATCCTGCTGCCCACCGGAACGGTGCAGGATCATGTGACTTCGGATCTCTGCGTTGCCGAAACCGTGCTTCTGGGACCGGTACCAGGAAGCTATACGAATCTGCAGATCAACGAGGACGCCGGGAAGGACGCGGGAGAATAAATCTCCAGAAGGAAAGGAAGAATTATGACAGCAAAAGAGGAGATCGCCGCTCTGACGGCGGAACTGAATGAGGCGAATTACAGATACTATGTCCTGGATGACCCCAAGCTGGAGGACTATGACTATGCTGGAGGAGCTGGAGCGGGACAATCCGGGTTTTGCCGCGGAGGATTCCCCCACAAAACGGGTGGGCGGTAAGGCGCTGAACGCCTTTGCGCAGGTGACCCACCAGGTCCCTATGGAGAGCCTTCAGGATGTGTTCTCCATGGAAGAACTGGAGGAGTTTGACCGCAGGATCACGGAGGAAGCGCCGGAACGGCGCTACAGCGTGGAGCCCAAGGTAGACGGCCTCTCTGTTGCGCTGGAGTATGTGAATGGATTGTTTGTCCGCGGCGCGACCCGGGGAGACGGCGCCGTGGGTGAGGATGTGACAGAAAACTTAAAAACCATCGGCTCTGTTCCGCTGAAGCTGGAGGGCGCACCGGAACGGCTCATCGTTCGCGGCGAGGTGTTTATGCCGAAAAAGGTGTTTCACCGACTCAATGAAGAGCGGGAAGCGAAGGGGGAATCGCTGTTTGCAAATCCGCGGAACGCGGCGGCAGGGAGCCTCCGGCAGCTTGACCCAAAGATTGCGGCGAAAAGGCAGCTTGATATCCTGGTGTTTAACCTCCAGCTCTGCGAGGGAAAAACCTTTTCCCGCCACTCCGAGACCCTGGACTATCTGCGGGAGCTGCGCTTCAAGGTGATCCCGTACCGCCTGTGCGCCACGGCGGAGGAGGCGGAGCAGGAGATCCGGAGGATCGGTGAAAACAGGGACGCCTATTCCTATGATATCGACGGCGCAGTGGCGAAGGTGGATGATCTGGCGCTTCGCGAGCGATTCGGGAGCACCGCAAAATTTCCTCGCTGGGCCTGCGCCTACAAATACCCGCCGGAAATCAAGTCCACGGTCGTCAAAGAGATTGTGATCCAGGTTGGGCGCACCGGCGTTCTGACGCCGAAAGCGGTGGTGGAGCCTGTCCGTCTGGCCGGAACCACGGTGACAAACGCCACGCTTCACAATCAGGACTTCATATCGGAAAAGGATATCCGGGTAGGGGACACCGTGACGATCCGCAAGGCGGGAGAGATCATTCCGGAGATTCTGGAGGTGGACTTCTCCAAGCGTCCGGAGAAGACCGAGCCCTATAGAATTCCGGATCGCTGCCCTGTCTGCGGGGAAAAAACGGTTCGGGATCCAGATGGAGCGGCGATCCGCTGCATCAGTGATACCTGCCCCGCCCAGAAGGTGCGATTTCTGACCCACTTTGCCTCCAGAGACGCTATGGATATCGACGGCTTGGGCAGCGCGATCGTAGAGCTGCTGGTAGATGCGGAGCTGGCGAATACACCGGCAGACTTTTACCGGCTGACGGAGGAGGCGCTTGTGCCCCTGGAACGCATGGGGCAGCAATCGGCGCAAAATCTGGTCAATGCCATTGCGAAGTCCAAGGAAAACGACCTGTGGCGCCTGTTGTTTGCTCTGGGTATTCGACAGGTGGGAGCCAAGGCGGCCAGAGCCCTTTCGGGTCACTTTCGGACGCTGGAGGCAATCCAGGATGCGGACCAGGATATGCTGACCGAGGTTGCGGATATCGGAGAGATTACAGCCCGAAATATTCTGGACTGGTTCGGGCGGGAGAACAACCGAGAGCTGATTAAGGCCCTGAAAGCAGAAGGGCTGAATATGCGTTGTCTGACAGAAATCAAGGAGAGCAGTTTTACGGGAAAGACCTTTGTCTTAACGGGAACGCTGGAGAAGATGACAAGGCAGGAAGCCGCTGAACGGATCGAACAGCTCGGCGGAAAAGCCTCCGGGAGCGTATCGAAAAAGACGGACTATGTGATAGCCGGCCCCGGTGCGGGCTCCAAGCTGCGTAAGGCAGAGGAGCTTGGAATACCTGTACTGTACGAGGAAGACTTTATTAAGATGCTGGAGCAGGGAAGGGGAGCGTAAACAAAAGCGTCTTCTCTGAATCTTGAAATGAACCGTCACGGGAGCAAATGCTCCCGTGATTTATTTGTGCTGTTTTTGAAAGAGAACTTAGAAGGCACAAACAAAGACGACAAAAACAAAACTGTATCCATATTGGAGTATGAGTTTTATACAATATATTGGGGTGTGAAAATCAAATTCTCACAATCTGTAGGTGCGTATGAAGACATAGAACAAGCAGAAAAAGCAGACATATAAGCATTAAATGTATCAATCTGTAATTAATAGACGATAAATAAAACATTGTGTCGAAAATAGTTACAAAATCGTAAATATTGAAATAGAAACAGAATTTATGTAAACCCACGTAAACCTTCGGTATTTACGTTTTTTCGACATATCGTAACAATGTTACACACTATACGCAAGTAGAGAATTTGTTTCCGTTATGATATTTATCGAAAAATTATTACATTTTGGATACATTATATATAACAAAATTAATAACCGAAAAATGTACAATGTGCACAAAAGATCGACTAGATATGGTGGTTTTCGGTTTGATAACCACCATTTCGTGGGTATCCTTGATTTTGGTGTCACACTTTTGTCATTGACATTCGCGCAAAGATGATGTATCATCACCGCAGAAACGTGGTTTGGATTTATTTTGTGTGAATAACAAGCGAGGTAGTATACTATGGTAAATAGATTACGCGTAGTGTTCCCGCTCGGTATTCTCTGTGTCGCGCTTCTTGTTTTCGGACTTGCTTATGCTACCGGATTAAAGGCTGATGTGGAGACGGAACAGCCCACTGCTGTTACGTTCACAGCGCAGCCTGACGGCATGGCCGGTCCCGCAATGGCACAGGAGACTTCCGCAGTGCTGACCACTGAAAAGGAAACGGAAATCATACATACGGATACTTCTCCGGTGTATGATTATGATGATACCAAATTTGAGCTCACCGATTACGAACGGGAGACGGTGGAACGGATCGTCATGTGCGAAGCAGGAGGCGAAGGCGAAAGAGGACAGATGATGGTCGCCCAGTGCATCCGAGAAGGCATGCTTCGGTATGATTTCTCCATTGATGAGTACATAGATACGTATAAAGTGATGCTTACCAGCTATTCCAATGTGACCGATGAGGTTCGGAATTCTGTTTCTCGTGTATTCGATAAAGGAGACCGTGTCACCGAGGAAAGGGCGGATCTGTGGTATAATCCCGCAATTACACAATCCAAGTGGCACGAAGAACAGAAATATATAACAACCATCGGCAGCCATCGTTTTTTCTGGATGCTGGATGAGGATGATGAAGTGTAAAAACAGCCGGGAATTTCCCGGCTGTTTTTTGTATGGTATATAAAAGCTTCGGCAGCGAGAACTGCCGAAGCTTTTTAAATCAGGCGTTTACAATGATATTGCCGGTGTATTGACCGGGCGATGATATTTCAATGCCATCTACACGGACGGTACCGTTGATCCGGCTGTCTTCTGCCCAGTCCAGAGACTCCAGATAGCTGGTTCCAGTGGGATTCCAGACTGACCCGGCGCGCAGCGTCAGATGGACCGGATTGTTGATGGCGGGCGCCGCTGTGTTGCTCACCCGGCCGATGCCGAGATGCTCGTCCTCTTTCCCGGATTTGGCATATCTTGCGCCGGGGCAGGGGACTTCGTTCTCGTCCACATGATAGGTGTAAGCGCTGGAAACGGCGCCGGTCAGCTCCGCGTTCTCCAGAGTGACCTCCAGTACCTGAATGCGCTTGTAGACGCCGTTATAAACGTCGCCTGCGGCTTTCAGATTCTTGAGCGTCAAAGTGGCGGGAGAGATCCGGTTGGAGGCGTCCACAATCAGAGGCTCTGCCCCGGGATTGGCTTTCAGGAACTCCTGTACGTTGCCCTGCACCGTGATCTCCTTACCGTCTGCAACGTAGACGGGATACTGGATATGCGGCGGGAAGCCCTGGATGATCTTCTGGGTCTTGTAGGTCTCCGGGAGACGCTGGATCCGGGACAGATCCGCTTCCTCCTGGGGGACCACATAGACACTGTCTCCGCCGGGAGTCAGACCCACGTCATCGCTGGACATGAGCTGATAGATCACGCCGTTTTTCCCCAGAGAGATATCCGTTCCGTCGCAGACCATGTTGCAGAAGCAACCGTCCGGATCGGTTTCCGACCAGCTCTTTATGAGGAAGAGGGCGCGCTCCGCATGGACCTTGCCGCCCTGGAGAGAAACGGTGCCGCCCTGATTCTTGTGGAGCAGCACGCCGAAACGGCCAGAATACAGGGTGCTGTCTCCCGTCACGTCAATGGATGCCTTTGCGGTAGAGAGAATGAAGATGTAATCGGGGGAATAGAAGGTCACGTCCTTGAAGCTGTTGTGGAAGCCTGTGTCGGCATAGTTGATATAACCGCACTCGCCGATGGCGCTGTTTCCGAGATAAAAGCCGTATTTTTTCCCGTTCAGTTCCGGGGCGGCGGTATAGTCCGCAGCATGCGCCTCGTTGTAGGGCTCCAGCCGGCCGATGCCGGAGAACAGATTTTCACCCACCAGACGGACGCCCCGTCCGGCGTCGGTAGAGAGCGCAGCCCAGCTCTGCGCAACCACAATGCTGTCGTGGTAGTAGACCTTGGCCTCGTCAATGGCGTTGGTCAGCCGGTTGCTGCCGTTGATGCCGAGAACCCAGGGGCAGAGCTTGCCGGCAGTAAAATCCCGAGCGCCGTAGATCACGGAGTTTGCAACCTCCACCTTTGCCTTACCGCTGGCCATAACGGCTGTGAGAGTGCCGTGGTTCCAGAACTCCACGTTGTCCAGCTTCACATTGGCGTTTCCGACCGCTGTGACGCAGGCGCCTTTGCCCTCGCTGTTTCCGCTGCCCTTGCCGTGGAACACGCTGTCCCGGATCACAAAGGGCTTGGAGTCCTCCTTGTCCGCCGTGACGAAGATTCCGTTGAAATCGCCCAGATCTGTGGTCAGCTCCACGCCGGAAATGGTGTGATCCTCTACCTGATAGTTCCCGGCCACAGCCTCCAAACCTGTCTTCTGGAGTTCACCGTCCTTGATATGAAGGGCGATCCGGAAATCGCCGCTGCTCATTTCAGCCTGTTCCTTGGGAATAGTGGTCAGAGTGTAGACAATGAATTGAACCTTCCCGGGATATACGCCGGGAGCGATGGCGGTGGGGATGCCGTCTACCGTCATGAGCAGCGCCAATCCTTCGGGAGCAGCGGGAAGATGGCCTTCATAGAGCACGATTCCCTTGGGATAGGCTATGGACTCGGTCAGAATCCAGTCCGTTTCCGGCCGAACCTCCACATATCCTGCGCTCATCGGAGGACCTCCAGGGCCTCCAGGACCTCCGGGGCCTCCGGGACCTCCGGGGCCTCCGGGACCATCGGGCGCCATCATCTTTTTCGCTTTAAGATCAAGCATAGATTTATACCTCCTGTCCACATTTGTACCTATCCATTATACTCCATATTTCCGGTTTCCGATAGTGCCCCATGTGAAGTTTTGCGTGTATTTTTTGTGAGCCTGCGAGGCGTCCCGTTCACGCTTCTTGTGAATTCTTCTGTACCATCCCTGCAAATCCAGCGAACCACCGGTCCATGCGTGGGTGTACAGGCTGGATAAGAGCCTGATCGAATGATCTGATTGGGCTGCTCCTCAACAGGAGGTACATGCCCTATGCCCGGCATTTCCGACCGCCGGAATACTCACGGGAGCCCCCGTACGTCATAGAAAACCTTTGATGTACGGGGGCGTAAAACTCAGAGAGAACGTGCAGGATTCATTTGATAAATATTCCTGCGATCGAGCTGATCCCGCAGCAGCTCCAAAGCCTCGCCGAAGCGTTGGAAGTGCACGATTTCCCGTTCCCGCAGGAATTGAATGACCTTGTTTACATCCGGATCATCGGAGAGCAGCAGAATGTTATCATAGGTGCTGCGAGCCTTCTGCTCCGCGCCCATATCTTCAGTAAGATCAGTGATGGGATCACCCTTGACCTGCATACTTGCCGCAGTCCATGGGAAACCTGCGGCAGAAGCCGGATAAACCCCGGTGCCATGATCCACAAAATAAGGCGAAAAGCCCTGATCCTTGATTTGATCATCCGAAAGATTCCTGGTCAGCTGATGGACCAATGTGCCAACCATCTCCAGATGACCGAGCTCCTCTGTACCCAAATCGCAGATGCAAATGCACCCGCATCCGAAAACCCAGGAAAATCAAGGGCTTCCGGCTCCGTTCACGGCGAAAAACACGAATGTGCCGATTTCTGGATACCTGTTTTCCCTGGATTCTGGCCCGGCGGTGTACCGCTATCACCCGGTGACGCGGGAGCTATGTGCCTCCCTGCCGGAAGGGGGTGCGTCCCGATGAAGGAGCAGTTGTTGGAGCTTCGGCTGGAGGAGCTGCACGGCTTCCGGAACCACCCCTTCCAGTTGAAGAACGATGAAGCCATGGACGCCCTGTGTGAGAGTATTGCCCAATACGGCGTATTATCGCCGCTCCTGGCCCGGCCGGTGGAGGATGGGTACGAGATCGTCTCCGGCCACCGGCGGCGCGCAGCGGCCCTCAAATTGGGCCTGGACAAGCTCCCGGTACTGGTGCGGGACATGACCGACGACGAGGCCGTGATCCTGATGGTGGACAGCAACATCCAGCGGGAAAACCTGCTGCCCAGTGAAAAGGCGTTTGCCTATAAGATGAAGCTGGAGGCCATGAAGCATCAAGCGGGTAGGCCTTCAAAGAATTCGCCGCAAGTTGCGTCGAATTATCGTTCCGATGATGCTGTTGCTGAACAGGCTGGCGTAAGTGGGGATACAATCCGCCGATATATCCGCCTGACCAATTTGGCAAAGCCGCTCTTGGACATGGTGGACGAACAGAAGATCGCCCTGTCTCCGGCGGTGGAGCTGTCCTATCTCACAAAACAGGAACAGGCGGAGCTGTGGGACATTATACAGAGCGAGTGCTGTACCCCGTCCCTGTCCCAGGCGGTGCGAATGAAGAAGCTCTCTCAAACAGCGGAGCTGACGCCGGAGGCCATCTTCGACATCATG